>CAKSEF010000020.1 GCA_934446465.1 uncultured Oscillospiraceae bacterium
TCCCTTAAGACCGCCGACTATGCCCTCCACCTGTTCGGACAGCTTCATTATTCATCTTCCCCGGAATCAGATTCTTTCTTTGAAAAAACTTCGCCGATTTTCTTTGTTTTGGATGCGAAAAAGTAACCGATGCAATAGATCACCACTCCGAGAAGCGAAATGAAAGCCGCAATACGTCCGAAAACCGAAACAACTTTTTTCATAGCAGTTTAACACCTCCGAAAAATCAATAACCCTTTACTTCATTATCGAGCGAATCGTCAAATTTTATCCAGTCGTTGACGAGGACTACCGTATAGTCGGTCGGGGTATTCCGTATGACGACACGGCCTATACCCGAATTTATTATCATACGCTTGCACATGGCACAGCTTGACGCATTCTCAACAAGCTCGCCCGTTTTCATGTCGCGCCCGACAAGGTAAAGCGTCGAGCCGAGCATCTCGTTCCGTGAAGCGGCGATTATGGCGTTTGCTTCGGCGTGAACGCTGCGGCAAAGCTCATATCTTTCACCGCGCGGTATATTCAAGCTCTCGCGGCGGCAGTACCCGAGGTCGCAGCAATTCTTTCTTCCGCGCGGCGAGCCCGAATACCCTGTTGAAATAATTGTATCATGCCGCACAATGATTGCGCCGAAATTCCGCCTCAAGCACGTTCCACGCTCAAGCACGGTTTCTGCTATGTCGAGATAATAGTTGAATTTGTCTTTGCGTTCCATTGCAAAACACCTCTTTTATGTCGTAATAATTTCTCCGTCGGAAATTCTGACGGTTCTGTCTGCGCGGTCGGCTATATTCATATCATGCGTTATCAAAACGACAGTCGCCCCGCCCTCGTGAAGCTCAGACAGAATCTGCAATACTCCCTCTGTTGATACGCGGTCGAGATTCCCCGTCGGTTCGTCGGCAAGTATAACCGACGGACGGCGCGTGATTGCCCGTGCAATCGCAACGCGCTGTTTCTGCCCACCCGAAAGCTCGGACGGGCGATGCCGGAGCCTGTGCGAAAGCCCTACTCTCTCAAGCGCTTCCTCTGCGATTTTTTTTCGTTCGCTCCGTGGAATACCTGCATACATGAGCGGGAGCTCCACATTTTCCTCCGCGGACATCTGCTCTAAAAGATTAAAGTTTTGAAATATGAATCCTATTTTGCGGTTTCGTATTTCCGAGAGTCTGTTTTTCTTCATTTTGAGAACGTCCTCACCGTCGAGGAGGTATTCTCCCGAAGTCGGTCTGTCGAGACAGCCAAGTATGTTCATGAGCGTGCTCTTTCCCGAGCCTGACGAGCCGACAACCGCCAAAAACTCTCCGTCCGATACGGTAAGGTCAACCCCTCGCAGGGCGAACACCTCATTTTCTCCAATGCGGTAAACTTTTTTCAAAGCGGAAACATTTATCAAAGGTACTCCTCCAACACTATTATATTACTGTTTTGCTCGCTTTTCAAGACTCCGCACTGATTAAAAGTTATACATTTGATTTCGTATTCGGTTTAAACCCGAAACCGAGAACCTCGTGCGTGTTCGTTACGATTACGAATGCCTCCTCGTCCGCTTCACGCACTATCTCCTTAAGCTTTCCTATCTGGTTTGGATTTATGGCGCAGAGAATCATCTTCCGCGGGCGGTTTGTATATGCGCCCTCACCCGTCAGAATCGTTGCGCCGTGGCGGAGTTCGGAGATAATCAGCTTGCTGATAGTTTCCGCTTTTTCGGTTATAATATACGCAAGCTTATTTGTCGAAAGTCCGTAGAGAACACCGTCTGTCGCAATGGACGAAACATACATTTTAATTATCGCATAGAGTACGCTGTTTACATTCTTAAACGCGAATGACGCGCAGAGCACGATTATCGTATCTGCAATCAGCACCAGCGTCCCGACAGATATGCCCGAGTATCTCTTTTTCAGGACGAGCCCGATTATATCCGAGCCGCCCGTGCTCCCGTTTCGCAGAAAGGCAAATCCTATGCCGACGCCGACACCTATTCCTCCGTATATGGAGCAAAGGAGGGGGTCGTCCGTAATCGAAGGCACCCACTCGGTTATCTGTAATGACAGCGAAAGCATAAACGAGGCGAAAACGGTCTTTGCCATAAATTCTCCTCCGATATGCCGAAGCCCGATAATAAGAAACGGTATGTTGATTACAAACGTCAAAACGCCCATGCTGATTTGCGGGAAGAAATAGTTTATTACCATTGCGATACCCGTAATTCCGCCGACTGCAATCTGCGCATGCTTTAAAAACAAGTTAAAGGACAGCGCAAAAAGAAAACATCCGAGTGCTATTACCACATAGTCAATTAGTTTTTTTCCGAGAGTTCTTTTCATTTTCTGTTTCACTTCCGATTAAAATGTGATACAATGATATTAACATGAAAAACGTGTAATATCAAGCGGAATTAGGAGGTTGTCCCAGAACATGAAAATAAAAACAGGCCGTGTATTCAGCGCAGGAAAAGCATTTGAGAAAAAAACGATAACCGTTTCCGACGGCAAATTCGCAGGATTTGACAACTCAGACGAATATGATATCGACCTTTCGGGGCATATTACGCTTCCCGGCTTTATTGATATGCACACTCACGGAGGCGCCGGACTTGATTTTTCAACGGCTTCTCTTTCGGAGCTTGACGACTTATCGGATTACTATGCCAAAAACGGCGTTACGACGTGCATGGCAACAACCGTTACAAGCGCGTACGATGATATTTTGAAAGCCGTGCGCACCATTTCCGAGAGGATACGTCTCGGAACACGCGGTGCGGAAATCGGCGGTATCTATATTGAGGGGCCGTATATATGCGAGAACCTGCGCGGCGCCCACGACCCGAAGCTTCTGAGAAAGCCCAATGTTTCCGAAATGCGTGAAATTATCGATACCGCAGACGGCAATCTGAAGGTTATTGCCATTGCGCCCGAGCTTCCCGGAGCCAAAGAATCCATAGAGTATATAAAATCACGCGGAATACGCGTATCCTGCGGACACAGCGAGGCCGACTGCAGTTCGGCACGCCTTGCGTATGCTTCGGGAGCAAGCATTGCAGTTCACACATATAATTGTATGAAACAGCTTCACCACAGGGACGCGGGGCTTCTCGGGTACAGTCTTGTAAACGACGGTATATACAACGAGCTGATATGCGATATGATTCACGTGTCAAAAGAGGCGTGCGAAATTGCACTCAGATGCAAAGGGCGAGACAAAATCATATTCATAACGGATTCTATGGCGGCGGCAGGCATGGCGGACGGAAAGTACACGCTCGGAAGCCTTCCCGTTGAAGTGAAAGACGGAGTTGCGAGAACGCTCGAAGGCGCGCTTGCAGGCTCAACTCTCCGCACAAACAAGGCCCTTGCAAATGTTGTAAATGTTCTCGGACAGAGCTTGTCCGACGCAATGCTCGGCGTTACCAAAAACCCTGCGGAAGCGCTCGGCATATACGGCGAAACCGGTTCAATAGACATCGGCAAAAAGGCAAATCTTGCGATCCTCGATGACAATTTTGACGTAGCTATGACGATAGTAAACGGCAAAACTGTTTATAAAAGATAACGGCATATTCTGTTGACAAATGCGCGTTATGGGTGTATTCTTTTAATGTTATAAATTTACAGAAATAAGGCAGGTGAAAATGATGGACGCTGGCGGTAGTAGGTGCAGAGGGAATATTGCGGTATTTGCCGTGCGTTCGTCGTATTCGCGTGCATAGGCAATGATATCGCGTTTTCTCCATGTACCTTTGCTTCCTGAGAAATACATATAAGGAGGTAAGGAAAAATGGGAGAACTAACCGCGTCTTTTGAAAAGACCATACTTGCGCTTTTGGCAGAACGCAAGTATTTCGCTCTCCGCGACGTGCTCAATACAATGGCGCCCGCGGACATTGCAACCCTCCTCGAAAACATACCCGAGGATAAAATGCCGCTCCTGTTCAGGCTTCTTTCAAAGGAGCTTGCCGCGAACACATTTGTTGAGATGGACGCGGATGTTCAGGAGCTTCTCATAAGGGGCTTCTCCGATAACGAGCTCAAGGATGTTGTCGATGAGCTTTATGTTGACGATGCGGTTGACATCGTTGAGGAAATGCCGGCAAACGTAGTGCGCCGTATTCTCAAGCAGGCAGACCCCGATATGCGCAAAATGATTAACGAAATACTGAAGTATCCGGACGACTGTGCAGGAAGCATCATGACGACCGAATACGTCAACTTCAGCGCTGATTTAACCGTCGCCGAAGCCATTAAGAACATCCGCCGTTCGGGTGTGGACAAAGAAACGATTTACACATGCTATGTTACCGCGCCGAACAGAAAGCTCATCGGAATCATAACCGTGCAGAAGCTCCTTATGTCGGACGACGAGGACGAAATCGGCGACATTATGGACGAGAATGCAATCTCGGTAAACACTCTTGACGACAAGGAAGAGGTTGCTCTTAAGTTCAGCAAATATGACCTCATCGCGCTCCCTGTTGTGGACCGTGAGAACAGGCTCGTCGGAATAGTTACGGTTGACGATGCTATCGACGTTCTCCAAGAAGAGGCAACGGAGGACATTGAGCGAATGGCGGCTATCACGCCGTCAGATAAGCCGTATTTAAAAACAGGTGTTTTCGAAATTTGGCGGGCGCGTATACCTTGGCTTCTCATACTTATGATTTCTGCCACGTTTACGGGACTTATAATAACGCGTTTTGAGTCTGCTCTGGCGGCGCAGGCATGTCTTGCGGCATATATCCCCATGCTGATGGACTCCGGCGGCAACTCGGGAAGTCAGGCTTCAGTTACGGTTATTCGCGGACTCTCGCTCGACGAGATAGAATTTAGGGATATATTCCGTATTCAATGGAAAGAAATCCGTGTTTCGCTACTGTGCGGTGTTACGCTTGCCGCGGCGACCTTTGCAAAGCTCATGCTTTTTGACCGGGTCGGGCTTGCAGTTTCGCTCGTTGTCTGCTTGACTCTCCTTGCAACGGTTGTATGCGCGAAATTTATCGGCTGCACTCTTCCGCTCATTTCGGAAAAACTCGGATTTGACCCTGCGGTCATGTCGAGTCCGTTCATAACGACAATAGTTGACGCAATATCGCTTCTTATTTATTTCTTTATCGCGTCATCGGTTCTTCACATATAACAAAACCCCCGTTCTCCGAACGGGGGTTGTTTTTTTGGCAAATGAGTTCGACTCTCCTTTGTCTTCAAGCAAGAATCGGCTGAATTTGCTGCCCTTTAAGAGCCGAAGAAAGTGTTTCTCCAATCTTCCCCATATCTGCGACAAGAGAGTTCGGCTTGCCCGACGAATCGTCCTGCCGATACGGAACGAAAAATATATTTTTCATAACGGAAAGCGTTCCTATATTTCTTGCGTTTGCCGCAAGTGCATCATTGGTTGAAATTGCGATTATAAGCGGCCTTGCGTTTCTAAGGTGCGCCTTTGCCGCCATGGTAACCGAAGTATCGGTTATACCGCAGGCGAGCTTTGCCGCCGTATTTCCCGTGCACGGGGCTATTATAAGAGCATCAAGCAGTTTTTTCGGGCCAATCGGCTCGGATTCCGCTATTGTCTTAATAATGTCTTTCCCGCATATGTCGGAAATCTGCCGTATAAAATCCGAAGACTTTCCGAAGCGTGTATCTGTTGTATATGCCGTGTGCGACATAATCGGGACTATGTCATACCCGTCAGACACAAGCTTCTCAATTTCGGGAATTACCTTGCCAAAGGTGCAAAACGAACCGCAGAGGGCAAAGCCGACCGAAATCTTCTTCACCCGTCAATCCCCCATTCGTGCAAAATGTTGTAAATCGTATCACGCATCGCCTCCGCCGCGGAAATAGGTGCAACCTTTCCCGGAAGAGAGAGTGCGTGTATTGTTTTTATTCCCCTTCTGCGCGCCGCATGGAAATCCACCCCGCCCGGCTTGGAGGCAAGGTCTATTATGAGCGTTCCGCGGGGCACCATGTCGAGTTTCTCATCATTTAGTATAAGCGAAGGCACTGTATTGAATATTATGTCGAAATCCTTGAGAGATTCAGAGATGTCTGCCGTCTGTACGGAACGAAATCCGCACGCGGAAATCCACGCCATGTCGCCGAATTTCCTCGCGGATGCCGTAACATCTGCCCCGAGCGCATACAGCTTCTGCGAGAGAATCTTGCCTATATGCCCGAACCCTATGACGAGTGCACGCCTTCCGTGAAGAGTCCGCGCCGTCTCGTGCATGGCGGTTTCAATCGCGCCCTCGGCTGTGGATATTGAGTTGTACACGGTAAAGTCCTCGCGCTCCAGATAGTCATAAAGGCGCAGTCCGCTTCTTCCCGCGCTTTGGAACAGGTCATTGTCTATCTTACCCGCAATTACGGTCTGCCCTGTCGGGAACATCGAAAACAGGCTTGAAAGCTCAATCTCGCGTTCCGACATCGGAGCATTAAGCCTGCCTCCCGCTCCGCGCACGGGAATCGGCAGAACTACACAACTGACCTTTTCCGAAAGTCTGCCAAGGTCAAAACACGGGACTACTTTTTCTTTTGACGGCGCGTTATCAAGAGCGTATGCCAGCACGTCGTGTCCGTCGGCCGCAAGCAGCGATGCGAGGTGCATCTGCCTCATGTCCCCGCCGACAACCGCAAAGGTAAGATTTTTTTTCATGACGGCATTTCCTTTCCTCAGTTTAATCTGTCTCTCATTTACAGTATATTGCGGAGCGGAGAAAATGTTACCCGCGCCGAAGATGCTTCGGCGCGGGTATTTTTACTTTATAAATGCGAAATAGAGCAGAACAAGTATACCGAGGGCTATCCGATATACTCCGAAGGCTTTAAAATCGTGCTTTCTTATGTAATTCATAAGAAACTTTATTGCAAAGACCGATACCGTAAAAGCCGTAACGACACCCACCGCAAGAATAATCAGCTCTGACTGTGAAAAGGCAAACCCGAATTTGAGTATTTTCAAGAGACTTGCGCCGAGCATTACGGGAATTGCAAGAAAGAACGAAAACTCTGCCGCAACCTCGCGCGATGTGCCGAGGATGATTGCGCCGAGTATCGTCGAACCTGAGCGCGATGTGCCCGGGATAAGCGCGAGAATTTGGAATACGCCTATCAGGAGCGCCGTTTTATAATCAAGCTCGGAAAGCGATTTTACCCGCGGTCCTTTTTTTCTCTTCTCTATAACGATAAAGAGGATACCGTAAACTATGAGCGCAACGGCAACCGAGGTCGGGTTGTAGAACAGCTCGTCGAGGATATCATCAAAAAACAAACCGATGACCGCCGCGGGGATAACGGCAATAAGCACCTTAAACCACAAGTCCCATGTCGACCTTTTCTCGGCAGGTTTTTTCTTTGGAGAGAGCGGGTTCAGCTTATGAAAATACAGGAACAGCACCGCAAGGATTGAGCCGAACTGAATGACCACGAAAAACATCTCGCGGAATGCGTCCGACACATTCAGCTTAATAAATTCATCGGCAAGAATCATATGTCCCGTACTGCTTATCGGAAGCCATTCCGTAATACCCTGAATTATGCCTATGATTATAGTTTTTAAAATTTCCATAGAGCCGTCTCCTTAAAAATATTATTTTACACCGCGCACGGCGGCAAGGATTTTCTCGCACGCCATTAAGACCGCGAACAGAAGCGTTATTTCCACGGGGAGAAGCAAGATGTTTTTAACCAATCTCTCGCCGAGCAAAACTATATATGCTTTTCCGTAAAGATTCGAGAGCCAAAACGTATTCAGTGCGATATTTATCAAGATATTTATCAAAATCCGTGATACGGCTACCCGCCACAGCGAGATTTTCTGCCTGTAAAGAAACGCCCCGAAAACGGTGCATGTAAGCGCTGCCGAAAGCGTGAACCCGAGATGCAGCGCGCCCGTGCTGTATACGATATATGATGTTATATCGCAAAGTCCGCCCGCAAGCGCACCCGTAACTACCCCGAAACGCCACCCAATAATTCCGAAAATCAGATAGGAAAAGGTCAGCTTGAGCGTCGGCGTTACATAGACGGACAATGTGTTTACCGCAACATACATGGCAATAAGTATGCCGCACTCGGAAATGGCACGGAGAGAACGAAGCTCCTCCGCAGAGCTTTTAAGTTTGTTAGGCATAGAAAAGCCCTCCTTGAAAAGATGTAACACAAGAAGGACAGTCAGCCTTTTGCAGCGGGATGCGGAAAAACCACGGCAGCGTTTGTTCACGCTTTCGTCCTCACGGCAACTCCCCGTCCGCGAAGCACTTTACCCGATTTTTCCTACTCTGCCTTTCTGTGATAGATAACAGTATATCATATAATATCAAAATTCACAATATGCACGGCAAAAATAAGCAGTTCTGAAAAGTTTAATTTTTCAGAACCGCAAAAAACTATTCTTTATTTTCGTTTTGTGCCTTCAAAAGGTCGCGTATCTCGGCGAGGAGCTTTTCTTCTTCCGTCGGCTCAGGCACTTTTTCCTCCTGCGGTGCTTCTTTTTTGCGCCTCAGCGCATTTATGAACTTAACCACGCAGAAAAGCACAAACGCAATAACGAGGAAGCTGATAACGTTATTTATAAATGCGCCGTACATTATAGAGCTTGCTGACATTACTCTTCCGAATATAGGAGGCAGTGTATATGCAAAAGCCGAAAAATCGATACCGCCGATAATCCAGCCGACCACGGGCATGATTATGCAATTCACGAGAGCATCGACAACCGACTTAAACGCACCGCCGACTACAACGCCTATCGCCATATCAATTACGTTTCCACGGCTTATAAACTCTTTAAACTCATGAAAAAATTTTAACTTTTTCATATCTTTTCCCACTCATTTTTTTAATCTTTAATTGATTCTTTTATTGAATTTGCAAGACCCGCGATTCCCTGAATATCGGACGGTATGATGAGCTTCGTTGCCTTGCCGTCTGCCGCTGCCTGAAATGCCTCAAGCGCTTTCAGTTTAATTACGGAGTCGCTCGGGTTAGCCTCGTTTATGAGGGCGATAGCTTTTGCAAGCGCTTCCTGTGTCTTGAGTATTGCGCTTGCCTGACCCTCAGCCTCGAGAATCTGTTTTTCCTTTTCGCCTTCCGCATCGAGTATTTTTGCCTGCTTCGATGCGTCCGCTCGGAGCACAAGCGCCTGCTTTTCACCCTCTGCCTCAAGAATCTGGGACTGCTTAACACCCTCCGCCTTGAGTATTGCCTGACGGCGTTCACGCTCTGCTTTCATCTGCTTTTCCATTGCGTCCTGTATCTCGCGCGGAGGTATTATATTTTTAAGCTCGACGCGGTTTACCTTGATTCCCCACGGGTCGGTTGCTTCATCGAGTATTGTGCGCATTTTTGTGTTTATAATATCACGCGAGGTAAGCGTCTGGTCAAGCTCCAGGTCGCCGATTATATTTCGGAGCGTTGTCGCCGTAAGATTTTCAATAGCCGACATGGGATGTTCAACGCCGTATGTGTAGAGCTTCGGGTCGGTAATCTGAAAATACACAACCGTGTCTATCTGCATTGTTACGTTGTCCTCGGTTATAACGGGCTGCGGCGGAAAATCCACCACCTGCTCCTTAAGCGAGATTACAGGGCGCACACGCTCGATGAACGGGACTTTGAAATGGAGTCCGACGCTCCATGTAGTCTTATATGCGCCGAGACGTTCGACCACTCTTGCGGACGCCTGCTGCACTATCACGATATTCGAAACCAAGACGATAAACACGAGGATTGCCAGACCGATAAATACAGGTAACATTGAAAACACTCCTTTTAGTTATTTTTTTCTACAATAAGCTTAACACCGTCAATTTTAATTATTCGGACAACTTCGCCCGAGGTTATCTCGGAATTGTCGGCACTCCGGGCAGACCACACTTTTCCGTCAATTTTGACGGCGCCTGCGCCGTTTAGGTTGTTAATCTCCTCACAGACTACGCCGTCCTCCCCTATCAGCCGGTCGGCATTTGTGGGTGTTATGTTCGGGTTTAACTTGTCTTTCGCGAATTTTCTGACAAGCACCATAAACAATGCCGAAAACACGACGAAGACGACAATCTGAACAGGCAGTGAGAACCCGAGCGCCGCACAAAGCATTGCAACGAGCGACGCCGCGGCAAACCAAATTGAGACGAGCGCAGTTGTGCAGGCTTCAAGCACCGCAAACAAAATCAGTGCAAACAGCCAAATATACACCATACAGCATTACCTTCTTTCGGAACAATATATTCGTACATGAGCAAATCAATCCGTATACAGAGCGATATTTTCGACAAGCCCGTTCTTCGTGTGAACCATGAAGCTTGAGGAGTCCTCATTATACCAGCAGTAAATCCTTCTCGTGCTTGACGGGCCGTCATCGAGGAACGTAACGGACAGTTCCAGCGGTTCCGAGCCGATTTTCTCTTTTGCGGCGGAAATACTCATATCGGTTTTGATATAGTTGATATCATTATCGTCAAAGCGCCCCGAGAACGGAATCAAATTGCGTTTATTATTGAAGTAGAGAGTCTTTGACGTTACTTTTCCGTCTTCGTCATAGGCGAGCGAAACGCCTGCGGATTTTTTTTCGTTGAAATACGTGGTAAACTTTTCGTCCCCGTAATCGTCAAGCGAGGTCTTCCCCTCACCGAACTTTGCCTCGGCTTCAGACCTTGTCATTCCGCGGTTAACCGCATTATACAGGGAGTACAACTCCTCCTTCGTCTGCGGTGCGGGGAGATTTTCGTCAGGCGCGTCGTTTACGTTTTTATACTCTGACGGTATGCACGAAGCAAACGAAAAGAGAAGCATCGCCGTTAAAATATACAAAACTGTTTTTTTCATATTTTTCCTCCAAAAGTTTTAATTTTCCACAAAATACCGCGAAAAAACGAATTTTTTTGGATATAATAAAGAAGAAAGGAATGTGATATCATGATGAACAATCCGTTTTGCAGGGGAATGGCTGCCGGACTGCTTGTCGGAACGGGGATTGCGCTTGCGATAAAGCCGAAGCATATGAAAACATGCAAAAGCATGAAGCATACAACGGGGAAAATACTCAAAAGTGCAGGAAACGTAATCGACACCATCCAGTCAATGTTTTGACGGACTTACAGCGGCGGGGAAATATTCCCGCCTGATACATATTTACTTTATTATAATGTATACGCGCATCAAAGGTCAAGAGTTATAACGCAAAAAGAGAAATAAGTCATTTTTTCAAAAAAAGCCAAAAAAAGGCTTGATTTTCCGCTGCGGTTGTGTTATTATATTTAAGCTGTTTGAGGCAATATGCGCCGTTAGCTCAGCTGGATAGAGCGTGTGGCTACGGACCACAAGGTCGGGGATTCGAATTCTCCACGGCGCGCCAACCGTCCTTTCTTCATGAAAGGGCGGTTTTGTTTTCAAAAAGCAATAAAGCATTGACAATATACCGTTGTTTATTATACAATGTAAGAATTAAAGCAGTGTTTTATAAACATTTGTAAAATGTTAAGAGCGGTTTGCGGAGACTTCGCGCACCGTTTTGTAATGAAGAGGGGAAACCGAAATGAAAATTATTTACAGCAACGGACAGACAGGAGAGTGTCCCAAGGAAGACGAGCTTCACGTTCTCCGCCACACGGCAGCGCATATTATGGCGCAGGCCGTTTCACGGCTTTATCCGAACGCCAAGTTTGCATACGGCCCCGCCAACGAAAAAGGGTTCTACTATGACGTTGACCTCGGCGATGACAAGCTTACGGATGAGGACCTTGCAAAAATCGAAAAGGAAATGAAGAAGATTGTCAAAGAAAATCTTCCGATTAAGCCGTACATTCTCCCGCGCAGCGAGGCAATAAAGCTCATGTCCGACCGCGGAGAGATTTATAAGGTCGAGCATATCGACGACCTTCCCGAAGATGCGGAAATCAGCTTCTATCAGCAGGGTGATTATATAGACATGTGTACGGGCCCGCACCTCTGCTATACAAAGGCGCTTAAGGCATTCAAAATAACGGGTCAGTCGGGCGCATATTGGAAAAACAACAAGGACAACAAAATGCTCACGCGCATAAAGGGCATTGCCTTCCCTTCCCAAGCCGAGCTTGACGATTATATCAAGCTTATGGAAGAGGCTGAAAAGCGCGACCACAGACGCATAGGCAAGGAAATGGGACTTTTTATGTTCAGCGACGAAGCCCCCGGATTCCCGTTCTTCCTTCCGAAGGGCATGGCGATAAAGAACGCGCTTATAGACTATTGGCGCGATATTCACACGCGCGATAATTACGTCGAAGTTTCCACGCCGATGATTATGAACAGGCATCTGTGGGAGACGAGCGGACATTGGGACCATTATAAGGACAATATGTATTCAACCGTTATCGATGACGAAACCTTCTGCGTAAAGCCGATGAACTGCCCCGGCGGTGTTATGGTATACAGAAACCAGCCCCACAGCTACCGTGAGCTTCCGATGCGCGTCGGAGAGCTTGGTCTTGTTCACCGCCACGAGCTGCGCGGTGCCCTGCACGGGCTTTTCCGCGTGCGCTGCTTCACGCAGGACGATGCGCATATCTTCATGCGCCGTGAGCAGATAACGGACGAGATAGTAGGCGTAGTCCACCTCATAAACGAAGTATATGAAAAGTTTGGATTTAAATACTTCATCGAGCTCTCTACACGTCCCGAGGACAGCATGGGCAGCGACGAGGATTGGGAAGCCGCAACAAACGGATTAAAGCTCGCGCTCGAGAAGCTCGGACTTCCGTATATAATAAATGAGGGCGACGGCGCATTCTACGGCCCGAAGATTGACTTCCATCTTGAGGACTCTCTCGGAAGAACGTGGCAGTGCGGAACGATTCAGCTCGATTTCCAGATGCCCTTAAACTTTAACCTTGAGTATGTCGATGAAAACGACGAAAAACAGCGTCCGATAATGATTCACCGCGTATGCTTCGGTTCAATAGAACGCTTTATAGGCATACTTACGGAGCATTTTGCCGGCAAGTATCCGACATGGCTCGCTCCTACCCAGGCGAAGGTTCTCCTCGTCTCCGAAAAGAGCGCGGAATACGGCAGGAAGGTATACGAAGCTCTCAGAAGCGCAGGCGTGCGCTGTGAGCTTGACAACCGCAATGAAAAAATCGGTTACATGATTCGTGAAGCGCAGACGGTTGACCGTGTTCCCTATATGCTCATAATCGGTCAGCAGGAAGTTGAAAACGGAACGGTTTCCGTTCGCAGACGTGATTCTGCGACAAACGAGACAATGCCTCTCGAGGCCTTCGTTTCAATGATTACGGAAGAAATTAAGACACGCGCATAAAAAATCACGGTGCAGTCCCGAAATACGGGACTGCACCGCTTTATTTCGCCGAGCTCTCATGCGTTAGGCTCTTTACCCGTTCTGCCGGCTCCGATACGTCCCCGGCGGGGTTTGTACTGTAAATCAATCCGTATGGGATACTGTAATCCCACTTTACGGGTATAGACACGAGGGCGGGTGGATTTCCTTCCAACACTCTATTGTGAGCAGAACATTGCCCGTTTCGGCGCAGTGATTGAACACGGACATATCGTAAAAACGCGGTGTGTCCTCAATTTTAATCTGCGGATGTTTTTTTCCAAATCACTGCGTATCAAATCGTTGACGCCCGAATCCCCTTTTTTCACCATCATGAGCGTCTCGCCGTGCAAGTCTTCAATTTCTATCATTTTTTTGCCTGCGAGATGATGCTCGCGTGAAACAGCAATCATTTTTCTGTATCATCCGAGCGGAAGAAAATTGCACAGTGAAAGTCACGATTTAGAATCGCATACGCCTGTCAAAAAATCGAATTTTTCTCCCGGCAGTTTTATTTCGGACAAAATTCCTTCATGTTTATCCTCAAACGGAACGAGATGCAGTTTGTAGCCCGGAAAATATCGGCTTATTTTATACCATAGTTCCACAAACGGCTTCGCGGGATTGAGCATGGACCTTCCTACGCAGAATGTCGTTTCATATCTGAGCTCCGCCGCCTTTGCGGCAGCGATTGATTTTTCGAGCAGTCTATAATAAATTTTGCGTCACGATATATAATCTCCCCTGACGGTGTCAGACGCACTCCGGTCGGCGTCCTTTCTGTCAATTTCAAATTCAGATGAGCCTCATGCTTCATTACGGCGGTCGGCGAAATGAACAGCTTTTCCGCGGGCTTTGTGAAGCTTCTGCACTCGATTACTGTCAAAAAAGTATTAAGCAAAGGATTATACATAACGCACCTATCATAAACTTTTAGCTTATGGTATAATAACGTATAGAATATTCCCTGTCAATCCTTCCTGTGCTATACTGAACTTGGGTTAGTATGATTATTACAAAAAATGGCAGATAATACGGAAGGACAGGTGAATCACTTATGGAAAAAGTAACGGCAGGAAGAGACGCTTTAGGTGAATTTGCGCCGAAGTTTGCCAAGCTCAACGATGATGTTTTATTCGGTGAGGTTTGGTCAAGAGAGCATGAGCTTTCCGCCAGAGACCGTTCTCTCGTTACCGTAACGGCCCTGCTGTCCCAAGGTCTTTGCGACAGTTCGTTCAAATATCACCTAAAAACCGCGAAGGAAAACGGACTAACAAAATCGGAAATTGCAGAGATTATAACCCATGCCGCCTTTTACGCGGGCCGGCCAAGGCATGGGCGGCATTTAAGCTCGCGGTAAAATCTGGTTCGGGTCTGAATCGGAGGACGAAAAACAGCTCCACGAAAATTCTATGATTTTCCCTATAGGGAGCCCTAATACAGTCTTTGCAAAGTATTTAATCGGGCAGAGCTATCTTGCCCCTTTATCAAAAACGCAAGTCGGTATCTTCAACGTAATCTTCGAGCCGGCATGCCGAAATAATCGGCATGTTCACAGAGCATCGAACGGCGGCGGTCAGATTCTTATCTGTGTAGCGGGAAAAGGATATTATCAGGAATACGGCAAACCGCCCGTGGTTCTTTTGCCGGGGATGTAATAAATATTCCCGCAAATGTCAAGCATAGGCACGGCGCGGCGGTATTTTTGACTTGCCCGAGCTGAAGGCAATCGGCGGTAAATACGGTAAAACGGTTGCGCAGGTTATTCTTCGCTGGCACATACAGAGAGGCATTGTCGTAATCCCGAAATCGACTCACTCCGAGCGTATGGAAGAAAATTTCAACATCTTCGATTTCAGCCTTTCCGATGACGATATGTCCGAAATCTCAAAGCTCGACAGAAACACAAGTTCGTTCTTTTCGCACAGCGACCCGAGCATGGTAGAATGGTTTGTGAAAATAGTCGAGGAGCGGAAGAGGTAAAAAAGATTGCAGTAAAGAGCATAAAAATTGGTAATCAGGGAGAGAGAAAAATGAGTAAAAAAGTTTTGGTATTGTCGGGAAGCCCGAGAAACGGCGGTAATTCCGACCTTCTCTGCGATGAATTTATTCGCGGTGCCGAAGAATCCGGCAACAGTGCAGAAAAAATCAGGGTTTCATCGAAAAAAATTGCCCCTTGTTTCGGCTGCTATTATTGCAGCAGTCATGGCGGCGCCTGTGTGCACAAGGACGATATGGCAGAAATTCTTCAAAAGATGATTGACGCCGATGTTATCGTTATGGCAAGCCCCGTCTATTTCTATTCCATTGACGCACAGCTAAAGGCCCTCATCGACAGAACCGTTGCCCGCTGGCTTGAGGTAAAAAACAAGGAGTTTTATTACATTGTAACTATGGCCGACGAGTCTGTTTCGTCCGCAGATACAACTCTCGCCTGCTTCCGCGGTTATGCCGATTGCGTTGAAGGCGCAGTCGAAAAGGGCGTTATTATAGGAAACGGCGCTTACGAGTTAGGCACGATAAAAAACAGCAAAGCAATTAAGACCGCCTTTGAAATGGGCAAAAACGTATAGTGTTGCAAAGAAAAGAGAGAGTCTCGGCCGATTCCGAGACTCTCTTTTTTATTCCTGAGTTTCCGTATACATTTTATAAAGGCCGTAATAAATACCTTTCTTTTCCATAAGCTCGCGGTGATTTCCGCGCTCTTCAATTCCGTTTTCGGTAAGAACAAGTATCGTGTCGGCATTTTTAATCGTTGTTAATCTGTGCGCTATTGTGAGCGTTGTTCTTCCTTTTGCAAGCTTTGCGAGCGATTCCTGAACTACATGCTCACTTTCGTTATCCAGCGCGCTTGTGGCTTCGTCGAGAATCAGTATCGGCGGATTCTTCAGAAATACACGCGCTATGCTTATTCTCTGCTTCTGTCCGCCGGAGAGCCTTACTCCATGTTCGCCGACAAACGTGTCGTATCCCTCGGGCAGCGCTGAGATAAACTCATGCGCACCGGCAAGCCGTGCCGCGTTCTCTATTTCTTCCCGCGAGGCGCCCGGTTTTCCGTATTCAATATTCTCGAAAACCGTTCCCGAAAACAGGTATACGTCCTGCTGAACCACGCCTATTTGAGAGCGGAGCGAGCGAAGTGTTACGTCTCTTATATCCTGACCGTCAATTTTGACACATCCGTCCGTTACGTCATAGAATCGCGGTATGAGATTGCAGAGGGTTGTTTTTCCCGAGCCCGACGGGCCTACAAGCGCCACGCTCTCACCTTTTTTCACCTTAAGGTTTATATGTAATAGCACAATCTCGTCGTTTTCGGGATATTTAAAGCTCACATCTTCAAAGTCTATTTCACCCGAAACGGCGCCGAGCGTTTTTGCATTCGGTGCGTCGTGTATCTCAATCGGTTCGTCCATTACCTCGACAAACCGCTCAATGCCCGTCATTCCGCGCTGGAACTGTTCGGTGAACTCGACAAGTCTCCGCACGGATGTCAGGAGCGTTGAAACGTACAGGAGATATGCCATAAAGTCGGGAGCTGTAATTTTCCCGTACATCATAAAAATTGAACCTGCGACAACAACCGTTATGTACATAATTCCGTCAAACAGGCGCGTTGTGCTTTGAAACGCGGCCATATACTTGTACATATCCTTTTTTGTTCCGAAAAACGTTCTGTTTCCGCCCGCAAACTTTTCTTTTTCGACTTCTTCGTTTGAAAAGCTTTTTACTACGCGAATGCCGAGAAGCGAGTCTTCGACGCTCGCATTGATTTCACCGAGGACGTGGCGCGAGCGCTTGAAAGCGCTTCTCATAGACTTTCTGAACCTGAACGAAACAACAACCATAATCGGAATTATTGCGAATATTATGACTGTAAGAAGGATGTTTGTTCTGCACAGAATTATAAACGCGAGCGTTATTTTAACTGCTGCGATGAAAAATTCCTCGGGGCAATGATGGGCAAATTCCGTTATATCGAAAAGGTCGGTTGTAATGCGCGACATGAGCTGACCTATTTTCGTATTGCTGTAATAGGAGTGCGAAAGCTCCTGGAGATGCGCGAACATATCACGGCGCATATCGGTTTCTATTTTCGCGCCCATGACGTGCCCGACATTTGCCATGTAGTAGTTTGCTATAACATCAATTATGCGGAACCCGAGATAAATCCCGCCGACGGACAGTATTGTCCGAAGGCTGAGCGAGCCCAAATCATTTATTCCGATATTCGTGAGATACTTCACGATAATCGGCAGTATAAGGTCGCATATTGTAGTAAACATCGCGCAGAACAGGTCAAGAAAGAGAACCAATCTGTATTTCTTGAAATACGGTATGAATCTCGAAAGCAGATAACGTGTATTCTTTTTCTTTTGCAAGTGTATTACCTCCTTTTCACGGCACGTTTAAGCTTTGATATAATCGGCTCTGCCGTAAGTATCAGAAAAACAAACGTACCGAGCGCATGGACAAGGTCAAACGGTATGCCCTGCGCGTATGTAATCATGAGCATCTCAAGTGTGAGCTTTCGCTGCCACATGAGAAGCGAGGACATATTCATTATACCGCCGTAAACGGCAAAAACAGAACAAAAACCAAATAATGAAATTAAATATTTTGTTTTGGAGTCTGTCCTGTTAAAGAAGAGTATTCCCGAGAGAAAGCCGATTACTCCGAGTGCCAGCATCTGCCACGGTGTCCACGGCCCTTGTCCGAAGAGCATATTTGAAACGACTGCGGAAAGCGCACCCACCATGAACCCCGAGTCTGCGCCGAGTGCCGCGCCTGCAAGTATGACCACCGCCGCAAGCGGTTTGAATTGCGGAACGGCAAAGAACGCCGCACGGGAAACAACAGCTGCGGCAGTCATAACCGCCGTGAGGGATAGGTGATGCGGTTTGTATTTTCTTTTGGCAAAGTTTATTATGAACGGCGCTGTCGCTTCAATTACAAGCGCAAGGCTCACGGCATAATAGTGTCTGTCGTCCAGCACAAACACGCCTGCAAGAGCCGTAATCGCCATCAGCACCGCAAAGAGAATCGGTATGAACACGCTCGGCGGTTCTGCCTTATTTACGGCGCGTTTTCCGTTCTCATTTTCCCGCACAGATTTCTCTGTCTTTTCTTTTCTTTTATCTTCCGCACCCGTAATCCGGAGCGTTTTTCCGAATGATGAAGCTATATCTCCGGGCGTTACCGCATTTGGTATTATCCCGCGTGCTATCCTTGCTGTCGGCGTCGTGAAAAACATATTTGAAGAGAAAAAGCTCTGACTGCTTCCGGCGCCGAGCACATCACCGTTTGCAAGCATTCCCGCCCGGTCGCAGAACTCAGCACAAAATTCAAGGTCGTGCGATGCAATGACGACTGTTTTCCCTGACTCCGCGAGATTTCGCAGGAGTTTTCCGAACAGTGCTTTGGAGTCGGCATCCAGACCCCGCGTCGGTTCGTCCAGCAAAAGCAGTTCTGCGTCAGTGAGCAGAATTTTTGCAAGTGCCGTCCGCATTTGTTCCCCTCCCGACAGGTCGTATGGGTGCATATTCCCGAGATGTGTTATTTTGCAGAGCTTCATAATCTCATCAACACGCGGTCTCAAAGCCATGTCAGAGAGGTCTTCAAAAACATTGTCATGCAGAAAAACCGCCGTAACATCCTGCGGCAGAAGCGCGGTCTTTTTCGCGAGATTTTTAATTTTGCCGTACTGCGCGGAGTTTTGGCGTGATATCACGGAGAATAGGGTGCTCTTTCCCGCGCCGTTGCCTCCGAGCAGTGCAAAGACCTCCCCGCGTTTTACTGAAAAATTCAGATTTTTAAGAATATCTCTTGAGTTTTTCTCATATCTGAAGCAAACGTCGGACATCGTGAGAATGTTATCCAAATCCGATACACTCGCCGGCGGCACGGGTTTTGGATTATCAGATTCGCACAGCTTTGCGACAGCGGCGCGTGCTTCTGCTATCCCGCACGGAATCTCCTTGAATCCGAGCGATGAAAAAATCCGTACCTCACACGGCATTGCATTCAGCATGGGGCTTTTTTCCGCGCAAATGTACGATATTGTCTCCGCGGGAGAAAGAAAGCTCTTGAGACATCCGTCTTCCAAAATTATTATTCTGTCAGAAATCGGGAAGATCTTATCCGTCTCGTGTGTCGATATTATAACGGTCATACCAAGCTCACGGTTTAGTCTTTCAAGAACTGCGAGGAACAAGTCCTCGGCGGAGGGTGAGAGTTTGCTCGTCGGCTCGTCAAGCAGAAGTATTTTCGGCGACATTGCGGCGGCGGAGGCGAGATTTACGAGCTGTTTTTCTCCGCCCGAAAGCGTATCCGTATCTCTTTGCATAAGCGGTTCAATCCCGAAAAACACGGCAGTTTCGGATACCCGACGCCGTATCTCATCCTTAGGAATGCCGATATTTTCAAGCCCGAATGCGAGTTCGTGCCATACCTTGTCGGTAACAATCTGCTCATCGGGGTTTTGCATAATATAGCCTATTTCAGAGGATTTGATATCATCGCCGAATGAGATATCCCCCATCATTTCTCCGCCGGGTGAAACTTCACTTTTGATAAGACGGAGGAGTGTGCTCTTGCCTGATGCTGATTTTCCGCAGAGACACACAAATTCCCCGCTGTCAATGCTAAGGCTTATGTCCGAAAGCGCATTTTCTTTTCTTCCCTCATATGCAAATGAAAGTGAGTTTATATTTATACACGCCATTTTCTCACCTCCAAAAGCTCTGCCGACAAAGGCAGAAGCCCGAACACAAGTGCGTCCGCATAAAGCGAGAATGAATATATATCGCCCCGCACTTCCGAAAGCGACGGAAAAAACGAAAAAGAGAGCTTTCCGAGCATCATGCCTGCCGCGGCATATCCGAATGTGAGTAATACAAGCACGATAAGCATTGCATCTCTGCGCGAAAATGTGTAATTTGAATAGCTTGTACGCACAGACGTTCCGTAGCCTCTTGCAAGCATGCTGTCCGACGTCATGACCGCATTTTCGAGAGACCATGTGAGCATGGCGAGGAAGATATCAATCCCGCCGCGAAGTTTTTCCCGGAATCTGCGATGCTCGCCCATTATGTCGTCTCTCGTTTGTCGTATTTGCGAAAGGCGTTTTGAAAAACGCGGAACAAATCGCAAAACCATTGAAAGAACGAGTGAAACGGACGGAGAAAGCCGTGCAAAAACGCACATCAGCTTATCTGACGTCATAACCGCATTAAAACATGAAAACCATGCCATCACCGACACAAGCATTGCACCCATGGACACGCCGAACAGTATTGATTCAAGCGTAAGCGGATTCCCGCTCGGAAAATAGGCAAGAACTGTTGCACCGCCGTGATTAAAAAGCGGGTTTATAACCGCGCCGAGCAGTGCCGCGGGAAGTATCGGAAAGAGAAGGCTTTTTCCGAATTTTCCTCCGACAACGGCAAATGCCGAAATGACGGAGCAAACAAGCATACAAACGGCAAAAATCGGCTGAAGGACAAATGACGAAAGAAAAATTGCCGATAAAAAGTATGCAAACAAAACATACGGATGTATTCTTTCAAATGCGTTCATGGCGTCTATCCCCCGATTCCCGCGCCGATGTCCCGTCCGAGGTCGCAAGTGTACACAAAAGCCACTCTGTCGCCGTCCTTCAGCTTAACTTTGCTTGAAGAAACGGATTTAAATTCACCGTTCACCGAGAACATCCAGCCCGAAAGCTCCCCGCAGTCGAGTTCATACAGATTTGCAATTCCCTCAATATAGTACGAATTATAAACAGGCGTCTTTGAAAACTCTAATTGAACTTTCTTTTCGCGCGTAAGGCGCAGAAGTATATCAAACGCACTCTCACCGTCTTTTATCGGCACATTTGTCTCCCTGAGTATTACCCCGCTCTGCGGAAGCACGGCTCTCAATGACTCTGAAAGTTTTTCGGATTTCAGAGCTGTATTGCAGACGACCTCAACCGAGCATATATTCTCCCTCTTTACTGCCTGTTCCTTTTCGGCAGGTTTTACTTTTTCCGCGGTTTCTTTCTCATTTACCTCATTTGAAGCAGTATCTTCATTCTTTTGCGGTTTCTCCTCAGAAGTACCCCCGCCGGGTTCCGAAAAATCCGGCACGGTAAGCGCCTCCGGGAGCTTAACATTTACGGAGGCGGTATTGTTATCCGAACATGCGGAAACGGCGAATATCGCAAGAACTGCCAAAAACAAAGCTATAACCCGTTTACTCATAATTCGGCACACCTCCAAACAAAAATACACAGCTATTATAGCATAAAATTTGGAATAAAGCAATTAAAGCAGAACAGCGCAGGCAAATTTACCTGCGCTGTTTCAATTCTGTTATTTACTTATCCGAGCAGCGTTTTGAGCTGTTCTTGAGCGCCATACCCAAAATCATGATAAGTGCAAATACTATGAGATACCATACACAGTTGATACCGTGGGCAAGAATCGTCGCATAAACCATGAACAGCGAACCGATAATCGCGACTGCGGGTATAATCGTGCGGCGGAAGAATCCCTCGCCCTTAGACTTTGCCATAAACGCGACGAATATCGGAATATAAAGGGCATACATTGTAAGAATCGGAAGCTCCGTCGGGTCGAATATATATGTTGACCACGTACCCGCAAGGTTTGAAAGATAGAAATATGTAAACCAAAGCGCGCAGAGGAGAAGCCCCATGATGGCAGAGTTTGTAGTCATATTGGTGTGCTCGTCGATAACTCCGAATACCTTCGGCTTGGGCCCCTCATTACGAACGGCGATTGAGTATGCACCGCGCACGCAGCCGAGCATGAGCCCGTTAAGCGTACCCATACAGGAAATTGCAATGAAGAGGTTGAGAATGTTGCCGAGAACATTTCCGAAAAGATTCGTAAATGCGATTGTGGCGCCCTTTTCGATAAGTTCCTGATTCGTTGCGCCTCCGGCAACGCCGATATAATAAAGAATATATACGGCAATGACGATCAGCCCGCCGAGGACAAGGGCAATCGGGAGATTGCGCTTTGAATCTTTCAGCTCCGCGTTAATCGATGTCGCGATTATCCAGCCTTCGTATGCGAACGAGGTCGCACACACGGAAGCAAGAAGCGGATTGTTGACTACATCTCCGACAACTGCTATCTCCGTGAAGTTTTTGGCAAGTCCGCCTGTTACAAGTCCGTAAATGATACCGCCGACAGCCATAACACCGAGCGGGATAAGCTTGATAACGGTTGCCGAAACCTGGAATTTTCCCGCAAGTTTCGGAGAAAGCGCATTAAGTGCATATGCACAGCAGAGGAATAAGAGCGTGAGCGCAACGCATTCCGGACCGATAACGCATCCGCCTTCGGCCGCAGGAATTATAAGCTTGAAATTCGGGTTTACCGAGACGATGAACTCAAGCGTGTATCTTGCCGAAAGCCATGCAAGAGCCGATGTCAGCGTAGGATAATAAACCGTTGTCATAAACCAGCCGACATAGTAGGCGTAGTTCTTGCCGAGAGTTGCTTCGGCATAGTCAACAATTCCGTTGACCTTTTCGTACTTTCTCGCCATAGTTGCAAAAGCGAGTGAGCAGGCGACCATTATGAGACCGCCGATAATCCACGCAACGATGCCGAGGGGCATGTTTCCGCCGGTCTTCTGAAGAATAACCTGCGCTTTGAAGAATACCCCGCTGCCGATAACGATACCGACAACCATGCAAATAGCGGTAAACAGACCGTATTTACGTTCAAGTTTGTTCCCCATTTTTCAATTTCCCTTCTTTATGTAAGTTATAGTACAAAAGCCCCTGAGTAAACCTCAAGGGCTTTTTGGTGGAGATAAGCGGGATCGAACCGCTGACCTCTTGAATGCCATTCAAGCGCTCTCCCAGCTGAGCTATACCCCCGTGATTTTTTTATTATATCCATTTTCTGCCGATATGTCAATATTTTTTTAAAGGAAATCAAAAATAAAAAAAATATGTACATTTTAAAAAAATTAGTGTATAATTGTTTTAGTCTGAATTTATTTACGAGGTGAAGAAATGAAAACTATTAAACAGGAAACTATTGATACCATGCGGATACTTGCCGCAGAAGAAATTGATAAAGCGAAATCGGGACATCCGGGAATCGCACTCGGCGCAATGCCGATGGCGTATACGCTTTGGGCGGAAAAGCTTAAGCACAGTCCGAAAAATTCCAAGTGGCAGAACCGCGACCGCTTTGTCCTTTCGTCAGGGCACGGTTCGGCTATGCTCTATGCTCTTTTGCATATGTTCGGGTACGGTCTCACGATTGATGATTTGAAGAACTTCCGCCAAGACGGAAGCAAAACCCCGGGACACCCCGAATATGAATATGTAAACGGCGTCGAGATTACGACAGGCCCGCTCGGTCAGGGAATCGCAAACGGCGTCGGATTTGCTATGGCCGAACGCCGTCTGGCATCTCACTTCAACCGCGAGGGCAGCGAGATAGTCGACCATTATACATATGTCCTCTGCGGAGACGGCTGCCTTATGGAGGGCGTTGCGTCCGAAGCCGCTTCACTTGCGGGAACGCTCGGCCTCGGCAAACTCATCGTACTCTACGATTCAAACTCAATTACGATTGAAGGAAGCACCGACCTTGCCTTTACGGAAGACGTATGCGCAAGGTTTGAGTCATACGGCTGGCAGACCCTCACCGTAGCTGACGGAAATGATACGGATGTCATTGCGGCGGCTATCGATGAAGCAAAAGCCGAGAAGGAGAAGCCGACTCTTATCAAAATCACAACGCAGATAGGCTTCGGCGCGCCGAACGCGGGGACATCGCAGGTTCACGGCGAGGCTCTCGGCGCAGAAAAGCTTGCAAAGCTCAAGGAAAACCTTGATATGCCGGCTGATGAGTTCTTTGTTTCGGACGGCGTCCGCGCTCATATGAACGAAATCATAAACAATCTCAACAAATATGAAGATGAGTGGAACGCGTCCTTTGCGGAGTATACAAAGAAGTATCCCGAGCTTGCCGAGGAATGGAAAACGCTCATGTCCGGAAGCCTTGATATGAAAGCTCTCGATTCCGATGAGTTTTGGAGCTTTGAAAATAAGGCGGCAGCTACACGCAGCCTCTCGGGCGAAGTCATTAACAGGCTTGCAAAGATTATGCCCTCGCTTTTCGGAGGCTCGGCTGACCTCGCGCCCTCGAACAAGACGAACATCAAAGACGGCGGAGACTTCTCAAAGGAAAATTACGGCGGAAGAAACATCCACTTCGGCGTCCGCGAGCATGCAATGGGTGCTATTGCAAATGCAATGGCGGCATACGGCGGTATTCACCCGTTCGTTGCCACATTCTTCGTGTTCTCCGACTATCTGAAGCCTGCGATGCGCCTTTCCGCACTCATGGAGCTTCCCGTTACATATGTGTTTACGCACGACAGCATCGGCGTCGGCGAGGACGGTCCTACGCACCAGCCGATTGAGCAGCTCGCGGCTATGCGCTCAATCCCGGGCTTTGTCGATTTCAGACCTGCCGACGGCAAAGAGACTGCCGCCGCATGGTATTATTCGGTAACTAACGGCAAGCACCCCGTGGGAATTGCTCTCACAAGGCAGAACCTCCCCTGCTACGAAGAGACGGGAAAAGGTGCGCTCAAAGGTGCATATATCGTCCGCGGCAGCGAAAATACAGATGTAATACTTATCGCATCGGGTTCGGAGCTTGAACTTGCATATAAGGCATATGATGAGCTTAAAAAAGACGGAATCGGCGCCCGCGTCGTAAGTATGCCGTCTATGGCTCTGTTTGAGATGCAGTCCGAGGAATACCGCGAGAGTGTAATTCCGAAGTCCGTCCGCGCAAGAGTGTTTGTCGAGGCGGGAATCGGCTTCGGACTTGACCGCTACACGGGTATTGACGGCGCAAAGATTTGCATGAACGGCTTCGGCGCGTCCGCTCCGTATTCAAAACTCTTCCCGAAATTCGGATTTACGGTTGAAAACGTCGTCAGCACCGCAAAGCATCTCTTAAAGTAATTCAAACAAGAAAAAGAATATTTGCCTCGGCAAACACATGTCATTTTTACCTTTTATGTTGATTTTGGGCATAGCAAAACTCCCTCCGTCATTATGACGGAGGGAGTTCGGCTTCAGATACCGGCAGTCCGGCAAAGCAGGATTTGTCATTGTAATTGACATAAAAAATCATTCGCTTCATTTCGATTATTGAATACAAGAATATTTTTGTAAGAATATTTATCAAGCAACTCCATCACCCGCGGTCTGCTTTGCGAACTGTAATTTTTAATAAACCTGATAAATTCCTCATCACATTGATCCGACTCTATCCAAGGCATATCACTTCGTGGCTTCCCGCGTCTTTCCGATATGCCTCCAAGACAAATATCAAGCGGGTAATCCAAGAATATAACCGTATCGCATTTTTGCATTCTTAGTTCCATTGTAGAACCGTAATTGCCGTCAATGATCCACTCATCCTTTTCAAGCACAGACGATAAGCGTTTAAGAAAGACCGGTTTTCCCACCGTCGTTTTGTCTGCGTTCCAATTCATCATATCGAGATGATAAAGCGGTATGCCGGTTTTGCCGTGTAATTCTTTCGCAAGTGTGCTTTTTCCGCTTCCGGGGCAGCCTATAACCATAATTCTTTTCATTTCACACACCCTCAAATTCTTATTTGCCGTTTTTGACGAAGTTATATCCCATAAACGCAAAAGGCAAAAGGAATGCAAGCATTTTTTCTTGACTTATTCCCGCATATATGTTATCATATCGACATAATATTCGGGTGAGCACCTACCGTATGCAGGCTGTTTTGCATACGGTATTTGTTTTACCTGTCAGGGAGAGAATATCATGAAAAAAGCAAAAGGCACACTGTTTCTTCTTTTAACGGCTCTGATATGGGGTACGGGTTTTGTTGCGCAAAGCTCGGCCGCGGAGAGCATAGGCTCATTTACGTTTACCGCTTCGCGATCATTTGTTGCGGCAATGTTTCTCGGCACATTTCTTCTTCTTAGAAAAGATAACCCGAACGGCACGAGCAGGATGTCTTTTAAACAAACAATTTTCGGCGGAATTGTCTGCGGTGCCGTTTTCTTCCTCGCAAGCAATTTCCAGCAGTTCGGAATAGCCCTATATCCCGAAGGCGCCGCATCATCGGGGCGTTCGGGCTTTCTGACTGCGACTTATGTCGTAATGGTTGCGGTTTGCTCGTGCTTTTCCGGCAAGAAGCTTCATCCCGTAATATGGCTTGCAACGCTCGGATGCGTAGCCGGAATGTATATGCTCTGTATGTCGGGCGGTTTTTCAAGCATATACCTCGGAGATGTTCTCGTTCTCATATGCGCAGTATGCTTTGCGGCGCACATTCTTGTAATCGACAAATACTCGTACATAGACAGCGTTAAGCTGTCTTTCATGCAGTTTGCGGTGTGCGGTACCTTGTCCCTAATCGGTGCGCTTATATTTGAAAAACCGTCAATATCACAATTTAGCGACGCATGGTTCTGCATTGTTTATGCAGGCGTGTTTTCAAGCGGAATTGCCTACACGCTTCAAATGGCGGGTCAAAAATATACCGAGCCGTCAGTCGCCTCAATTATTATGAGTCTTGAATCCGTATTTGCCGCAATTTTCGGCTGGCTGATACTTGGAGAGCGGCTTAACGGGCGCGAGATAATAGGCTGTGTGCTCGTTTTCTCCGCAGTAATTCTTGCACAGCTTCCGTCATTTATGAAAAAGCCGGACGGAGTTCAAAATCCATAAAGAGTTCCTGCGGTATCAGCCGCAGGAGCTTTTTACTTGCGCTCATATATTTTGTTCGGCGAATAATACGGCTGGGAAACATAAGTTACGGACGATATTTTCGGTCCCGAAATACCGTACCGCGGATTATATCCGAAAAGATTTATATATTTCGGAATGTCGTCCTTTTCTTTCTCCATTGCAACGAGAAGTTCAACCGTCGCTTTCGCATCGTCAACTGCTCGGTGAGTATTCTGCGTTTTAAGCTCATACCGTGCAACCGCGTCGCTCAGTCTGTGCGGATACTCGTTTCTGTCCTTGTAAATTGTCAATACGTCAAGGAACTTAACACTCTTTAAAATATCCGCGCGTCCGAGCCGTGCAAGAAAATAGTACAGAAAACACAGGTCAAACTGCGCATTATAGGCAACTATAAGCGGCCGCTCACATTCGAGCATTTTGCAGAACCTGTCCGCCGCAATTTCCTTTTTAACGCCGTTCTTCACAAGCATTTCATCGCTTATGCCTGTAATGCGCTCAATTTCCGCAGGTATTTTTCTGCCCTCCGAAAGCTTGATTAGGAGGTCAAATTCGTCCGTTTCGCTTATACACGCTTCGGACTTTTTTATTTTTACGGCCGCAAGCTCTATTATCTCGTCAGCCTTGTGGCGTATCCCCGTCGTTTCCGTATCAAGTACTATAATATTGTCAAAACTCCTAAAAAGCGAATCAAGCATAATCTTCTTCCTTTCCGACAATATTATAATTTAACCCAC
>CAKSEF010000021.1 GCA_934446465.1 uncultured Oscillospiraceae bacterium
GACGTAACGGCGCCCGACTTTGATTCCGTTTCGGACTATGCAAAGGAAGCCGTAAAGGCACTTATGGCAAACGGTCTCGTAAACGGCAAGAACGGGTATATCGACCCGAAAGCAAATACAACGCGCGCCGAGGTTGCGGTACTCATTAGAAGGGTGATTGAGTGCATTAAGCAGATTTAAGACGATTATCAATCGTTTTAAATATAAATACAAGGAGGAATACACGATGAAAAGGTTTTTGGCATTGCTTCTCGCTGCGGTTATGATGATTTCTTTCGCCGCCTGCAAGGGCGGAAACTCAGATGTGAGTGAAGCGGGAACACCGGAGGCGGGAAAGGCGCTCCCGGCAGATGCGGTACTCAATGTGGTAACGGTAAGTCATTCAAGCTGGCCGTATCAGGAAAATTGGGAGGTCTGGAAGTGCATTAAAGAGAGTGTCGGGGGAACGGTTAACGTCAACGCCTACCCGGAAAGCGATTTTGCAACAAAGTTCCAGCTTCTCATGGCATCACCGGATTCTCTGCCGGATGTTTTCTCGTTCCAGAATACACCTACGGGAATGCCGGGGTACTGCGAGCAGGGAGCATTCCTCTCGATGGACGACAACCTCGATAAACTCCCGAACTATAAAAAGTTTTGGGATTCGGCATCCGAAGAAGTAAGAAAGAGAACAATAGATACCCGCCGTTACAGCGACGGCAAGGTATATGTAAGCCCCGCAACAGGCATGGAGCGTCAGATAAATATACAGGGTTGGCTCTATCGCAAGGATATTTTTGATAAGAACAACATAAAAGTGCCCGAAACTATGGATGAGTTGTACACGGCCTGCAAACAGCTTAAGAAAATCTATCCGAACAGCTATCCTTTTTGCATTCGCTCAATCCTTTCGAGAATAAATCTTATCGGTTCATCGTGGAAACCGTATTTCTGTTACAACGCATATTATGATTATAATGCGGATAAATGGTGCTACGGCGCAGGCGAGGATACAATGTACGAGATAGTGAGCTTCCTGCGCAAGATGTATGACGAGGGACTTGTTGCGCCCGACTACGCAAACATTAGCACAAATTCATGGCAGGAGCTTATAACGACAGACCGCGGATTCATTTTCCCGGACTACCAGACGAGAATAGATTTCTTTAACCCGATAGCACGCAAGAATAACCCTGAATTCACCCTGACTGCTATGAAACCGCCGAAGGCAAATACGCCGACGGGAACGCACCTTACCGGAAAAGACAACTACGACCCGCAGGGGTTCTCCGTCTGCAATACGGGCAAACAGGCATCTATTATAAACGCGTTCAGATATGTGGACTGGTTCTATTCCGATGAAGGCTGTGAAATTACAAGCTGGGGCAAGGAAGGCGTAACATACGAAAACACGGACAAGGGCAGAAGATATATAGTAAGCGGTTCGGACACACCGAAAACGCTTTACGGATTCGGAACAATAGGAAGCTACCTGCGCGTTGACCCGACAGTCGCCGATGTAATGGTGTCCGACGAACAGTCGGCAACAACCGACCTTCTTCTCGACAGTCAGGTAGAGTATTACAATCCTCTCCGCTGGGCAAAGTTTTCCCAGGAAGACAATGACAAAATTGCAGACCTGAGCACGTCCATAACCACGTATGCAGAGGAAAACATCGTGAAGTTCATAAGCGGACAGAAGCCTTTATCCGATTGGGAAAGCTATAAGGCAGGACTTAGCAAACTCCCCGTCGACGAGCTTCTCAAGGCGTATGAGGAAGCATATAACAAGATTACGAAAAATACTAAATAAAACTTAGGAGGAAACATTTATGCGCAAGATAAACAAGGCTCTTTCGCTTGTATTGGCGGCAGTTATGCTTGTCTGCATACTTCCGATATATGCGGGTGCGGTCTCTGAAAATGACGTTATAATCGATTTTTCAAAGACAACCACTGTATCGGAATACGGCCCCGACGACATAACGCCGGTAGGATACGAGCTTGTAAAGAGCAAATGTCCGACATATACATGGACAATAAGAAAACAGACCGATGACGCGCTCGGAGTAAGCACATACCTCTCGGATTCCGGTATGGTGCTTGCAACCGCATGGCCGGAGAGCACATCGCAGAGACTGATGTTCACGATAAGCACGAACATACCGGCTTCGGGTTACTACGGAGTTGAAATGCTCGGTTCCTGCTTTATAAAGGGCGCGGTATACTCCGTCTATGTAGGCGGTAAATATGCGGGAGATTATAACTGTTATGACGAAACTGCATCGTCATTTACAACAGGTGAGTCAAAGAAGCTCAACACAATTTATCTCGAAGCAGGAAGCAACGAGATAAGCTTTAAGTGCATAAAACTTATCTACAACCAGCCGAAGAACGGAGGAGTAACGTATTCGGCATGGCTTGGAGTAAACAAAATAACGCTCTCATACCTCGGAACGGATGTCGGCGCGCTTGACCGAGTGGAAGCCGTTACGGCAATTCCCGACTCCATGGCAGTCGGAGATGAATTTGTCGGTGAGGCCGCCGCATACGATGCAAATAACGGAGTCCGCTATTTTGCCGACTATGCCGAGGACGGAACGGCAGATACTGCGGATGCCGTGTCGGTAAAATCGAGCAATCCGTCGGTAATCGAAGTTTCCGATGTGAAAACCGGCGGAATGAACGAGTCGGACAAAATCAGCTATAAGCTCACGGCAAAAAAAGGCGGAAATGCGGATATAACGATAAGCGCAACCGTTGACGGCACAGAAAAAGATTTCGTAAAGACAATAACAGTAAGCTCTGAGAAAGAAGAGCTTCCCGAGAATGTATCACTGCTCGTGTCGGCGGAAGGCGCGGGAAGCGAAACAGTCGATTTCGGCGGCTACAATACATCGCAGGTATACGGCAATATCGCCTTCGGAAGCCGAATTGAGCTTACCGCACCCGAACTTGACGGGTATAAATTCAGGTACTGGCGGGTAAACGGCATATTTGTTAATGCGACCGGAAATTCGTACAGCTTTGACATATTCAGCAATACCCGCATAACAGCCGTCTATGAGAAAACTGCGGCGGAGAACGCGAATGTCTTTGTTGAGTTTCTTAACGGAAACGGCGCATTTGTGGACAAAAAAGAAGTTGCAAAGGGAACGCTGTTCTCCGATATCGAAAAGCCTGCAAGCGAACCGACTCTTACGGGATTCAAATTTATCGGGTGGACACTTTCGGGCATTGACGGTTCGGCAGTTTCCGATGATACTGCCGTTAATACAAATTCCGTCGCGGTTGCCGAATATGGTGAAGATAATTCCGTCTCGGAATTGGTTTCGATAGACGGAGAGACAGCATCCGCATACGGATATTCCGAAGCCGTGAACGCATCCCGCACAGGAACAACGTATTGGACGCGCGGCGGAAAAACAGTCGCTTACGGTGAAAACTACACGTATTATGCATGGAACGGCACTTCGGAAATAGTATCGCATACAGACAGCGTTGAGAAGGTGCCCGTTATAGTTCTCGATGACACGCCTCTCAACGGTGCAAGAATGATAGAATATGATGTTCCGGACGGGTACACGAAGCTTGAAGCCGGTATACTTTTTGGTTCAAATGACAGTACAATTACGAGCTTCAGCTCAAAGGCGGTATTGAAAAACACGCTTGCACACGGACAGTTCACGGCGCAGCCGTATGACAGCTCTGACGCAGGCCGTGCGCGCGGATACCTGATTTATAAAGACAGTTCCGGTGCGACACACATCATATATTCGGAATAATACGTAAAAGAGCAAGGAACGATTTATTCGTTCCTTGCTCATTATGGGGCGTTAGGAAGCTGATTTGAATGAAACTGCGGGTTATGACATACAATATCTGGTCGGGCAGAAACTATGAGGAACTGCTTCACGGAAAGTGTCAGGAGGATATAAAGCCCGACGTGCGTCTTGCAGCCGATGTGATACGGAACTCAGGCGCTGATATTGTCGCTTTAAATGAAATAAACGGTAAAAGTGTAAAGTACGGCGAGCAAACAGATGAAATTGCCGAGTATGCCGGGTATAAATACAGGCTTTTTGTACCGGCACTGCGTGAACCGACAGGAGAGTACGGGAATGCAATTTTGTCAAAATACCCAATAACAAAAACGAAAATAAGTTACATTGACGGAGCGGCCGGAGAGAAGCTCGGCGAACAAAGAGTTGCATTTTGTTCGTGCATTGACTGCGGAAAATCGAAAGTCAGCGTTATAGTGAGTCATTTCGGGCTGGTTACGCGGGAAAAAGCGGCTGCCGTCTCTGCTGTAAGGTCTTTTGTTGCGGAATCAGGGGACGAAACAGTCCTTATGGGTGATTTTAACAGTGAACCGAACTCGGACACTATAAAGGAAATAAAGACGTTTCTGAACGATGCCACAGCCTCAAAACCGCAGGTGATAACGTGGCCGTCAAAAGAAATGCCGTTGGGAATGACGGGCTTTTCGGGTGAGAAAAACACAAAAAAGCTCGATTACATATTTGTGAGCAGCGGCATAAAAGTATATAATTCTGACACATTATCAACATGCGTATCAGACCATAGACCGATTTTTGCAGACATAGAGCTGTGACAACAGAAAACCGTTTCTGATATTTACCGCCGTAATCGGGAAACGGCAGGCACATTCGATATGTGCCTGCCGTTTTGCAATAATGACAAAACATTGTTTCGGCGAAAACACGGTGTGCAGTAAGCTTCGCAATATTCAAAAAGCCTTGCGCGTAACGCAAGGCTTTAAAAATCGGTTATAAGGAGGTAATGTGCACGTTACCTCCTTACAGATTGCTATTGATAATATGCACAACGCGCCCTTTGCAGGGGCACATCGTCGCAGAAAGTCTTACCTATTAAAGACCACCTGTCTCAAAGGAGCTGAGGTCAACAGCACGTCCGCCATCCTCGATGCCGCTCTTCTTGAAGAGAGCAAAGAAAGGATTGGACGTAGTGATAACATCCTGCGCCTTAATCGCGACGACCTGAAGGTTTGGTTCTGTATAATTTCTCATGTTTAACAGACTCCTTCTCCCAAAATATTTGCATTGTTATTATATAACACTTTTTTAATGATTTCAAGTCCTTTTTTGAAAAAAACACAGTTTTTTTCAAAAAACCCGAAAAAGCCCATATTCAAGCCGAAAAAATAACATAAAATATTTTCAGCAAAGTGAAAAAACGTGCGCTTGACGGAGAATTTGCGATATTTTGAGGCGTACGCAATCAATGAAGCTTCAGCGTAACCGACTCTGCTTTGACGGAGGAGGTGTTTTTGCTGAGGTCGTCATTTGTCGCGTTGAGTCTGGCATACTCGAACGCCTGGCGGAAGCCCGGGGAAAGACTTTCTATGGCATCGATAACCTTTTTCGATTCTTCTTCGATTGCCGAACGGTTATTCGTGTCAACTCCCGTTTTGAACATAATAAGCGGAATTACGCCGTGCTCATCGTCCTTTGCTATTCCCAGCTCGTACACCGATGAGTCTGTGGTTTTATCAAGCGCCAGCGGAAGCGGGAATTTTTCCGATACGGTCGAATACAGCTTGTAGCAGAAATCCTCCATTTTGTCATCGTCGGCGTATCTGTAATATCCTGCGGGACGCATCAGGTTTCCGAGCATACAGGAGGAAATATATGCTCCGATGATGTTTCCGTCCTCCTCGAGCTTTTCCGATGTTTCAAGAACCGCCGTCGCATCACGGCCTGCGTATTTGAAGTCGCCGGGATTTATCCACACAATCTCGAACTTACCGTCGTTGTATGAGAGGACAATTGTCATCAGATATGAAATATTTTCTCCCTCCGACGCAAGCAGGGCGACATAGATTTCGCTTGATGCCGGAGTCAGCTCTATATAATTCTCATCGTCATTGCTCTTTTTTACCTTGATTACGGTGTCCTTTACCTCAAGGTCCTTCATATAATAAGAGTCAAATTTCACAAACGGATTGGAGGTAAGGGCATTTACCTTATCAAAAAACTCGCCCAGCTCCTCTTCCGTTGATTCAAATCCCGAGGAGAAAAGAGGGAGTGCGGTTTTTGTATCGCGCGATGAAAGCGCCGCCATTAACGAATCGACAACTTTATCCGCCTCATTCTGCTTTTCGGCTGTTATCTCCGATGCAAGAACAAACTCCGAGCCGTCTCCGCCCGTGTTATTTCCGCAGGAAGCGAGCCCCAATGCCAGAACAAGTGCAAGAACTAAGGAAGTAAGTCTTTTGAATGTCATTTCATTTCCGCCTTTCGTTTCGGCGGCGCGTCCTGTATCTGCGCCGCATACGATAGATTTTCTTTCTTATTATAATCGTCGCTATAAATAGCACGGCTAAGCCGATTATGACTGAGAGGACGATAAAAACAACCTGCATAACCCCCGCGCCCGTACTCGGTGAAGATGCCGGGGAGGATACGTCTATTGAGACGGAATACGGGAATTTGCCTATTTCCTGCTGCATAAGGTCGTGCGGTGCGTTGAGCGTGAGCTTTAAAAGGTCTTTCCCGTTTTCCATAACCGTTTCGGATGTTATGCCGTTTTTTCCGACACCCTTCGGAACAAAGACGGTTATCGGAGACTCAAGCGTGCGGTTGCTCCCGCCAAGGTCGGACGTCGTATACGTTACGGGCTCGAACTCCGAAAAGCCGTAGTCAAGCAGGGCTTTTGTATCGTTGTATTTGTCATTGTTTCGGGGGCTCTTCATAACGACGGCTATAAGCGTATGCCCGTCGCGCTCCGCCGCGGTTACAAGGGTATACTGTGCCGCGGTTGTCCACCCCGCCTTTCCGCCGATTATTCCGTCATACTTAAATGCGGGGTCGCTTATCATACTGTGCTGATTGACGAAATGGCGCGTTAAGGGCTGTTTGTTGTTCGGCGGCATATCATACTTGTATGTGCCGAAAATCTTTCTGAAATCTTTGTTTTTAATAGCATAACGGCAAATCATCGCCATATCGTATGCCGTTGTGTAGTGGTCGGAATCCTTAAGCCCGTTAGCATTTGAAAAATGCGTTCCGCGAGCCCCCGCAGCGGCGGCAGTGTCATTCATGAGCTTGACAAACTCTGAAATTTTACCCGATACAAGCTCTGCCATGCCGTTGCATGCGTCGTTTGCGGACATAAGGAGCGCCGCATAACATGCCTGCTCAAGCGTTATTTCCTCGCCTACGTCGAGAGCGATATGCGAGGAGGCTCTCGAAACGGAGAAAACGGCCTCGTCCGACATCGTAATCTTGTCGGAGAGCGAGGCGTTCTCAAGCGCGGTGATAACGGTTGCAATTTTGGTTATGCTCGCGGGGTATTGCTTCTTATCCATACTTTTATTGTAGAGGACTTGTCCGGTATCGCCGTCTATCAGCACGGCGGATTCGGAGATAAGGCTCGGCGCCGCCGCAAGCGACGGGACGGAAAGCAGGCAAATAAATAATAGTATGAGAAAAGCTCTTGAAATTTTTGACATTTGAACTCTCCGTTTTTTATTTTTAGTTTGCGGAAAATCTTGAAAAATATGCTGAGTCAGCGTTTTTTGCGTATGTCGTCTCCGACAAGAAGGAGCGGAACAAAACTGCCGAAAAGGCGCGACGCGGTCTGCTCGCCGTAACGCGACTCCGCCTCGGCGCAGTTGAGCGTCGTTATAACAATCATCGGCTTTTTCGCATCAAGTCTTTTGCACAGCAATGAAAAAAACGCAGCCGTCGAAACCGACGAGGCTATCTCGGCGCCGAGATTATCGACTATAAGCAGGTCGCAGTTTTCAAAGTCCGAAACTCCGCGCCCCTCGCGCCCGAACTTTAAATCCTCATATGCCCCGCAGACGGTGTATGCACTCTCGAAAACAACGCTGTTTCCGCGCTTTGACGCCTCGGACGCGATGCACTTTGCAAGAAACGTTTTTCCGAGACCGCTTTTGCCGTGTATCAGGAGACTTTCGCTTGCGGGAGAAAGATTTAAGGCGTATTCCTTACAGAACGCGAGAACCTCCCGTGCTTGGGCGCGCGGAGGAATGCTGCCGTCGCTGTGCTCGGGATAGAGAGACAAATCAAACCTGTCAAAGCTTACACCGTCTAAATTCAGTGCGCGGTTTACCTCGGCGGCTTTTGCTTTCTTATATTTTTCGTATACGCATCGACAAGGATCTCCGCCGCTGTATCCCGTGTCGTTGCAGATATTGCATGAGTAGTTCGGCTCTGTCGAGCCGACTTCGTAGCCCGCAGAAACGAGAAGCTCGGCGCGCTCCTTCTGAAGCTCGCCGTTCCTTTTTGCCGAGGCGCGTATGAGAGATGCGGGGTCAGAACCTGACGAGAAAGACGCGCGTATTATGTCAAACGCCGTGCCTCTCAGTTCTGCGTCAATCTCAGCCACACGCGGGATTTTTGAATATATTTCCCTTTTTAAGGCACTTGCGCGCGCTTCCTCCGCTATCCGTGCGCGCTCGGTGTCCTTCAGCACTTCATCAAAAAGCTTCTTGTCGTAATTCATCGCGCCGTATCACCTCTTAAACTGAAATATTCTTGCGCCTGTTAATTTCTTTCAGGCGTTCTGCCGCACGCACCGCTTCCGAGTCATCGGTTTTGTTTGCCGTGCGCGGTTTTACCGGGTGCGAATCGGCCTCCTCGGCGGTTTTATAGCCATGCTCGTGCCATGATGTTATTATCTTATCCATATACCGCCACTTAAGCGAGCCTGTGTTCACAACCGTTTTATCGTATGCGGAAGCAATAAGCTCGTCCGACATCCCGAGAGACATCCACGACGAAATATATTTCTCCTCGGTGGGCGAGAGTGTGCGGTCAAATATTCCGAGGAGCTTTGCAATGCGGTTCTTCTCGGCATTTGCCCGTTCGCGCTCGGCGAGATATTCCTCTGCGCGCTTGCAGGTGAGAACGCCGTCGCGCGCCCAGATTTTGGCGGTCTTTTCTATTGTACGCAGGGTCGGCACGCGGGCAGGGCCGTATTTTGTGCGGTATTCCTCAATACAGTTGGTTATGAGAAGACATATCACATCGGCAGGAAGCCCGAGCCAAGAATATATTGAGAGCAGAACCTGTAAGTCAACAGTCGTAAGAAGCTTGCCGAGACTGCTTTCACAGAAATCGGCGAGCTGTTTGAACTCGCGGTCGGAGCCTAAATGCTCGGCAACGTCCGCAGATGAATATTCGGGTGCGGAGACCTGCCTCTCGGGTGCGGACGGGGCATCCCCGCGTCTTATTATTCCGAGAGAAACAAGCGCGTCAACTGCGCGGAGAACATCGTCCTCCGAAAGCGAAAGGCGTTTTGCCGCCGCACCGACGTTGATTTCGCATGAATGAGAAAGTATGTAAATATAGAGCAATGCGGCATTACCGTTCCCGCTGTCTAAGAGAAGGTTCACACTGCGCGCGGGTATCAGAACATCCCCGCTTTTTGTAAGCTCAACCTTGATTACAGACATATTTTATCTCCGATATATCATATTTATAAAAAGACACCGTCCAATTTACATATTACATTATACTTTCTTTTTCTCTTTTCGTAAATAGACGAAGCGTAAAAATTTTGAAAATTATATTTTTTTGTCGCAATTCTTGACTTTATACAAAAAATTTGTTAATATATCGATATAGTTTTATCGAATTTGATTTGAGAGGCTTTTGCAATGAATTTACTGCATCTGAAATACGCGATTGAGGTTGAAAAAACACAATCGATTTCGCAGGCAGCGGAAAATCTCTATATGGGGCAGCCGAACCTGTCGCGCGCTTTAAAGGAACTCGAATCCTCGCTTGGAATCACCGTATTCAAGAGAACGTCAAAGGGCGTTTTTCCGACGGAGCGCGGAGTTGAGTTTTTGCAATACGCGCGTTCCATAGTTTCTCAGGTCAATGATTTGGAAGCACGTTTTTCGAGCAAAGCGTCCGATTCGGAGGGTTTTTTTCTGTCTGCGCCGAGAACGTCATATATTGCCATTGCGTTTTCAAAGTTCGCGTCCTCGCTTGGAAAGGACGCCCCCCTCTCTCTCGGCTTTTATGAGACAAATTCGATTAACGCCGTGAGAAATATCGATGAGGGAACAAGCCGTATATCAATTATAAGATATGATAAAGCGCACGAGCAGTATTTCCTCGATTACCTGCGCGACCATGAGCTTGCACATGAAGAGTTGTGGTCGTTTTCCCACCTTGTTGTGGTGAGCAAGGATTCACCGCTTGCATCCCTTGAGAAGCTGACACGGGAGGATCTCATGGACTACACGGAAATCCGCAGAACGGATATGCCCGTGCCATATCTGCTCCAGTCGTCCGATTCGGATTCCGCAAGCAAACGTCAGATAAGTATTTACGAGCGCGGAAGCCAATTCGAGCTCCTCTCCGGAATACCGAACACATATATGCTCGTCTCGCCGATACCCGATAAAATCCTCACGCGCTATAACCTCGTGCTACGGCGATGCGAAGGTGTGGATGATGTTTATAAAGACGTACTCGTCTATAAAAATAAACATAAAATTACCGAAATTGAGAAAAAATTCCTCGAAGCTCTCGCTAATGAGCAAAAGAAGATATCAATAAAAAAATATAGATAAATGTATATCGATAAAAACATAACGATATATATTTTTAACATTTCACTTTTCCGTTTTTGAGATGTATAATGTAAATACAAAAAAGAAACGGAGGAAAAGAAAATGGCAAGATTCACTTTACCGAGAGACATTTACTACGGAAAAGGCACGCTTGAGGTACTTAAGACACTTAAAGGAAAGCGTGCGATAATTGTAGTCGGCGGCGGTTCTATGAAACGCTTTGGGTTTCTGGGACGCGCAGAGGATTATTTGAAGAGCGCGGGAATCGAAGTCCGCCTCTTTGAGAACGTTGAACCCGACCCTTCGGTTGAGACTGTTATGCGCGGAGCTGAGGCAATGCGCGAGTTTGAGCCGGACCTCATAATTTCAATGGGCGGCGGTTCACCTATAGATGCCGCTAAGGCAATGTGGGTATTCTATGAATATCCCGAAACATCGTTCGAGGACTTAATCACACCGTTCAGCTTCCCCGAGCTCCGCAAGAAAGCTAAGTTCATAGCAATCCCGTCAACATCGGGAACAGCTACGGAGGTTACAGCGTTCTCGGTTATTACGGATTATCAGAAGGGCATTAAGTATCCGCTTGCGGACTTTAACATTACGCCCGATATCGCAATAGTAGACCCCGACCTTGCGGAAACCATGCCGCAAAAGCTCGTGGCACATACGGGAATGGACGCATTGACTCATGCTATCGAGGCATATGTTTCCACGCTCAACTCGCCGTTTACCGACCCGCTCGCATTAAAGGCGATTAAGATGGTATTCGGATATCTTAAAGAATCGTTTGACGGCGACATGAAGGCCCGCGAAGAGATGCACTATGCACAGTGTCTCGCCGGAATGGCGTTCTCGAACGCACTTCTCGGAATTGTACACTCAATGGCACATAAGACAGGCGCGGCATTCAGCACCGGTCATATCCCGCACGGCTGTGCAAACGCAATTTATCTCCCCTATGTAATCAGGTATAACGCGAAAGAAGCAAAGGCAAGATATGCCGATATAGCACGCGACGCAGGTCTTGAGGGCAAGACAGACGACGAACTCGTTGCGGCACTCTGCGCAAAGATTGACGAGTTTAACCGCTACCTCGGAATCCCGAAGACGCTCCGCGAGTTCGGAATCAACGAGGCTGAGTTCAAAGAGAAGGTAGCACGCATTTCAGAAAACGCTGTCGGAGACGCCTGCACAGGCTCGAACCCGCGCGCAATCACACCCGCCGAGATGGAGAAGCTGTTTAACTGCATCTACTACGGCACAGAAGTCGATTTCTAATAAAGATTACGGGGAGCGGATGAACTCCGCTCCCCACATTGACCGCCGAAGACATATCTTTGATATGTTGATTATACAACAAAGCTTTTCGGGAAAACCGAAAGGCTCTGTTTGCGTGTCGGGGATATGTTCTTGGGGATTAAAGAGTAAAGAAAAATGAAAGGAAAAGGCTTTATGTACAAAATTGTAAAAAAGCAGGTGCTGAATCCTACCGTCGTGCGCATGGACATCGATGCTCCGGCAGTAGCAAAAAAGGCTGAACCGGGCCAGTTCATTATCCTCCGCGTCGACGGCGAAGGAGAACGTATTCCGCTCACGGTCGCGGACTTTGACAGAGAAGCGGGTACGGTTTCGATTATCTTCCAGATAGTCGGAGCGACTACGGAAGCCCTTGCGCACAAGAACGAGGGAGAATACATTGCCGACTTCGCAGGCCCGCTCGGACGTCCGACCGAGACTGACGGAATCAAAACGGTTGCCGTTGTCGGCGGCGGAGTGGGAAGCGCGATCGCGTACCCCGTCGCAAAGAAGCTCCACGAGCTCGGCGCGCACGTTGACGCAATCGTCGGATTCAGAACTCATGACCTCGTAATACTCGAGGACGAGTTTAAAAAGGCAAGTACGGAGATGTATCTCCTTACGGATGACGGCTCATACGGAGAAAAGGGACTTGTAACAGAAGCGCTCCGCCGTCTCATAGAAAGCGGAAGAAAATACGATGAGGTAATAGCTATCGGACCGCTCCCGATGATGAAGTTTGTATGCCTCCTCACGAAAGAATTTGGAATTAAGACGACCGTCAGCATGAATCCGATTATGATAGACGGAACGGGAATGTGCGGCGGCTGCCGTCTTACCGTCGGCGGAGAAACCAAGTTTGCCTGCGTAGACGGCCCCGACTTTGACGGACACAAAATCGACTTTGACGAGGCAATGAAGCGCTCGTCCATGTACCGTGATTTTGAACGTCATGCACACGAAGAGACCTGCAATCTCTTTAAAAAGGAGGTTAAATAGCCATGCCGAATATGTCGCTTAAGAAAAATGAAATGCCTCAGCAGGCTCCTGATGTAAGAAGCCGCAATTTTGAAGAGGTTGCGCTCGGCTATACCGAGGAACAGGCAATCGACGAGGCAAAAAGATGCTTGAACTGCAAAAACCGTCCGTGCGTAAACGGATGCCCCGTATCGGTAAAAATCCCCGAGTTCATTGCAAAAATGGCAGAGGGTAAATTCGAGGAAGCGTATCAGGTTATCACCGCAACAAACTCGCTCCCCGCAGTCTGCGGACGTGTCTGCCCGCAGGAAACGCAGTGTGAGTCGAAGTGCATCCGCGGTATAAAGGGCGAGCCTGTCGGAATCGGACGGCTCGAGAGATTTGCCGCCGACTGGCATAACGCACACTCAAAGGAAAAGGCACAGGCTCCGAAAAAGAACGGGCACCGCGTTGCCGTAATCGGCTCCGGCCCTTCGGGACTTGCATGCGCAGGCTCGCTTGCAAAGCTCGGATACGAGGTAACGGTATTTGAAGCGCTCCACGTGGCGGGCGGAGTTCTTACCTACGGAATCCCGGAATTCAGACTTCCGAAGTCTGTTGTCCGCCGTGAAATAGAGACTCTCTCCGAACTCGGAGTTAAAATTGAAACAAATATGATTATCGGCAAAACGCTCGCTGTTGACGACCTGTTCGACGACGGCTTCGAGGCGGTGTTCATCGGCTCGGGCGCAGGTCTCCCGATGTTTATGAAGATACCGGGCGAGAACCTCAAGGGCGTATACTCGGCAAACGAATTTCTTACAAGAATCAACCTCATGGGTGCATTCCGCGATGATTCCAAAACGCCCGTGTTCCATGCAAAGAAGGTAACGGTGGTAGGCGGCGGCAACGTCGCAATGGACGCGGCACGCTGTGCGCGCCGAATCGGAGCCGACGTTACGATAGTGTACAGAAGAACGGAAAAAGAACTCCCCGCACGCCGTGAAGAAGTTGAGCACGCAATGGAGGAAGGCATCGAGTTTAAGTTCCTCACAGGCCCGATTGAAATAGAAGGCACGGATGACGGCTGGGTATCGGGCATGAAATGCCAGGAAATGCGCCTCTCCGAGCCTGATGCGTCAGGCCGTGCAAGACCCGTTCCGGTTGAGGGAAGCGTATTCGATATCCCGTGCGACTGCGTGATTATGGCGCTCGGCACAAGCCCGAACCCGCTTATCAAGTCCACCACAGACGGTCTTGAAACTCAGAAGTGGGGCGGAATCGTTGCCGACGATGACGGACTCACAAGCCGTAAAAATGTCTGGGCAGGCGGCGATGCCGTAACCGGTGCCGCTACGGTAATACTTGCTATGGGAGCGGGAAAAACAGCCGCCGAGGCAATCGACCGCACGCTCTCGGAGAATAAATAATATGTATCCTAAGGTTTCTAAGTCAACGATTCAGCGTCTTCCGGCATATCTCAGATATTTGCAGACACTCAACGCCGATGAAAACTCAAATATTTCGTCCGCCGCGATAGCCTCCGCGCTCTCGCTCAACGAAGTGCAGGTGAGAAAAGACCTGGCATCCGTTGCGACGGCGGGGCGCCCGCGGGTGGGGTATAATGCGTGCGATTTGATGGCACAGCTTAAAAAATACCTCGGCTATGACGTCCGCAGAAACGCCGTAATCGTCGGCGCGGGAAAGCTCGGACGTGCGCTCATGGACTATTCGGGTTTTGCGGGATACGGGATTAGCATCGTCGCGGCATTTGACAAGGACAAAAAAATAATCGAGTCCGATGAGCGGATATTCGATATTTCGCGCATAGAGAGCGTGTGCCTTGAAAAGAAAGCTGAGATAGGCATTATAACTGTACCGCACGAATTTGCCCAGGAAGCGTGCGATATGCTTGTAAAGAGCGGAATACGCGCCGTCTGGAATTTTGCGCCCGCGCACATAATCGTGCCCGACGGAGTGCTCGTCCAGAATGAGAATATGGCGGCGTCGCTGGCTATACTTTCAAACCACTTGTCATAATAAAACCCCCGCGGGATTCTTCCCGCGGGGGTTTTCGGTTAATGACAGCCGTTGCAGCCTGTTTTGAGGTTGAAGGACTGGCAGTCTGTGCACTGGTCCATTGTCGGGTTAGCTTCATGTGTGCCGACTCTGATTGAGTCGAGCGAGCAGTAATCGACATCGGAGCAGTGGTGAGCGCATGAAGTTACCATGCACTGTATTGATTTGTTCGCATTATCAGCCATTTTCAAATACCTCCTAAATGTGTTTCATGGCACGGTAATATCATGTGCATTTTTTCGGGAAGTATTCAAGAAATATATTCACCTTGAAGAAAAAAGCATGATGTGTTAATATAATAATGAATTGGAAAGGGAGGGAATTTTTTGAAAAACAAAGCTCTTTCGTATATGTTCAGAACGGCGAAAAAAGAATTTTTCAAGCTCTTTGCACTCACTCTGCTGAATATCGCAACCGCAGGTCTTTCCGTTTATTTCGCTCTTGCGATGCGCAATGTAATAAACCGCGCTTCCGAGGGCAATGTGCAGGAAACGAAAACGGCCGCGGTCATTCTCGTCGCGGTTGTCGCAGTTCAGATTGCCCTCCTCGTCATATCGCGCATTTTTGAGGCGCATATCACCGCGCGTCTCGAAATCAGATTCCGCGAAAACGCATTTTCAAAAATCCTGACGCGCGATTACTCCGAAATTTCGGGATTCCACAGCGGTGAAATTCAAAACAGACTGTTTAATGATGTGAATGTCGTAAGCGAAAATACCGCAACGCTTATACCGCAAACGCTCGGGCTTATCGCACGGCTTCTCGGCGCGTTTATCGCAATTTTCCGAACAGATATGCAGTTTGCGCTTATTATACTCTGCGGCGGCGCGGTTATACTTGTTTCCGCAAGGCTTCTGCGCGGAGTTATGAAAAAAACGCACAAATCGGTGCAGGAGGCAGGCGGAAAACTGCGCTCGTTTATACAGGAGTCGATTGAAAATATCCTCGTCATCAAGGCGTTTAAAATGGAAGAGAAAATTTCCGAAACCGCAGACGAAAAGAGCGAAGAGCATTACGGAAAAAAGATGCTCCGCGCGCTCTTTGCCACGGGTACATCGGCAGGCTTTTCAACGCTTGTTATGTGCGGATATCTCTATGCCGTCATCTGGGGCGCGGTGAAAATACTCACCGGAACCGCGGGCTTCGGCTACGGCGATTTTGTCGCGCTGATACAGCTTATAAATCAAATACAGACTCCGTTTGCACAGTTGTCGGGAAGCCTTTCGCGATATTATGCGGCGATTGCGTCCGCCGAACGGATAATGGAGCTTGAAAACCTGTCGGGGGACACGGCGGAAAAGACCGGGGACACGGAGGTGCTGTATTCCGAACTCCGTGGAATTGAAATATCGCACCTTTCGTTTGCATACGGGGATACAAAGGTTTTCGACGATGCAAGCATAATAATACCGAAGGGCGAGCTTACCCTCATATCGGGGATTTCGGGTATAGGAAAGAGTACGCTCATTAAGCTCCTTATGGGTGTTTTAAAACCGCGGGAGGGAAGTATAACCGCCTTGCTTGCTTCGGGGGAAAAACGGATAGATTCATCCATGAGGGGGCTTTTCGCCTACGTTCCGCAGGGAAATCTGCTCATGAGCGGAACGATAAGAGACAATATGCTTCTCGCAAGAAAAGACGTCTCGGATGCGGAGATATGCGACGCACTGGACATCGCGTGCGCGGATTTTGTGAAGAAACTTGACGGAGGAATAAACTTCACAATAGGCGAGCGCGGAAGCGGGCTTTCCGAGGGTCAGGTACAGCGTCTCGCAATCGCGCGCGCCATACTCAGCAAAAACCCGATACTTCTACTTGACGAGGCGACAAGCGCACTCGATGAACCGACTGAAAGGCGAGTTCTTGAAAACATAATGAACCTTGAGGGAAAGACGTGCGTTGCGATATCGCACAGAAGCGGGGCGCGCAGAGTCTGCGGACAGGAAATCTGCATAGAGGACGGAAAAATATTTAAAATATAAAAAAGACACGTCAAAATTTTTGACGTGTCTTTTCTTATTTGTATATTACTCTGCGGGATAGTAAATGCTTACAGGCTTTCCGCTCTTGGAGGATTCCATAGCCGCCATGCAGACCGCAACGGATTTCTCGCCGTCGTATGCCGATGTCGGAACAGGCCTGTTCTCGATTATTGCTTCAACAAAATCCGAGAGCTCCTGATATGTGTTGTGGTCGCGCACCTGGACGGGGAGCTGAATCGGTGTGAGCATGGAGTCGACAGAGTCGGAGAAAATCGAATCCTTTTCCGTAAGGCCGGTTTTGCATACCGTAATTGTCGGGCTTGTGTTATCGCATATTATCGTGCCCTTTGTTCCGTAAAAGACCGAGCGCATTGTATATGTACGCTTACAGCCTATCGAAACGAAAACCTTGCCGAGAACATCGTTCGGGAACTTGAGTATCGAAATCGTGCAGTCGTTTACGGGCCAGTCGGTAAGGCATTTGTGGTTTGAATATGCCGTTATCTCGTACGGGTCGCCGGCAATCCAGCGGAGCAGGTCAACGGCATGGCAGCCGCCGCCGATGAACGGTTCACGTCTCGGGTCGACGCGCCAGTCGTCCGCGCCGCGTGCGTAGCTGTAATCGTGGGCGTATTCGCTCTCGACAAAGTAGAGCTCGCCAATCTCGCCGCGGTCGATGAGCTCCTTTGCGAGCTTGAATCCCGGAGCATGACGGCAAATCTGACCGACCATGAATTTCTGATTCGGATGCTTCTTTGAAGCATCTCTCATGCGCTCGCATTCCTCGAGCGTAAGCGCCATGGGCTTTTCGCATATGACGTGTTTTCCCGCATTAAGCGCGGCAACCGTCATCTCCTCGTGGAGGTAGTCGGGCATACATACAAGAACGGCCTCGACCTCGGGGTTGCTTATAATATCGTGCCAATCGACAGTGAGCGCCGAAACGTCGAGGAGACGTCCCGCCTCTTTGAGAGCTTCTTCGTTCTTATCGCAGATTGCAACAAGCTCCATATTAGGGTGGCTGACAATGGATTCCATATGTCTCATGCCCATCCAGCTTGCGCCTATAACGCCGAATTTAACCTTTTTTTCAGACATGTTCTTCCCTCCGTATAAAATCTGTATATCCACATTCTATCACAATAAGAATACAGTGTCATGTGAAAAAAGATACAATTAGTACAAAAAAACGTGCAAAATACGTGTATAAGTTTTTCCGAAAAAGGAAAAATAAACCGTATAGAAGCACGGAGGTTAGAAATGGGAAAAGGATACGACTTAAACGACCTTGGAAGGCTGTCTTTTTCTGGTGTGCTCGAAAAAGACACGGAGCTTATGCGGAGCGTTTTAAGACACGACGATACTGTGATATTCAGAAAGTTCGAGAACAGATACGACAAGAGAATCCGCGGATGCATAATCTTTACGGAGGTGCTTGTAAACAGCATTGTCATAGACCAGAACGTCATTCGTCCGCTGATGAATTTTGAGCCCTGCGATGCGGAACTCGGGGAGGAGCTTTCTTCGTCGCTTGCCGCTGCCGTGGTATCAGCCGACGACGTAAAAACGCAGGCAAGACCGTATGATGCCGTTACCTCGGTGCTGATCGGAGACACGGTTATCCTGCTTGACACCTGCAAAAGCGCAATAGTTGCAAACTCGAAGAAGTACAGCACGCGCAGTATCTCGGTACCCGAGACGGAAAATTCCGTAAACGGGCCGAAAGAGGGGTTTTCGGAACTTATCGTAACAAATGTCGGACTTATACGCCGAAAAATAAAAAATCCGAACCTCAAATTCAGATTTTTTGAAGTCGGGAAAGTGAGCAGAACGCGCGTATGCCTGACGTATATAGACGGGCTCTGCGAGGACGGCGTCATAGCCGAGATGATCAAGCGCATTTCATCGTTTGAAATCGATTCCGTGCTTGATATAAGCTATATTTCCGAGCCAATATCCGACAATCCTTCCTCTCCGTTCAAAACACTCGGAACAACGGAGCGTCCCGACGTCGTTGCCGCAAAGCTCTTTGAGGGGAGATGCGCGCTGCTGTGCGACGGAACCCCATTCGCGCTTACCGCGCCGTTCCTCTTCCTTGAAAATTTCCAGTCGAGCGAAGATTATTATGTGAATTATTACTTTGCAAGCTTTACGCGCATACTGCGGTTTATAGCTTTTTTTGCGGCGGTGTCGCTTCCCGCGCTGTACATTGCACTGCTGTCGTATCATAAGGAAATGATACCTAAGAACCTGCTCTTGAGCATTGCCCGTTCCCGCGCGGGGGTACCGTTTCCCGCCGCGCTTGAAATGCTTATTCTGCTCCTGCTCTTCGACCTTCTCCGCGAAGCAGGGCTAAGGCTTCCGAAGGCAATCGGCGTAACGGTGAGCACGGTCGGGGCGATTGTCCTCGGTCAAAGCATTGTATCCGCAAACATCGTCTCCGCCGAAATGATAATTATAGTTGCGGTGTGCGGTATAACGTCGTTTCTTACACCGAAACTCGAGACGGAAATAATTCTTTTAAGGCTTGTGTTCCTAATACTTGCGTCGACGCTCGGCGTCTACGGGTATACAATAGGCGTTATAGCGTTTTGCGCGTATATATCGTCGCTCAAGAGCTTTGGCGTGGGCTTCACGGCATATCTGATGCCGAGAAGCAAAAGCGGGGCAAAGGATTCCTATATACGAACGGCATGGGAGAAAATGATTCTCAGACCCGAGGCAATCCAGAGACGGCGCAGAATACGATTTAAAAGAAAATAGGTGATTTGGTGAGAAAAGCAATAGTGCTTTTTTGCTGTGCGGTGCTTGCAGCACTTTTTTCGGGATGCTCCGACTATAACGAGCTTAATATGCAGGAGATAGTCTCGGGAGTGGGAATTGATATAACGGAAAACGGCGTAACGGTGAGCGTTCAGACATCTGGCACGGGTGAGGACGAAGAAGCCTTCGTATACGTATCCGACGGCAGGAGCTTTTTCGACGCCGTACGCAGAATATCGGAGAGTTCGGGGAAGAAGCTGTATTGGGGGCACTGCCGTATAGCCGTCCTGTCGGAAAATTCGCTCCCGCAGGCGCTCGGAGAGATATGCGATACCGTTTTCCGTTCCCAAGACGTATTCCCTGACATTTCCGCGCTCTGTGCATCGGGCAGCACCGCACAAAAGATAATAGAGTCGCCGTCGGGAAAAAACTCGTCGGAAACGATTTATGACACTCTGGCAAACGCCGAAAATTCACGCAGATTCATAAGTGCTCCGCTTTGGAAAATAATGCGGGACGGAACGGAACACGGCGCGTGCATGATTCCGTGCATAACGCTTTCGGAGGACGGCGGATTCACGGTTTCGGGCGGAGCGGTCATATTCGGGGAAGGGCGCACATCAAAGCTAAGCGCCGATGAGGTGCTGGCGTTCTCGCTCATCTCCGAAAACGGCGCGGGCGGATACCTTCCCACACTGAATGTCGGAGGAAATTCATCTGTAAGCCTCGAAATTCTCGAAAACGATGCAAAAAAGAAGATTAAAGACGGCGCCCTTACAATAGAACAAAAGTGCGTCCTCGCTCCGGGCGAGCTGCTCGGGAGGGCAGAGAACAAAGCTATTGCGGCCGCGGCTGAGGAACATATCAAAAGCGAGGCGGAAAAACTTCTCAAGCGTGCGGAAAAAGAGGGATTTTCCGAAATATTCGGAGTAGGAAGCTTTAATTCGGCGTCCGTATCATGCCGTGCCGTTATAAGCAATGTCAGAGGTGATTGAGTTTTGGGAATAGTTCTTCCTCTTATATACATTCTTGTTATTATGACCGACAGACGAACGCGGACAGGGCGCGAGAGATATATATTTCTCGCGCTTGCTGCGGTATCCGTTCTCTTGGCAGTCCCTGCGGGAATCATGGCAAATTACGACCATGTAGGCGCGTCCCTTTCGGGAATTATTTCTATTTTTATGAGGTGAGCATATGCGGAGCGAAAAAATAACTAACGGCGAGGGCGCGTTTTTAACCTTTCTCACGCTTACGGCAAACGGCTATTCCGTAATGTTCGGGAGCGGTGCGGGGAAGGATTCGTGGATTTCGCACATAATTGCCGCGCTCTTTGCGTTCGGCGTATCATATCTTCTCGCATACGTGCTCGACAAGTATCCCGACAGAAATTTCTGCGACATACTTATGCTCACTCTCGGCAAAACACTCGGGAGAGTTTTTTCGGCATTGCTGCTGTTTTTGATGCTTGCCTCGGCCGTCGTTTCGCTTACGATTTTCACGCGCTTTGTGCAGACCTCCGCGCTCCCGCGTACACCGCAGATAATAATACCGCTTCTGATAACCCTGGCGGCAGGGTTTTCTTTCCGAGAGGGTCTTCGCTCCTCGGCGGGTGCGGCACGGCTCCTCTTTTGGTTCTGCGCGCTTGTATTTGCCGTGTTCTGTGTTTTCGGAGTGCGCCTTGCGGATAAAGACTGCCTTCTTCCGTCATTCGTGAGTCCGCGCAACGTATTTATCGGCGCGTGTGAGGTTTTTATCAACCGATTCGGGCTGATTTTTGCGCTTATGCCCGTATATACCCGTATGCAGGGGAGAAAGAGCCGACGCCGTTTTTTCACGCTGTCCGTGTTTTTTTCGGGTGCGGTAATGGCGGTGATTTCGGCGATTACGGTTGCAATACTCGGACAGAACACCGCCGCACGCGATTTCTATCCCGTGTTTACCGCGATGTCCGTTCAGGGAATCGGAGGATTCATACAGCATACGGAGATACTTGCCTGCATATCGATGACAATAGGAATATTTTCGAGAAGCATTGTGTGCATACTCTTCTGCGATGAGATGATTCTCGGGAGTATGTCCGTAAAAAACGCCTGCGGTACGGCAATTCCGCTCGCACTGATTATATCCGCGCTGACTCAGCTCATATACCGCGACGCATCTTCTCTCCGCGCGCTTGTTGAATGGAAAAGCGGAGAATGGTGGGTGCTCCTGTTTGAGCTTATATTCCCGATAGTCCTGATATTGTCCGCGAAAAAGGCAAAACAAAGCGATACGTAATTCTCACCACCTCCGAAAAAAAGCATATGATGTATTGAAGAAATACTTCATAACATCAAAATGGGAGGTATATAAGCGATGCCTGATAAGGTTTTACCGGGACCCATCCACGGAAATCCTCCGTGTGTGCGCGAAGCGGTGTGCATCCATACAAACAGAATATACGATTCCTGCAGGGATAAGGAATGTATAGAAAACGTAAGAGTATATCCCACTGCAACATCACAGGAAATAATCGACTGCGCAACAAATGTAAAGTGCAACGGCGCAAAGCTCCTCTGGACGAACATCGAAGTATCCGAGGTGGCATTCAACCGCGGCTTTTACACAGTTGACATCAACTTCTTCTACAAGATAACGGCAGAAGTCTGCCAAGGCTCGGGACGCGGACAGAAGGTTACGGGACTTGCAATGTATGACAAGCGCGTAATTCTTTTCGGAAGCGAGGGAGATGTAAAAATATTCAGCTCCAAGACTCCCGCCGTCGGAAACTGCTGCAAAATCGCAAACAATATGCCGACTGCCTTTGTCGAGACCGTTGACCCCATTTGCCTGTCAGCAGAGTTGTGCGACAACATACCGAGTCCGTGCCCCATGCCCGACTGCGGCTGCGTTAACGATGAGCTCTGCGGAGTACCGCAGTGCGTAAGGGAGTGCTTCGATGAGGAACTCGTAACACGCGGCGGATGCAAGAGGCTTCATGTAACTCTTGGTCAGTTCTCGATAGTAAGGCTCGAACGCGATTCTCAGATACTCATTCCCGCATACGATTTCTGTATGCCCGAAAAGGAGTGCGTAAGCTCGTCAAGCGACAGCCCGTGCGATTTGTTCCGCAAGGTAAAATTCCCCGTAAACGAATTTTTCCCGCCTGTAAACCGTATGTCCTGCGATGCTCCGACAATGCAGAACCTGAAAAAGGGTTGCTGCCAATAAATCAAAAAAACCGCCGAAAGGCGGTTTTTTGATTTGCAAATATCGGACAAGATGTAGTATACTGCAATAAGAAGCACATACGGGAGAGATTTTGATGAAAAAAGATAAAATAATCATTGCGGAGCGGGACGGGGAGCTTCTGGAGTACCTGCGTGAGGCTCTTTCGCAGACTCCGCACGGAAAAATCAAGTCCTACCTCACCCACAGGCAGATTTCCGTTGACGGCGAGGTTACAACAAAATACAACTTCGGAATTAAAGCGGGACAGACGATAAAGATATCGGAAAACGGCGGGGCGCTTCCCGTCCGCGGGATAGAGACGATTTACGAAGACGACTGTCTTCTCGCCGTAAATAAGCCCGCAGGGCTTCTTGCCGTGGCGACCGAGCAGGAGAAAATAAGAACGGCGTATTCGCGCCTGCGCGAGCATCGGCGCGGGGATATTTTTGTTGTTCACAGGCTCGACCGTGACACATCGGGAGTGCTGCTCTTTGCAAAAGAACGCTCCGTAAAGGAGGAGCTTCAGGAAAGCTGGAACGACATCGTTTTTTTGCGGGAATATCTTGCAATATGCGAGGGCGTGTTTGAGGAAAAGCGGGGAAGGTGCGATACATATCTTTCGGAGAACTCGGCGCACGTTGTATATTCGGCACGTCAGGGAAAACGCGCGGTAACAAATTACGAGGTGCTGTCGGATAACGGGCTGTATTCACTTGTGAAAATATCGCTCGAAACGGGGCGCAAAAACCAGATACGCGTACACATGAAGGAGCTTTCGCATCCCGTAGTCGGGGATAAAAAGTACGGCACATGCTCAAACCCTATCGGGAGGCTCGGACTCCACGCGCAGAGGCTCGGTTTTATCCACCCCGTAACAGGGAAAAAGGTAATAATAACGGCAAAAGCGGACTCAAAATTCAGATTGCCGAAAAAATAGGAAAAAAGGAATATTTTTATTGCAAAAAATAACCCGCATATGTATAATGGTATAAGAAGTATATCATAGAAGGAGTGATATGAATGAAGCTGACTTTCAGATGGTACGGCGAAAATGACCCCGTAACACTTGAAAAAATCAGACAGATTCCTAAAATGACAGGAATCGTAAGTGCTGTTTACGATGTTAAGCCCGGCGGCGTCTGGAGCGAGGAGAGCATAGCAAACCTCAAGAAAGCCGCAAACGATAACGGCCTTGAGTTTGAGGTCGTCGAAAGCGTCCCCGTTGCAGAGGATATCAAGCTCGGAACGGAGCGTGCGGACGAGCTTATCGAAGTATACTGCGAGAATGTCCGCCGTCTCGGAAAGGCGGGAGTTAAGTGCATTTGCTATAACTTCATGCCCGTTTTCGACTGGCTCCGCAGTGAGCTTGAGCATCAGCAGCCCGATGGAGCAAACGCTCTCGCATACGACAATGCGACAGTGCTTGCAATGGACCCGTCAACAAGCGAGCTTTCCCTCCCCGGCTGGGACGAGAGCTACACAAAAGAAGAAATGCGCGGACTTCTCAAACAGTATGAGGACATTGACGACGAGAAGCTCTGGAAAAATCTTGAGAGATTCCTCAAAAAGGTAATCCCCGTCGCAGAGGAGAGCGGAGTCAAAATGGCTATCCACCCGGATGATCCCCCATGGAGCATGTTCGGGCTTCCGCGTATCATAACCTGCGAGGAGAACGTTGAGCGCTTCCTTAAGATTGTCGACAGCGAAGCAAACGGAATTACTCTCTGCACAGGTTCCTTCGGCGCAAGCGAGAAGAACGACCTTGTAAGAATGGCCGCAAGATTTGCAAAGAGAATACACTTCCTCCACCTCCGCAATATCAAGCGCACGGGCGAGAAGAAGTTTGAAGAGGTAGGTCATCCGTCCGACTGCGGTTCACTCGATATGTACGGAATCGCGAAGGCTCTCGTGGATAACGGCTTTGACGGCTACGTAAGACCCGACCACGGCAGAATGATTTGGGGCGAAAAGGGCAGATACGGCTACGGTCTTTATGACCGCGCCCTCGGCGCCGCATACATAAACGGCCTCTTTGAAGCAATCGAGAGAGCAAAATAATTAACGCTTTTTAAAAGGACACTGTTTCGGCAGTGTCCTTTTATACAAGTAACAGATGTTTTGTGCAAAAAGAAAACCTTTACTATATTATTTTCACAAAAATTTCCGATTTATTTTGCTAAAATTTTCACAATAGGTAGTTGTAAAATGCAGAACAATCGTTTATAATGTTATGGTATGAAAATTATTAGGAGGAAAAGATAATGAGTATCAAAATCGGTATCAATGGCTTCGGTCGTATCGGCCGTCTCGTATTCAGAGCAAGCCTTGACCATGCTAATGTCGAAGTAGTGGGTATTAACGACCTCATCACTCCGGATTACATGGCATACATGCTCAAGTATGACACAATGCACGGCAGATTTGACGGAACAGTCAGCAGCACAGACCATTCCATCATCGTAAACGGCAAGGAAATCCCTGTATTCGCAGAGAGAAATCCGGCAGACCTTCCCTGGGGCAAGGTCGGTGCTGAGTATGTTGTAGAGTCCACGGGTCTCTTCCTTACAAAGGAAAAGGCTGAGGGCCACATTAAGGCAGGCGCAAAGAAAGTTGTTATGTCCGCTCCTTCCAAGGACGACACACCGATGTTCGTTATGGGCGTAAACAACGACACATATACAAGCGACATGCAGTTCGTTTCAAACGCATCCTGCACAACTAACTGCCTCGCTCCGATTGCTAAGGTTCTCCACGATAACTTCGGTATCACGGACGGCCTTATGACAACGGTTCACTCCACAACAGCAACACAGAAGACGGTTGACGGCCCGTCCGTAAAAGACTGGAGAGGCGGCCGTGCGGCTTCCGGCAACATCATTCCGTCATCAACGGGTGCAGCTAAGGCTGTCGGCAAGGTTATCCCCTCGCTCAACGGCAAGCTCACAGGTATGTCAATGCGTGTTCCGACTCTCGATGTTTCGGTTGTTGACCTTACTGTCAACCTCGCAAAGCCGGCTAAGTACGATGAGATTTGCGCAGCTATGAAGAAGGCTTCCGAGAACGAGCTTAAGGGCATCCTCGGTTACACGGATGAAGATGTTGTTTCGTCCGACTTCCTCGGCGACAGCCGCACATCGATATTCGATGCTAAGGCAGGTATCGCTCTTACGGATACATTCGTAAAGGTTGTTTCCTGGTACGACAATGAGTGGGGTTATTCCAACAAGGTTGTTGACCTCATCGAGCATATGTACTCTGTTGACCACAAGTAATTTGTAAATTACTGATTAAAAATCCCGCGGGTTTTATATCCGCGGGATTTTATAAAATTTCGGAGGACTGTCATGAAAACAATACTTTTTCAGGGCGATTCGATAACAGATGCGTCGAGAGATAAGAACAGCGTAGAAAACATGGGCTCGGGATATCCTGCAATCGTCTCCGCAAAGCTTTCATACGAAAATCCGGGAGAATACGAGTTTGTGAACCGCGGAGTGAGCGGGAACAAAATCCTCCAGATTCTCGCGCGTATGAAAGAGGATATAATAAACATAAAGCCCGATGTTATGAGCATACTTGTCGGTGTGAACGACGTATGGCACGAAATCGGGTTCGCGATGGGAACAAACGCCGAGCTGTACGAGAGGGCATATAATTTCCTGATTGATGAGATAAGGCGGGAGCTTCCCGAGATTAAGATAATGATATTTGAACCGTATGTGTGTCTCGGAGATGCCACAAAGGAGACATTCAAAGAACTGCATGATGGGGTTCTTCTCCGCGCGGCCGCGGCAAAGCGCGTAGCGGAGAAAAACAGGCTTAAATTCGTTCCGCTTCAGAAGCTCATTGACGATGCGGAGAAAAAATATCCGAATCAGAAGTGGCTCATGGACGGAATTCATCCCGCGCCCGCAGGACATGAGATTATCGCCCGCGAGTGGATTAAGGCATATAACGAAATAAAGTAGCAAAAGAGAGCTCCGGCTAAAGCCGCCGCCCGGCAAGGCAGTATTGCCCTGCGAAACATCTTTTTTGCGAATTTCTTCGGCAAAAAGATTCGCAATCCGACAGGAT
>CAKSEF010000022.1 GCA_934446465.1 uncultured Oscillospiraceae bacterium
CTTGCGCAGTAGTTGATATAGCCCTTAGCCCATGCAACGTTTGCGTTGCCCTGAACGTCGGTGAATATGCTTGTCTGCTTTGCAAAGAGGTCTCCGTCCTTATCGGATCCGTATTTGAGTGTATACGCCATCTTTGCAAACTCAGCGCGTGTGATGTTTGCCTTCGGCTTGTAAGTGCCGTCCGGATAACCCGCAATAACGCCCAGCTCTACGAGCATGTTAACATCGTCAACATACTTGGAGCCGATCTCGGCCTTATCGCTGAAATCCGAGGCTGCGCCTGCCATAAACGTAAATGCCATTGCAAATACGAGTGCGAGCGCGAGAATTTTTTTAAGATTCCTCATTTCTCTTCCTCCTAAGAATTGGCTGTTAGCCTTTTATACATATATAATCATACCCTATAAGGTGAAAATCGTCAAGTAATTTTTTCCTTATGTAACAAATCTGTAATAATGCTTGTACCGAAAAACCGCACGGAAAGCCGTGCGGTTTTTAAAGCGATTAAATTATTTCGGAATAGCTTCCGAGGTACTTAAACCCGTCGCACTCAAGCTCAAGTTCGCACATGAGCTCAAAGAGCTTTTCGGAGTAGACGGACGCGCCGATATCGAAATAGAAGAGGAACTCAAAATCGCTTCCCGCCTTCGGACGGCTTTCAAGCTTTTCGAGGTTTATGCCGAGTGCCTGAAACCTTGCGATTATCCTATGGAGCGAGCCCGGCCTGTGCGCGAGCTTAAGCATAAGGCTCGTCTTTTCCGCGCCGGGGTAAATCTCAAGATTTTTCGAGATGCAAATGAATCTCGTATAGTTATTGTCGAAATCGCATACGTTTTCGTCAATCGTTACGAGGTCGTAGAGTGCGGTGCACTGCGGAGCGGAGAGCGCGGCGGTGTCTTCGCGGCCGAGCTCGGACACCATTCTCGCCGCGACTGCCGTGTTCTCGCAGACGTTTACGTGTATTTCGGGGTGTGCCGACAAAAACTCCGTACACTGGCTTATTGCCTGCTCATGCGAGTATATTTCGCGGATTTTTGAAATATCGCTTCCGCGGACGGAGAGCAGTGCGTGGTTCACCTGTATTCTCGTGCTTCTTACTATATAAAATTTATACTTTGCCATGAGGTCGTAGATTTTATTTACCGAGCCTGCCGTGCTGTTTTCAATCGGAAGTATGCCGTATTTGCAAAATCCCTTTTCGACGGCGCGGAAAACTCCCTCGAAGCTTCCGAAATACATGATCGACGGTTCTTCAAATACCTTTTCGCACGCAAACTGCGAATATGCTCCCGCCGTTCCCTGACAGGCGACAACTGCCTTTTCGGGGAAGAGCTTCGGAGTATTTTCGATTGCGTCCCGCATCTTGCGCGCAAGCTCGCTTTGGCTTCCGAACAGCCGTCTCTGATATGCGCGCGATGTATCCATAATCGTTGTATAGACCGTTTTCACATATGACGAAAGGTCGTCCCCCGCAAGGGTCCCCACGCGCTCAAGGAGCCCCCTCTCGCGTTCGGCATCGAGAACGGGGAGCGAGTTTTCGCGCTTATACTTCCCTATCTCCGCAGAAATTCCCATGCGGTGCGCGAGGAGCTTTACAAGCTCATCGTCCGTTTTGTCTATCTCGCATCGAAGTTCATTTATGTTCATGGTTTTCTTCCTCCAATATCATGTCGCAGATTGTGATTGCCGCCGCCGCTTCGATTACGGGTACGGCGCGCGGGACGATGCACGGGTCGTGCCGTCCGTGTATTTCGAGCGGAACGCGCCTGCCGTTTTCGAGGTCTACGCTTTCCTGCGCGCGGGCTATTGACGGGGTCGGCTTAATCGCCGCTCGGAAAACTATCGGCATTCCCGAGCTTATTCCGCCGAGTATCCCGCCGTGGTTGTTCGTTTTTGTGAACACCCGTCCGTCCTTTATATCGAATGCGTCGTTGTTTTCGCTTCCGCGCATTGCGCTTCCCGCAAAACCGCTTCCGAACTCTATGCCCTTAACCGCGGGCACGGCAAAGACCGCCTGTGCGAGTCTGTTCTCTATTCCGCCGAACATCGGCTCGCCTATTCCCGCTCTTACGCCCGTTACGGCGCACTCGATAACGCCGCCTACGGAGTCAAGGCTTTCGCGCGCCGACATAATTTCGTCGGAAAACAGCTTCTCCGAAGACGGCTCCAAAACCGCAAGCGGTCCGTGCGACACCTTTTCAAGCTCGGGGTTTTCCGCGCAGAACGAACGTCCGCGCGCGTTCCCGATCGAGAGTATGTGCGCTCCGATTTTAATTCCGAATAATTCGAGATACTGCATACACAGTCCTCCCGCTATACACAGCGGTGCGGTAAGCCGTCCCGAGAACTGACCGCCGCCGCGGACGTCGTAGTCGCTTCCGTACTTCGCGTATGCCGAGAAATCCGCATGCGCGGGGCGCGGAACGCGCTTTAAGTTCCCGTAGTCGCCCGAGCGGACGTTTGTATTTTCAATTACGGCGCATATAGGCGCGCCCGATGTTCTGCCCTGCGCATTCAGCCCCGAAAGAATCTTCACCTCGTCCGCTTCGCTGCGCGGAGTGGAGTATTCGCTCTTTCCCGGCGCGCGCCGTGCCATAAACTCCGCAAGCTTTTCGGTGTCGGCGCGAAATCCCGCGGGGAAACCGTCAATCACAACGCCGATTGCGGGCGCATGCGACTGACCGAACACGGTAATCTTCATTTTTTCGCCGTAGGTATTCACGTTTTCACATCCTCTCCGTCTTTGCCCCGAGCAGGGCGAGCTCTTCAAAAAAGTTCCCGTATGATTTTTTCACGGCTTCCGCGCCGTCAATGATTACCCTGTCGCTGCAAACGGCGGCGGCTACCGCCGAGCTCATGACTATTCTGTGGTCGTTTGCGCCGAGCGCCGTGCCCCCGCGCAGGCGTGTCCCAAAGACGGTTATGAAGTCGTCCCCCGTCTCGACTCTCCCGCCGAGCGCGCGAATCATTGCCGATGTTGACTCTATTCTGTCGCTTTCCTTTAAGCGCAGGCGCGAGGCGTTGTATATATGCGTCTTTCCCTCCGCCGCACACGCGACAATAGAGAGAACGGGCACAAGGTCGGGAATTTCGCCCGCGTCGATATCTATCCCGCGGAGCGGGCGCTTTTTCACCGTTATTTTCCCGTCCGACTCGGATATATCCGCGCCGAAACGGCGCAGTATGGGTATTATTTCCTTATCGCCCTGAACCGATTCGTTCCGAAGCCCCGTACACGTTATGCCCTTCTCGGACGCGATTGCGCCGAGTGCGAGGAAAAACGCGCCGTTTGACCAGTCGCCCTCGACGGATATCTCCCGCGCCCTGTACTCTGACGGAAAAACCTCAATATTTTCTCCCGAGACGTACGCGGAAACTCCGAATTTTTCGAGAGCGTCGAGCGTCATTTTCACATATCCCGCGCTTTGAAGCCCGCCCGTTATTTTAATTGTGCTTTTCTCGGACAGGAGCGGAAGCGCGAACAGCATTCCCGATATAAACTGCGAGCTTACGTTGCCCGCTATTTCAAATTCGCCGCCCGAAAGCCCGCCGTGTGAAATCACGGGGAGCGCGCCGTCGTAGGTGAAGGACGCGCCGCGTTTTTCGAGCGCTCTCAAAAGCGGGGATATCGGCCTTTGAGAGAGACGCCCCTCGCCCCGAAGCGTAACATCTCCTCCGAGCGCGCTTGCGACGGGGATTAGAAATCTGAGCGTTGAACCGCTCTCCCCGCAGTCGAGAACCGCACTTTTTCTCTTTTTAATCGGGTTCACGGTATATATTTTTCCGTCATAGCGTATATCCGCGCCCAGGGAGTTCAGGCACCGCGCCGTGGCTTCTATGTCCGCGCTGTCGGCGGGACATTCGATACGGCTCTCGCCCGACGCAAGGGACGCGCATATAAGGAGTCTGTGCGCGGCGGATTTTGACGGAATCGGCGATACCTCGCCCGACGTATTTCCGAACGTTACGCTTACTCTGCTCATTCGCGGAGCCCGAGCTTTATAAACTCTTCCGCTTCGGAAAGCGGAACCTTGCGGAGAACACATTCCCCGCGCGCGGACGGGACTACCAGCGTTATGCTGTCCCCGCTGCGTTTCTTATCCGAAAGGATTATTCCGTACATTTCCTCCGCGGTGAACGGGCAGGACGCGGGGAGTCCGTATTTTTCAAGAAGCTCCGAAAGCTCGTCCGAGAGTTTTCCGCACAGTCCCATGCGCTCGGCCGCGCGCGTCATAATGCACATGCCGATTGCAACGGCGCGCCCGTGCGATATCTTATATGAAGAGAGCTTCTCGATCGCGTGTGCGGGCGTATGCCCGAAATTGAGAAGCCCGCGGAGACCCCTGTCAAATTCGTCTTTTGCGACAACATCGCGCTTTATTCTGACGCACTCGGAAATCAGCTCGTCCAAATTCTCATGCGCGCCGTCCCGGCAGAGCCCGAGGACTTTTTCGCTTTTTATCATGCCGTATTTGATTACCTCCGCCATGCCGTCGGCGAAGATATTTTCGGGCAGTGTTCGTATTATATCCGTATCGCAGATGACCGCACCCGGCTGGTAGAACGCGCCGGCGAGGTTCTTTCCCGCATCGAGATTTATTGCCGTCTTGCCCCCCACCGAGGAATCGACCGCCGAGAGCAGAGTTGTGGGAATCTGCACAAGGCGTATTCCGCGCAGGTACGTTGCTGCGGCAAAGCCCGTGAGGTCGCCGACCACACCGCCGCCGAGCGCGATGAGCGCGTCTGTCCGCGTGAGGTGATTCTCCGCGAGGAAATTCAGAAGCCCGATATAGCTCTCCGCGCTTTTGGACTGCTCGCCGACGGCGACAACATACGGCAAAACTTCAAATCCCGCATCGGAGAGGAGCTTTTTCGCGCGTTCGCCGAAGAGTGAGTTTGTCGTTTCGTCCGCAACGAGGCAGACCTTTCCGATACTCAGCACACTGCCTGCAATCGCGCCGATTTTTTCAAATGCGCCGTTTTCGATAATTACGTCGTATTTCACCGAGGCGTCTACTGTAACTCTCGCCACTCCTCGTCAATCCTTTCCTTCAGCTCACGCCCGTCGCGCAGGAGCGCGCAGAGCCTTTCCGAATCGCCGTCGTTTAATGCGTCGCGGTATTCCGTGAGCGAATTTATAATGGTGTCAAGCTCGTTTATCAGGTTTTTGCGGTTTTCCATGAAAAGCTCCGTCCACATATTCTCCGAGAGCTTGGCAACGCGCGTTAAGTCCTTATAGCTTCCCGCGGAAAAGCCCTTGTGTACTTTTGCGCGCGGGCTTTTCACATACGCGTTTGACACGACATGGGCAAGCTGGGACGTATACGCTATTATTTCGTCGTGCTTTTCCGCCGTCGTAACCGTTATGTGGCCGAACCCCGCCTTTTTGAGGCATTCCTTTACTTTTTCGAGCGTCGGTGCCTGCTCGCCTTTTTTCGGAACGAGAATCATATATGCGCCGTCAAAAAGGTTGTCCTTTGCGTGGTTAAATCCCGAAAACTGTATTCCCGCCATCGGGTGTCCGCCGATGTATGTGAAGCCGTATTTCTCCGAAAGCTCAAACATCTTCGGGCAGACAAAACCCTTGACTCCGCAGCAGTCGATAACTACCGCGTCCTTTTTAATAAACTGCGCGTTCTTTTCCATATACTCGAGCGTTGCGCCCGGCCAGAGCGCGATGAAGATGAAGTCGCAGTTCCCGAGCTCCTTTTCGTCGAGTCTTCCGTCGGTTGCGCCGACGAGCACCGCGCGGCGGAACGCCGTTTCGTCTATATCATATGTCAGAACCCTGTAATCGGAGTTTTTCTTAAACGCCTTACAGAGCGAGCCTCCGATGAGTCCGAGACCTACTACTCCGACTGTCATTCGGACACCACCTCACGAATTTTCATAACGCGCTTTGCAACATTGTCAAACTGCTCGGGAGTAAGCGACTGTGCGCCGTCGCAGAGGGCATGACGCGGGTCGTTGTGAACCTCTATCATCAGTCCGTCGGCACCGCAGGCGGTGGCGGCAAGCGCCATCGGCTTTACAAGGCGCGACATTCCCGTTGCATGGCTGGGGTCAATTACTACGGGGAGGTGCGAAAGCTCTTTGAGCATGGGAACGGCGGAGAGGTCGAGCGTATTGCGTGTGTACGTTTCAAATGTGCGTATTCCGCGCTCGCAGAGGATAATATTTTCGTTTCCGCCCGCCATGATGTATTCCGCGCTCATGAGGAGCTCCTTTAAGTTGTTTGCAAGACCGCGCTTTAAAAGAATCGGCTTCTTCGTTTTTCCGAGTTCCTTTAAGAGCTCGAAGTTCTGCATATTGCGTGCGCCGACCTGTATTAAATCGACATTTTCAAAGAGCGGGAGGTGGTTTGCGTTCATTATCTCGGTAACAATGGGCATTCCCGTTTCCTTCTTCGCTTCCAAAAGCAGGTCGATGCCCTCGGCGCGGAGGCCTTGGAAGTCGTAAGGCGATGTTCTCGGCTTGAACGCGCCGCCGCGGAGGAGCTTTGCGCCCGATGCCTTAACGGCTTTCGCAACTCCGATTATCTGCTCCTCGCTTTCGACCGAGCAGGGGCCGGCTATCATGGCGAAGTGGCCGCCGCCGATTTTCACGCCCGAGACATCTACCACCGTATCGTCGGGGTGGAATTTTCTGTTGGCGTTTTTGAACGGCTCGCTCACGCGCATAACGCTTCTTATAATGTCAAGCCCTTCCAAAAGCTCTATGTCTATCTTGCTTGTATCTCCGACAAGGCCGAGAACCGTTTCGGAGTCGCCCTTTGAGATGTGAACCTGAATATTCTGCTCGTTGAGCCACGCGATTAGATTGTCTACCTGTTCCCGGGGTACGCTGTTTTTGAGTACTGCAATCATTATTAAAACTTCCTTTCGTTCAAGTCAGAAAAAGAGCCTTACAGTGAAATTCTACTGCAAGACTCTTAAACATACTTACTTTTTTGGCAACAGAAAATCACTCTTACTCTATTTTTTTGAAAAATAAAAGTAAAAGTAAAAGAACTTATCAGAAATATTCATTGACTTAGACATTTGAATACCGTCCTTACTTTCTGTCGATTTTAAGTCATTATAACACCATAGATTTTATTTGTCAACACCGTCTTTAAATTTATTCATGTCAATTTCGCCCACTTCGAGATTTCCCGTGAAACAGAGCGCGTATTCGGCATACGTCGTTCCCGAAAGTCCGCCGTATATAAACGCGAGCGGAGTGCAGCTCGACGAAACGAGCTCCCACAGGTAATACGAGATGCGGAGAACAATTACCTCCCACGTTGCGCTTCGCATTATGCCGATACATTTTTTCATTGCCCCGAACGCGCTCACGTCCTTCTCGCACGCGAGTATATAAAACGCGAATTTATATCTGTCCGTCCACAGAATCCACAAAACATACATGACTGCGCTGAGCCCGAATGAGGCGAACAGAATATCATTGGAATCCTTAATCACCGAAAGCCCGTAAATTCCCGCCGGCAGGAGCATAAAAATCACAAACCAGAACGCGGACATGACGAACACGATTATCTTGAGGAGAACGTCCTTCAATATGCCCCTGAAATCGGTATACACGGAAAACACGGTTGATAATTTTCCCTTCATCCCGAGCGCAACCGAGAGATAAAATTTTTTAACGCCGATATTGAAAGGCGCGATTATAAACAGGTGCAAGAGGACGACAACCGCGGTGAGCGCAATTATCCTCGGTGTTATTTCGCGCGGAATCAGCAGCCGAATAACACCGACCGCGTCCTTTGCCGCAACGAGTTCGCTCAGAAGCGGACGGCGCATCGGGAGAAGCTGTATCAAAAAAACATCAACTGCCGCCCAAATTGCCGTCAGCGAAATTGATACAAGCCAATTTCCCTGCATCAAAAGCAGTGCCCGCGCCTTTAAGGTTCTCCGCTTTAAGTTCATATTCATCTCGCAGTTTTCTCCGTTTTCTCTGAATTTAGAAATTTATATGACGACCTGCCGTTTTTTATGATATCAATTCGGGCGCGTCTTCGCCTTCCTTCTCCGCGTCGGATGCGGTTGCCTCCTTCTCGGGCTCCTGCGTCTCCGCGGGTTTTTCTTCCGTCTTCGGAGTCTCCTCCTTCGGCGGTTCCTGTTCTGCGGGTTTTTCTTCCTTTACCGCGGGCTTCGCCTCGCCCGACGACGGCACCGCCGCCCCCGTTCCCACAAGGACTATTTCCGGCATGGGCTTATATGTCGATTTGTTCTCGAGGTATGACGTAACCTTTTTGCCGTTTGCGTCATACACCGTGCGGTAGACCTTCATTGTAAGGCCCGGCTGACCCTTCTGCTCTACTTTCTTTACGCCCTTTGCAAGAGACGCCGTTTGCTTGGTTTTTGTCGAATATGCCACCGTTGAAAGTGTTTCCTTCGTGAACTTCACGGTGTAGTTATCCGCCTTTGTTCCCATGAGCTTGATTCTTATATAGTTATTCTGCGATGTTGCGACAATCTTAATCGGGTACGGGCTCGTATTTACGAACCTGAAATCTATTGAGCCGTAGACGACCGTTGCGTCCTCGCCCTTGGGCGCATAGTCAACGTAGAACGTATGGTTCTTTCTCTGCGTGATTTTCATATTTGCGCGGAGCGCCGCCATATAGAGCGTCGACGATACCTGACAGATTCCGCCGCCGATTCCGTCCACAACCTCGCCCGAGGCGAATATCGCGGCTGCCTTGAATCCGCGGGCTTTTGTGCGCGGTCCCACCGTTTTGTTGTATGAAAACTCCTCGCCGGGGTTCAGTATTTTGCCGTTCAGGTACTTTGCCGCAAGACGGACATTTGTCGTACGCGCAACCTTTTTCGGGCTGAAGTGCGTCTCGGCCTCGCTTAAGCAATACTTGAACAGGTTTGCCTCAAGCGATTCCGTATAGACCTTCGGCTGTGTTATTTTGAGCGAAATTTCGACCGCCTTGCCGTTTGATTCGTCATACGCTTTCTTTGCGGCGGCGAGGTCGAAATCTACGCCGACCACGTGCGGAACTATTGTGTTTTTACCGTCTTTGACTTCGATTCTCGCGTCCGATGCTTCCTTATGCACATCGGCATACATTTTATCCATATCAAGCGCGACAGCCTCGCTAACATCGCGCGAAATCTGCATATCCTCGTAATTTTCGTCGGCAAAGCGCGAAATCAGCTCGTTTCTGAATTTTTCCGTGTCGAGCTTTTTGCCGTCCGTCTTCGGGTGAAGAATCAGCTTATTTCCCGAAATCTCGTAGGACGCATCAACCGGCGCCATGTCATACTTTGTGAAATCGGCGAGCACCTTACCCACGGCAGCTTCGTCCGCCTTAACGGCGGTTTCAACCTCATGCGAGCCTAAGAACGCGCCGAGCCTTGAAAACACTCCGCCCTCACGGCCGTAGTTATATGCGTTCTGCGCCGTTTCCTCAGAGGGGAACGAAATTGAAAGCTCGCCCGATGTAACCGTTCTCTCGTAAACGTCCTCGAGCTTCACCTTGATTGCAGCCTCTCCGTAGCGCTTTGAAAAGTCCTCGTCAAGGAGCGCTTTTGCCTCCTCAACGGTCTTCCCGCCGAGCGCGACTCCGCCCGCGCGTACATTCGGATAGATTTTTCCGTAGGCCGACGTGTATATGCACAGCCCCGCAAACACTGCCAAAAGCACGCCGACAACCGCGCCTATAATTATTATCAGCTTCTTATTTGCTCCGTTTCCGAAAATTTTCAGCATAAAAACCTCATACCTTTGTCGTAAATTTACTTAAATACATTATACAGTATATAATGTTTGGAATATAAATGCAATCACATATTTGTTACTTTTCTGAATTTTTTCCGATTATGTTGCAAAATTTCCCGCATTTGTGCTATACTTATTGTATTACCCAAAAGAAAGAGGAATATTTATGGAACAGAAGACGTTTTACATCACCACCCCGATTTATTATCCATCGGATAAGCTTCACATAGGACATTCGTATTCAACCGTCTCCGCGGACTGCGAAGCACGGTATAAGCGAATGCGCGGGTATGACGTAATGTTCCTGACAGGCACGGATGAGCACGGCCAGAAAATCGCCCGCATCGCCGAGAATCTCGGAACGACTCCGAAGGCGTATGTCGACGGGATAGTCGCGGGGATTATAAAGCTGTGGAAAACTCTCAACATTTCCAACGACGATTTCATCCGCACGACGGACAAACGTCATGAGGAGACGGTTGCAAAGATTTTTGAAAAGCTCTATGAAAAGGGCGATATATACAAGGGCGAATACAAGGGCTGGTACTGCGCGCCGTGCGAGTCGTTCTGGAACGAACGTCAGATAGGCGAGGAGCACTGCTGCCCCGACTGCGGCCGCCCCGTCGAGCTTGCGTGCGAGGAAAGCTATTTCTTCCGTCTCTCGAAGTATCAGGACAGACTCATCAAATACCTTGAGGAGCATCCCGACTTCATCAGCCCGTCGGCGCGCCTCAACGAAATGATGAACAATTTCATAAAGCCCGGTCTTGAAGACCTCTGCGTTTCAAGAACGTCGTTTGACTGGGGAATTAAGGTTCCGTTTGACCCGAAGCACGTCGTATATGTATGGCTCGACGCGCTCACGAACTATATAAGCGCGCTCGGCTATCTCTCGGACGACGATTCAAAATTCAAGAAATACTGGCCGTGCGACGTACACCTTGTAGGCAAGGAGATAGTGCGTTTTCACACAATCATTTGGCCGATAATGCTTATGGCGCTTGACATTCCGCTCCCGAAGCGCGTATTCGGACACGGCTGGCTTCTCCTTGACGGCGGAAAGATGAGCAAATCAAAGGGCAATGTGGTTGACCCGATTGTTCTCTGCGAACGCTACGGAGCGGACGCGATACGCTATTTCCTACTCCGAGAGGTTCCGTTCGGCTCGGATGGTCTCTTCAGCAACGAGGCACTGCTCAACCGCATAAATTCAGACCTTGCAAACGACCTCGGAAACCTCCTCTCGCGCACGGTTGCGATGACGGAGAAGTACTTCGGCGGAAAAACGCCCGCGGAGCGCGAGAGCGCACCGATTGACGATGAGCTAAAATCGCTTGCCGCGGAGGTTGTGAAGAATTACGAGCACGACATGGACGAGATGCTCTTCCCGAACGCTCTTTCGGAGGTTTGGAGGCTTATCGGGCGTGCAAATAAGTATATAGACGAAACGATGCCGTGGGCTCTTGCAAAGGACGAGTCAAATTCGGCGCGCCTTGCCGCCGTTCTTTACAATCTCTGCGAATCGCTCCGCATGGCGGCGGTGCTTATCACTCCCGCAATGCCCGAGACGAGCGAAAAGATGTTCGCCCGGCTCGGAATTTCCGATGCGTCCCTCAAGGATTGGGATTCGCTGAAGTTCGGTGCGTGTGCGGAGTTCGCCGTTTCGCGCGGAGACGTTCTCTTCCCGAGAATCGACATTCCCGCCGAGATGGAGGATCTTGCGAAGGCTCAGAGCGCACCCAAGCGCGAGGTTGCGCCGTATCTGCCCGAAATAAAAATTGACGATTTCTGCAAAATCGACCTCCGCGCCGCGCGCGTGGTTTCCTGCGAGCCCGTGCCGAAGGCGGATAAGCTCCTGCGTCTGATTGTAGATACGGGTGAGGCGGAGCGCCAGATAGTTTCGGGAATAGCGAAGGACTACAAGCCCGAGGATTTAATCGGAAAGAAAGTCATCCTCGTTTCAAATCTTGCACCTGCGAAGCTCCGCGGGGTTGAGAGCAACGGTATGCTCCTCGCCGCCGATATGCCCGACGGACACTGCAAGGTAATATTCGCACCCGATGACGTTGCGGAAGGTTCACAGATTCATTAAAATACAAAACCCCCGCAGGGTGAAAAACGTCCTGCGGGGATATTTTTTAACGTGCGAGTAAGTCTGTAAGCCGAGTTCTGTCTTAGACGGTCATCTATCTTCTCGGCGCATTGCTGCGCCGCTCAAGCCACCTTCCCGAGGACAGCCGGGCCGGCCTTAAGTCCTCCTATGCGGTGTTGCTCCGGATAGAGTTTACATGATGGGCGGGTCTCCCCGTCCACCCGTGAGCTCTTACCTCACGTTTCCACCCTTACCGCGCGGGGCGCGGCGGTATATCTCTGTTGCACTTTTCCTGAAGTCGCCTTCGGCGGGCGTTACCCGTTATCCTGCCCTGTGGAGCTCGGACTTTCCTCATGCGCCGCCTTTCGGCATATGACGCACGCGACCGTCCGGCTTACTCGCGGGATATATTATATCCCGAAGATATATCGCTTGTCAAGTACGGCGAATGCCGTAAGATATCTTGCGCGCGGAATTTTTATATGCTATAATACTCACAATATTCTAAGGAGTTGATTTATATGTATGAAGATATAAGAGATTCGCTTACCGCCGCGGCGGAAGAGCTTATTGAAAAGGCAAAGCTCAAAAGCGGTGATGTTGTCGCCGTCGGATGCTCTACGAGCGAGGTGCTCGGCGAGAAAATCGGCACGGCAAGCGTTGCCGAGCTCGGCGACCTTATTTACACCGCGCTTGACGAAGTTTTCGGAAAAGCGGGCATATACATTGCCGCGCAGTGCTGTGAGCACTTAAACCGCGCGATAATAATCGAGCGCGAAGCGGCGCGGGGTGCGTATTTCTGCAACGCCGTTCCCCAGCCGAAGGCGGGAGGCTCCTTTGCGACCGCCGCGTATAAGCATATGAAAGACCCCGTTACGCTTGAATGTATTTCCGCAGACGCGGGAATGGACATAGGCGACACGCTCATCGGAATGCACGTCCGCCCCGTTGTTGTTCCGTGCCGTCTGTCGGTAAAGAGCATCGGAGCGGCGCACCTCGTCTGCGCGAGAAGCCGTGCAAAATTCATCGGCGGTGAGCGCGCTCACTACAACGATTCGCTTAAATAGAGGAGGTCTGACATGGACAGAAACAAAACCTACACACTCACGGTTTATGCACTCTTTACTGCGATTATCGCCCTGCTCGGATTTACCCCGCTCGGGTTTGTCATGCTCCCGATTGCCGCGATAACAACCGTTCATATCCCCGTTATCGTCGGCGGATACAAGCTCGGCGTCAAGGGCGGTGCGGTGCTCGGCGCAATGTTCGGGCTTATGAGTCTTATCCGCTGTTTCACAACGCCCGATGCTACGGCGCAGGTAATTCTCGGCACGGACACGGGCTTTGGTTTTTACAATGTAATTCTCATCGCAATGATTATTTTCCTCCCGCGGGTGCTGTGCGGTGTATTCTCCGCTCTTACCTATAAGGGAATTGCAAAGCGCGACCGTTCAAAAATTTTTGCCATGGCGGTTTCCGCCGTTGTCGGCTCGCTTACAAACACGGTCTTTTATCTCGGCGGGCTTTATATTTTCGCCTTTAACGCGTCCGTCGAAATGATGGGGCTTGCAAACGCCACATACCTTACGCTTCTGCGGGCAATGCTCGCGCTCGTCTCTTTAAACGGCGTTCTTGAAGCCGTTTTTGCGGCGATTGTCTGCACGCTCGTCGGCAAGGCGCTTGACGCGGCGGAAGCAAAACGCGCATAAATTAAAACAAAATACGCCGAAGAATCCTCGGATTCTTCGGCGTATTCTTTTGTCTTTTATTCCTCTTCTTTTTTGCCCGAGAGCATTACGTTTGTGAGTATTCCGAGAATGAGCGCCGTTGCGATTGATGTGAGCGTAACCGCGCCCGCCTGGATTGTAAGTCCGCCGATGCCCGCGATGAAGATTACGGAAGCCGTGAAGAGGTTCTTGTTCTTATTGAGGTCAACCGGCTGGAGCATTTTAAGTCCCGATACTGCGATGAAGCCGTAGAGTGCTACGCACACACCGCCCATTACGCAGGCGGGGATTGAATCGAGGAACGCTACGAGAGGCGTGATGAACGAGATAAATATACAACCGATTGCCGCGCCGAGGATTGTAACAACCGAAGCGTTTCTCGTTATCGCGACGCACGCAACGCTTTCTCCGTACGTTGTGTTCGGGCACCCGCCAAAGACCGCTCCCGCGATTGAGCCGATACCGTCGCCGAGAAGCGTTCTCGAAAGACCGGGCTTTTTGAGGAGGTCGCGCTCGATTATCGAAGACAGGTTCTTGTGGTCTGCAATGTGCTCCGCGAATACTACGAATGCAACCGGAACATATGCAACGAATATCGTAAGGACGTATGACCAGTTAAACTCGCCGAGGCCCTTGAGTGCGTCAATAAATGTGAAGTTCGGAACCGAGAGGAATGTTTTAAACGAAACCGTTCCGTTTTCAAGCATATAATTTCCGAACACGCTGAAATCGATTATTTTGAGAGTATCGTTGCCCGTTTTGATTCCAATGAATGTGAACACCGCTGCGACCGCATATCCCGCGAGGATTCCGAGGATGAACGGAATGAGGCGTGTCATTTTCTTTCCGTAGGTTGAGCAGAGCATTGTAACCGCGAGAGTTACAAGTCCGCAGATAAGTGCTATATAAGAAGGACCTGCTGCGGCTTCCGATACGAAGTCGGCTTTTACGAGGTCCGAAACTGCGTTTCCGGCAAGGCTGAAACCGATTATCGCAACTGTCGGTCCTATTACGACTGCGGGCATGATTTTATCTATCCAATTTACGCCGACGCACTTTACGATTGCCGCGATGACTACATAGACAAGACCTGCGAATACCGCGCCGAGGATTACGCCGAGCGCGCCGAGCGACATTGAAACACCGCCTGCAAATGCCGCGAGCATCGAGCCGATGAACGCGAACGACGAGCCGAGGAACACGGGGCTCTTAAACTTTGTGAAGAGCAGATATACTATTGTTCCGACGCCTGCGCCGAACATTGCCGCCGCAGGGGTGAGTCCGTTGCCTATAATCATCGGAACGGCAATCGTTGCCGCCATGATTGCGAGCATCTGCTGAATTGCGAAAACTACGAGCTGAGAAAACTTTGGCTTTGATTCTACGTCGAAAATCATTTTCATTGTGTTTTTCCCTCCGATTTTTATTTTCGCCTTTAAAAAATGCGCCTTGCCGAAAACGACAAGGCGCAATACGTCCATACTGCTTGTGTATTTCCCTTGTCGGTCTCTCTGTACCGTCTTTAAAGGCTTTTCTGCGTGCTATTATATCATCTCTTTATTTGTTTGTCAACAATTTCCGTCAGGCTTTTTATTTTCTTTTCGGATTTACTATGTCGCGCCAGTCCATATCACCGCGTTCAAGCCCGTGAATAAGAACCTCCGCCGTTGCGATATTCGTCGCCACGGGTACGTTATGAACATCGCACAGGCGCAAAAGCGAGAGCATCTCCGGCTCATGGGGCATTACGGTCAGCGGGTCGCGGAAGAAAAGCATCATGTCTATTTCGTTATATGCGATTCGCGCGCCTATCTGCTGGTCTCCGCCCTGAGCCCCCGCGAGAAATCTCCTCACCTTGAGTCCCGTAGCTTCGGCAACGAGCTTTGCGGTCGTTCCCGTTCCGCAGAGCGAGTGCTTTCCGAGAACACCCTTGTACGCTATGCAGAACTGCACCATCAATTCCTTTTTCTTATCGTGAGCAATAAGAGCTATATTCATCACGTTTCTCCGTTCCTTATATTTTCCTCGAAATCTTCAAAAGCGGTACGTTCTCCCCGCATATTCTCCGCGCGATGTTCCTGTACGCCTTGGCGGCAGGCGAGCGCAGATTCGTAAACAGGAGCTTTCCGCAGTTTGCCGCGGCAATTACGTTCTTATCCTCCGGCACTATCCCGATTAACTGCGTATTTGTTCTGTCTATCGCTTCGTCGATATTCGCCGTTTCAAACCTGCGCATGAGCGACGGGCGCACGCGGTTTACGACAAGGCGTATGTCGCTTATTCCGCGGGATTTAAGCGCAAAGCGCGTAAGCTGTGCATCGCGCAGACTCACCGTATCGGGCGTCGCGACAAGTATCGCCGAATCCGCTGCCGCGGCTGCGAGCTTAAACCCGAAATCGAGCCCCGCGGGGCAGTCGATTATAACAAAATCACAAAGCTTTTTCATCTCCGAAACGAGCTCCGCCATTTCGTCCACCGTTGTATCCCGCCCCGCAAATTCGCCGAGCGGCGCGGACAGGAGCTTTAAATTGTCAATCAGCGGATGCTGTAATAGCGCGCGGGAAAGCTCGGCATTTCCCGATATAACGTCGCTGAAGTCGAACAGTGCGGCGTCCGAAACGCCGAGTACGATGTCCATATTGCGGAGTCCGACGTCCGCGTCAAGCACTATCACCTGTTTTCCGAGCGCGGCAAGCGTACAGGCAATTCCAGAAGCGACGGACGTTTTCCCCGTTCCGCCTTTTCCCGAAGCCACACATATTGCTTTTGCCATACACTCACCTCTTTACGTTTATTATATATTATGAAGCTCAATTTGTAAACTACGAAAGAATAACTCCCTCGCTTGTTCTCCCCGCGTTTTCAAAATTTGACGCGAAGTATGCGTCAAACACATCACGCGCAACGGACGGTATGCGGCTTCCCTGTCCGCCGTTTTCAACCATGACTGCGACCGCAATCTCGGGGTCTTCGACAGGAGCGAACGCGACGTAAACCGCGTGCGAACCGCCGGGCGCCTGAGCCGAACCCGTCTTTCCGCCGACCGATATCGGATAGCTTCCGAACACCGCATACGACGTTCCCCCGCTCTCCTGCGCGCCTGCGTGCAGTCCCTCTATTATTGCGTTATATACATCGTCGGGCATGTCCACCTTTCCGGAAACCTCGCATTTTTCCGACAGTATTTCTTCGTTTGTGTCGGGTTCGCGCACGCTCTTTAAAAGGTGGGACTTATACCTCACACCGCGGTTTACGAGCTGTGCCACATAGTTTGCAAGCTGGAGCGGAGTTACCATTGTATCCGACTGCCCTATCGCGGCGGAGAGCGTCTCGCCCGGGTACCAGACCTTGCCCTTTTCCTCGCGGTATTCACGGCTTGCGACAATGCCCCTTACCTCGCCGTCAATCTCAATGCCCTCTTTTTCGCCGAGTCCGAATGCGCGCGCCGTACTCGCTATAAGGTCGATTCCCGTTCGACGTCCGACATCGTAGAAAAAATAGTTGCAGGAGACCTTTATCGCCTCCGAAACGTTTATTTTTCCGTGTGTCTTGCCGTACTGCCTGAATATATCGCACATCGGCGTTACGCTCGGCGCATAGTACATATATTTTCCCTTTGTGAGCATGGTCTCCTTCGGCGTGATAATGCCGTTTTTCAAGGCGGCATACGCCGTTATCATTTTGAAGGTGGAGCCCGGCGGGTATGTTCCGCTTATTGCCCTGTTAAACAGCGGAAGAAGCGGGTCGCTTGACAGCTCCTTATATTTTTTAGAATACTGTGTTATGTCAAATGTCGGGTATGACGCACAGGCGAGAAGCCCGCCCGTTTTTACCTCCACGGCAACGAGAGCCGCGCCCTTGGCGTTTATTCCGCCGCGCCTTTGGTTTCCCTCACGGCGGAGCTTCGGAACTATCTCCGTAAGCGCCTTTTCCGCCGCCTCCTGAACTTTTAAGTCTATTGTCAGGTAGCAGTTTTTCCCGACTGTCGGCGCGTCCTCATAGAGAACGGTCGTCGTCTTTCCCGATGATGTGGTTTCCGTTGTGCGCGAACCGTCAACTCCGCGCAGATAATTCTCATACGCTTTTTCTATGCCTTCCTTGCCCACAAGGTCGGTCATTTTATAGCCTTTTTCCTTGTAGCCTGCGTATTCTTCCTTATAGATAATGCCCACACGTCCCAAAATATGCGCCGCGGCCGATGTTTTGTATTCGCGTATCGGCTCAACGCTTATCATAGCGCCGGGGAGGTTTCGGCTGTGTTCCTTTATGCGTGTTACAAGCGTGCGGTCGGCGTCGTGGGCGAACGTGTACGGAGTGGACTTTGAAAAACCGCAGAGTTCCATATCAAAGAGCACGCCGACGACCTTGACGAGCATCGTCTTGTCCTCGATTTTTACGTCATAGCGTTCGGCAAGAAGCTCAACGAGCTTCTCCGCCGAGGGGTTTTCGTCCCATTTGCGCTTTTTGACGAACTCGGCAATGTCATTTTCGGCGAGATAGCCTTCTTTTGCGCCGTAAATATAGGCGTAGGGATAGGTCTTGCTGACGGGGAATGTGTCCGTATATTCCTGCCCCGCCGCTTCGCACAGGGATATGAGCGTCGAGAGCACCTCGCCGCGTTTTTCCTTATCCCACGTCGTTGCGTCAAAGACGACCGAGAAGCTCATTCTGTTCGTAACGAGCGGACGCCCAAAGCGGTCGGAGATTTCCCCGCGCGGGGCGGTTATGGTCTCCGTTCGGGATATGCGCTTGGTCGCGCGTTCGAGATATTCCGCGCCGTGGACGATATTGAGGCTGTAAAGTCTGCCCACGAATATGAGTGCGGCAATAATCGCTATTACCGCAAGCGTCCATGTACGCTTAACAAAGTCGTGCCTGCCCAATTACCGCCGCCTCCTTCCGTGTCAGTCATCAAGATTTTCAAAGCTTTTCGCGCATTTCTTAATTATGGCATAGAGAAACGGCGTAAAGAATATGCTTGCAAGTATCTCCCCCGGTATTTCACGGAGCAGTGCCGTCATGGAGAGGTTTCCTCCGCCTATTGTCATCGCCGCGCAAAGCACGGTATTTAGAAGCACCGTCAAAACTATCCAGTCAATCAGCGACATAAAATAGCTTCTCCAATACATTACCTTGTTCATAAAGCAGATGACGAGTGCGAGAATCGGGAGCATGAACGTATAAAACCCGTTATGCCCGCCGTACATCATGTCGCACAGAAATCCACCGACGAACCCCGCTTCCACGCCTGTCTGCATCCCCTCGATAAGCGCGATGCACGATACGATAAACGGAATGAGAGACGGAGAGCACGAGAACACGCGTATCCCCGAGAAAAGCGTCGTCTGAAGAATGATTGATACGAGCATCACTGCCGTATAACTAATCCACTTATACAGTTTTCGGCGGCCGTCCTCCGTCATTGCGTTCACCCCTATTCGGCGTTTGTAAAAGATTTAATTACTATTACGTGGTTTACCCTGTCAAAATCCACCGCGGGTTTTATGACCGCGTATTTTGATATGGCGTGGGTCTCGGTTTTTACCTCCTCGACCGTCCCGATGACTATCCCCTTCGGGAACAGACCGCCGACGCCCGAGGTCTCGATAACGTCGCCCTTTAGAACCTTCGTGTCGCGCGGGAGATATGAAAGCCGTAAAAAGCCCTCGGTCATGAGCTCAAAATCGCCCTCCGCGCTTGCAACGTCGCGCGTGCGCGAGGCTATTGCCGACGCCTCCATAGTCGTATCCGTAACCGACGTAACGGTTGCCCATGTAGGCCCTACCTCACTTACGAATCCGACCATTCCCTCGGCGGTTATCACGCAGTTATCGACCTTTATTCCCGAAGCCGATCCTTTGTTTATCGTAAAGGACGACGACCAGTTATCCGAGTTCTTTGCAACTACCTCGCACGACTCAAAATCATATGACGCATTTTTTTCTTTCATTCCGAGCGCGGTTTTCAGCGTGCGGTTTTCAAGTGCGGCGGCTTCGTTCTTCCGAACCTTATCCTCCGATATGGCGAGCTTGCGCTTCAGCTCTTCGTTTTCCGCGAGAACCTCGTCGTATCTTGTGAACTTGTCCTTCCAATCCCCGAAATAGTCCGAGACTGACGACACCGCACCGCGTATCGGCTCGGTAATCACGTTGGCTACCGCGCTTATCGGCGAGATGTTCCCGCTCGACACGGCGGACAGAATCATAATTAAAAGCGAGACAAGAACGGCGGTGAGAATAACAATTATCGTGCGCCTTGAAAAAAAGTCGTTCATTCTTTTTCCTCCCCGCTCAGAATTTCATATACACGCTTCATCGGAAGCCCGATTACGTTGAAATAGTCTCCGTTTACGGCGGAAGCGAACTTCCCCGCTCCGCCCTGTATGCCGTATGCGCCCGCCTTGTCAAGCGGTTCGCCCGTTTTTATATATGCGGTAATCTCCTCGTCGGAGAGCTCTCTGAACACTACCTCCGTGCGGACAAAATCGCACACGGTTTTCTTCCTCCCGATAACGCACACGCCCGTAAAAACCTCGTGTGCACGGCCGGACAGCGATTTGAGCATACGGAATGCGTCCGCCTCGGAGCGCGGTTTTCCGAGAACCCTGCCGCCGAGCGCGACGACCGTATCTGCGGACAGAATAACATCGCCCGCATGGCGCGGTGAGACCTCCTCCGCCTTTGCACGCGCAAGGCGCATGACATATTCCGAAATTTCTCCGCCCGTGAAACTCTCTTCCCCGTTCTGCGCCGTATCGGTCTCAAAGTTTTCGGCAATGAGAGAGAGAAGCTCGCGCCTGCGCGGGGATTTTGAAGCTAAAACCAGCATAAAAACCTACTTCTTTCCCGTCGAGCCGAACCCGCCCGCTCCGCGTGCGGACTCGTCAAGCTCATCGCATACGCAGATTTCCGGCGTAAATACGGGCATAAGGAGAAGCTGTGCTATTCTCTCGCCCGGCTCTATCGCATAATCCTCATCGGACAGGTTTACAAGCCCGACGCATATTTCACCGCGGTAGTCGCTGTCTATTATCCCGACTCCGTTTGAGAGGGATATGCCGTGCTTTACGGCAAGCCCGCTCCGCGCACAGACGACGGCAACGTACCCGCTGTCCTCAAGCGCAATCGCAAATCCGGACGGTATCAGCGTCCGTGCGCCCGCTTTCAATGTAACAGGTTTTTCAATACAGGCGCGTATGTCATATCCCGCGCTCCCCGAAGTTGCGCGCACAGGTGCCTGCGCGCCGTTTCGCACGAGCTTGATTTTCAGCTTTTCCATTATTCAACACCTCTGTAATAGAGTCCGCGCGTGTAGGACGCGGGCATATAGTCGGATTTTCCCGAGTATACGTCAATCACGCTTAAGACCTCGCCCGCGTTTTCCGTTGTGAATGCGAGGCGGACGGACGCAAGTCCCAATTTTTCGTAGTCCTTTTTCTTGTCGGCAAGGAAAATCTTCTGCGAGTTCAGTAGCGTGTTCCTGTGTGCAAATTCACGCACGAGCGGGAACTGCGCGCCCGTCCTGTCCGTCAGAAAACGGCTGCTTCCGCACACGCACGAGCCGACCTGCGCCGATATGACGCAGTTTTCAAATATCATGAGCGGAAGGCGTCCGTAAGCGATTATTTCGGTATCTATAATTTTTGAAATATCGCGTATCTGCGGGAAAGTAAGCTCTGGCGAGAGCAGTGCGGACTTTGCCCCCGCACGGCGTATCTCACGGAGCGAATGTGAGTTATATATGTTCGTTCCGAAGTCGGCGCGAATCTCAAATCCCGCATTTTCCGCAAGCTTAAACAGTCCGATATTTCCGACAGACGCTTCCGTTACTCCGAGTTTCTTTGCCGTCTCAATATATTTAAGAAGCTCTTTCTCCTCACGCTTCCAGACTATCCGCGGAAGCGCCGTGCAGACGCGCACGGACTTCATTATCTCCGCAAGCCTCGGAGCGTTTTCCTCGGTAAACTCCGCCGCGGGGATATAGAGAAGCTCAATGTCCCGCGTGAGGGATTCGTCGCTTATCTGGGAAATCTTCGTTACCGACACGGTTGTTTCCGGCTTTTCTTTTCGGTTTACGAGCTTAAAGCCGACATTGAATCTGCCCTCGCGCCTTTCCTTTTTGTTCGGCGAAAGCTTATCGAGACATTCGCGTCTCATTGCGTTTATTGCGGACAGCGGGAGCGACAGCCCCTGCCCGACGCTTACGTTTACATTTCCTGCCGAGAACCCGCTTCCGCCCGTTTTTTTGAGCTGGACGGCGACCGCATCCTCCGTAATCGCGACGCTGCGCGCCGTTTCGGGAACAGGGCCCTGTGCAAGCGCGCGTTCGCCGTTGTCGGCGCATCCTGCGAGAATTGCGGGACGGCCTTTTTCAATGACGCAGAAGAAATCTACGTTCCGCGGGCGTTCGGGGACGTTCTCGTATGTTTTTCGCGCTTTTTCAAACAGTTCATCGGGAGCTTTTATATTTTCGGCGCGTATGCCGAACATTCCGCGCCCGAGCTTTTCTGTATAGTATCCGTCCGTGAACCCGTCGCGCGAAAAGACGCGTTCGAGGATTTTCTTCTCGCTTTCGGTTGCACATCTGCCCTCGCGGAGGATTTTTGAATATATCCCCGTAACTGCGGCGACGTACTCGGCGCGTTTCATGCGTCCCTCTATTTTCAGAGACGCAACGCCCATCTCCGAAAGCTCGCAGATATAGTCCGCAAGACACAAATCGCGAAGCGACAGCGGATATGACGAGCCCTGACCGCCCACTTTGTACTGCATGCGGCACGGCTGGGCGCAGAGTCCGCGGTTTCCGCTTCTCCGCCCGATTACGGCAGAAAACAGGCACTGCCCCGAATAGCACATACAGAGCGCGCCGTGGACGAACACTTCAAGCTCAATGGGTGAGTTTTTGCATATATATGATATTTCAGCGCGCGAAAGCTCGCGCGCAAGAACGGCGCGCGTAAATCCGAGCGACGCAAGGTATCTGACGCCCTCAAGGTTATACACGCTCATCTGAGTGGAGCCGTGGAGCGGTACGTCGGGGATAACCTCGTGCATCATCTTTGCCGCGCCGAGGTCGGCCGTGATAATTGCGTCCGCGCCCGAGCGTGATATTATGCGCGCGGTTTCCTCCGCGTCTCTCATCTCGCGGTCGGAAACGAGGGTATTGAGCGTAACATAAACGCGGACTCCGCGCTTATGCGCGAAGTCTACCGCCGAAAAAAGCTCCTTCTCGGAAAAGTTCTTTGCAAGACGGCGCGCGTTAAAGTCCCCGAACCCGAGATAGACCGCGTCCGCGCCGTTTGCAACGGCGGCGTAAAGCGATTCCATGCTCCCCGCCGGAGCTAAAATTTCCGCACGTTTCATTATTTGCCGTACTTTGAAAGCTCGCGCTTTAATTCCGCAAGCTCGGATTTGAGCTTGCTCTCGTCCTCAAGATAGTCGCGGAGCTGTGTGCGGAGGTTTTCCGCCGTTTCAAGCGCCTTGTAATACTCATCCGCGACATTTACCGCGGAGAGGAGCGCCGCTTCAATCAGGGAGATATTTCCGCTTTTTAAGACCTCGTTCACCTTTGCGTCAACGTGCGAGGCAACCTTTCTCGTGTATTCTTCATTCTCGCCGCCGACAAGCCTGAGCTCTGCCCCTGCGATATTTACAGTTATCACATTTTTCATATCCGATTCCCCTTTTGAATATATTTACCTATACATTATAAGTATATCATATCATGCACTGTTTTCAAACACAAATTTTGATTGTTTACAAATTTGCGCAGAAAACAGCGTCTCCATTGACAAACACATTCGCGGGTGATAAAATACTTACGTTGCACCGCGCGGTGCGTATATGTTCCCGTAGCTCAGCAGGATAGAGCGGCCGCCTCCTAAGCGGCAGGTCGGAGGTTCGAATCCTCTCGGGAATGCCAGAATACATGCCGAAAGTCCCGGACTCATCCGGGACTTTCGGCGTTTTTTTGTTAAAATCGGGTACTATCTTAGAGAAAACGGAAAATACATCTCATATGTACTCGACAATTTTTTAATATTACATTATAATAATAAATGATGCTTCAGATGAATAAAACGCCCTCGGCCGATATTACTGATTCTGCGGCATTGCATTGTTTGAAAGAGGTGTTGCCAATGCTTGTATTTACGGTATAACAACTGCTGCCAACTGTTGTTATGCCTTTCCAAAAAGTCGGTTACTGTCAATAACCGCAAACTTTCATTCAGAGGATATGAGGGTTCTTCAAACAAGTTAGGTTTTCTCTCGTTCTCTGAAAATATCAAATTTTTGGAGGATAGTTTATGTACAACACTATCACTATGCCGGGTGTCAGGCTTAATGACACAGTTGACGATTCTTTTCAGGCGTTCTTGATTGACGGTGCGTTTTTCACGCGCGGAGAGGAATATCCGATTTTGCACAAAAGTATGATTTCAGCAATCATTCCCCAAAAAATAATTCCGTTCAGTAAGGCTATTACATTTCAAGGTGATTTGAGCAATACGTTCATTTGCTTTTTTTCACCGGACAAAACCTTTGAGCGTGTCAGGCGCAATCCGCGCAAGTACATAAATTTTTTCAAACGTACCGCCGGAATTATCGGTTTTGATTTCAGCGTCCATGACGATATGCCGATAATTAAGCAAAAAGCCCAAATCAATGACAATCTTTCGCTTACCTATTTCTATGGAAGCCACGGCATTCCTGTAATCCCGAACTTAAGGTGCGGCGTTGACGGGTTGTTGCCGGAGTTCTTAGAAGCAATTCCAAAACACTCTATGGTTGCAGTCGGTACACACGGATTTTGTAAAGAAACCCACGAGCAATGCGAATGGTATTGTTTTCTCGAAAAAATCATCAGCGTCCTTGATCCAAGCACCATTATTGTATACGGCACACTCAACGGAAAAATGTTTGATACTTTTAAGGAACGTACCAATTTTGTCTTTTTCGACTCTTGGATTTCGCAGAGGTATAAGGAGGCAAGAAAAAATGGCGACTAAGGGACCAAGCAATCATTACGGGAATGCACGGGGAGGACGGCATGGTCATATCACTGCTCATATCGGATTTGCTTGGGCCAAAAACTTTAACAAGTCCACATTGAAGTTCCATGCAGTGAAGCACGGGCAAGCATACGGAACAGCAGGATATGCAGCTCATGCAGTGTCTTTTGCTAACAGGGTTGACAGAGTGAGCCATGTTTCTTATATCAGAAAAGACGGTACAACCGTAAAATACAGTAAAGCAACAAACGAGTTCGCCATTATTGATAAAAACGGGATTGTTAAAACATATTATCGCCCAAAGAGGGGGATTAGAGAATACTACGACGATAGGAGAAAGCACAGATGAAAGAGAGAAAGTATATACTTTGTCCGGTTTGCGCCAAACACAAGTTTCCTGTTTGGGAAGACAACGGTACTTGTGTTTGCCCGCATTGCGGCTGGGAGCATGATACATCGGATGAAGAGAACCCTTTTGAAGTCGTGGGACCTAACGATTTGTGTCTGAACGATTATAAGCTTCGATATGAATATTATACGGAACAAAACCCGAACTATCACTGGGCAAAGGACGGCTTTCCCGAAATCCGCCAAGTCGAACCAATGAATTGCCCCGTATGCGGTAAATTCAGATTTGAGGAATTAACATGGGATGATATTTATTGCGGCGAAACACCGGAAGACGTTTGGTGCCGTAATTGCGGCTGGCATTATGACCTTGGGCAAACCAAGTCACCCGACCTGAAAAACGGCGCTAACGCTATGTCGCTCAACGAGTATAAAACATGGTACGAAAACAAACTCAATGAAAATCCGAGGTATTGTTATTTTGAAGAAGTAATCGACAATTATATCAAAATTCCTCATAAATGTCCTGTGTGCGGTAAGTATGAGTTTGAAGACAGTTCCTCCTGCGATATTTGTCCATATTGCGGTTGGGAAGACGACGGCTCTGACGCTGACAACTCAGTCGGTGCAAACGGCATTAGTATTATTGATTATAAAAATCGTTATAATGCGTATATTTCAATCGACCCTAACTACCAATGGAAAAAGGATGAACTTTCATAAAAACAAAAAGCCCGTTGAGCGCTGCCAACGCTCAACGGGCTCTTCAAAGGATATGAAAATCCTTCAAACAAGTTTAGCAAATTATACTATGGAACTGATGTTTTGTCAAGAGATATTTGAAATTCATAAATTACAATACCTGTCGCTTAGAAGACGGCAGGTCGGAGGTTCGAATCCTCTCGGGAATGCCAGAATATACGCCGAAAATCCCGGTGAGTACGGGATTTTCGGCGTTTTTTGTTGAAATCAGGCACTATCTTGGAGAAAACGGAGAATATATCCCATATGTACTCGACATTTTTTTAATATTACACCTATAATATAATCTTCTCGTTTCAAAAAACTAATAAAGTACCGGCATGAGAAATTCATATCGGTACTTTAAAGTTATTCTTCATTATCCGTGTCCA
>CAKSEF010000023.1 GCA_934446465.1 uncultured Oscillospiraceae bacterium
AATGCAAAAATGTACATTCATGCCGGAACGGTTCTGAGATACGAACAGCAGCACACCCAGAACCTCGTCCCCATAGAGCTGCACGTCATGAGATTCGGAGACGTCGCGTTTGCGACAAATCCGTTCGAGCTTTTCCTCGATTTCGGAAACCGGATACGTGCGAGAAGCCGCGCAAAGCAGACAATTCTAATTCAGCTTGCGTGCGACTCTCTCGGATACCTGCCAACAGAAAGAGCCGAAAAAGGCAGCCATTACAGTGCTTACGTTTCAAGCGGGTGTGTCGGCCACGAGGGCGGTAATCTGCTTGTAAGAAAAACGCTTGAAGAAATCAACAAAATGTGGTAATAATCATCTGATTTTGAAAGTTTGAATGCAGAAAGGCAGTTGCAACGATGTATAAGAATTTTAATATCAAACCGCCGTTTTTTGAAGTGGGTCCAAAAGCTTATCTCTACGGCGAAGAAATGCTTAAGCTCGCAAAGGTAATTGATAAGACTGCAATGAAGTACGATGTTGACGTAATTGTAACTCCGCAGTACACCGACATTAAGCTTCTTGCCGACAATACGGAAAGAATCCTTGTTTTTGCGCAGCATATGGACGCGCTCCCCGTCGGCAGAGGTCTCGGCTCGGTTCTTCCCGAAGCCGTAAAGGCGGCGGGCGCGGTAGGCGTAATGCTCAATCATGCAGAGAAGCCACTTTCAATGGAGACTGTTGAGGCAACTATTAAACGCGCCGATGAAGTCGGTCTTGCAACCATTGTCTGCGCCGACACTATCGATGATGTAAAGAAAATTGCGAAGATGGGCCCGAATCTCATAGTCGCAGAGCCGACCGACCTTATCGGAACAGGCACAACCGCAGACAGCAACTATGTTACCGACACAATCAAGGCAGTTGAGGAAATCAACCCCGATATAATGGTGCTTCAGGGCGCAGGAATTTCAAACGGCAGAGACGTTTATAACACGATAGCGCTCGGTGCTCAGGCAACAGGCTCAACGAGCGGTATCATAAAGGCTTCCGACCCATATGCAATGGTAGAAGAAATGCTTTATAACCTGCGCAAAGCGTGGGACGACACACACAGAAGGTGATAATATGAAACCCGAATCGTTAAAGGCGGCAAGAGAGGCATATGAAATTGAAGCCCGCTGCATAAGCGAGATGCTTAATTATTTTGATGAGGCTTCCTTTTCAAAGGCGGTTGAGCTTCTTAAAAATGCTCCGAGAATCGGCGCGTCCGGCAGCGGACACAGCGGGATTGCGTGCCGGCATTTTGCACACCTCATGTGCTGTATAGAACGTCCCGCAAGATTCATTTCACCTGCCGAGGCAGTACACGGCGCAACGGGATATTTGCAGGAAGGCGATGTCTGCCTTTTCGCGTCAAGAGGCGGAAAGACAAAAGAACTTTTGCCTATTGTCGATATTTGCAGAAAAAAGGGCGTGAAAATCATCACGGTAACGGAAAATATGAACTCCCCGCTCGCCGAACAGGCAGATGTTGTTCTGAAACAGTACGTCAACCGCGAAACAGACAAGTATAATTCACAGGGCACAACCTCAACAACCGCGCTCTGCATGATTTTCCACGCACTGCAAACAGCGCTGATTGAGGAAACAGATTATAAAAATGAGCAGTTTGCTCTTATTCATCCCGGCGGGGCCGTGGGTGAAAGACTAAATAAAAAGGAGATATGAAAAATGGAATTTAAAGTTTACCAGAAGGAACTCGAACTTCAGTCAAGAGGTTGGATACCGACATTCCACGATGTGTCAAAGGAAGTAATGGAAATAGTAAAGGCTTCCGGAATCAAGAACGGAACGTGTACTATTGCATCACACCACACAACCTGCTCCGTTATGGTTCAGGAATGCTCGCACGACATAGACTCGTTTGACCTTGAATATTTACAGCACGACCTTCTCGACATTATGAGAAAGATGATTCCCGATTTTGCGGAAGAGCATCAATACCGTCATCCCGGCCCGATACATTCACAGTTCGGAAGATATGTCAATGAGCCCGGCGATTATACGAGCATGAACACAGACGGCCACCTCCGCAGCGTATTCTTCGGCAGAAGCGAAGCTATGACAATCAAGGACGGCGTTCTTGACGGCGGTGAATTTGCCCATGTCTATTTTATTGACTGGGACCATGTACGCGCCCGCCGCAGACAGCTCAACATCACGGTTATGGGAACAACGGATGACGTTGAGGACAGAAAGTGGAACAACGGCGAAGTAATCAACACGCTCCGCAAATACACAGATGAAGAGAAAGCCTTCGACGTACACTATACGCTCCAGCAGGAGAGATAAAATGGCTAATTTGCTTGGCGTTGATGTGGGCACCACATCGGCAAAAATGGTTCTCTTTGATGAGAACGGCAATGTTTTAAAGTCGGTTTCAAAGGAATACTCTCTCGAAACAAAAGGCGACACGGTAGAACTTGACCCCGAAAAATATTGGCAGATGTTTTCGGAGGGGTATGCGGAAATCAAGTCGGAATATACCGTAGACGCACTTTCCGTCGATACCCAGTGCGAAACGCTTATTGTTGCCGACGAGAGCGGAACTCCGCTTTACAATGCCATTGTATGGCTCGACAACAGAGCAACATTGCAGGCCGAAAAAATATCCGAGCGTTTCGGGACCAAGACCGTTTACGAAGTAACGGGTCAGCCGGAAATTACGGCGACGTGGCCCGCGTGTAAGCTCATGTGGCTTCGCGAGAACGAACCCGAGGTATTTGCAAAAACGAAGAAAATATTCCTTTTGGAAGATTTTCTCCTGTACCGTCTTACGGGTGAGTTCGTAACCGAAAGGACGCTTCAGTCATCGAGCCTGTATCTTGATATAAGAAACGGCGGCTGGTGGCAGGAAATGCTTGAGTTTATCGGCATAAGCGAAGCCTGTCTTCCCCGCCTCTGCGGAAGCGGAGAGCTTCTCGGAACATACGGTAATACAAAGGTTGTAACCGGTGTTATGGACCAAGTCGCAGGCTCTGTCGGCGCGGGTGTTGTAACCCCGTCGGTTGTCAGCGAAATGACGGGCACGACAATGGCAATCGTCGTCCCGACCGACAAATTTCCTCCGTACAAAGAGGACAGCAGGGTTCCCTGTCATATCAATTATGACGGAAATTACTGTCTCCTTACATGGACGCCGACAGCGGGCATCGCCCTTAAATGGTTCAAAGAGAACTTCTGCGAAAATTTAAGCTTCAGACAGCTTGACGAGATTGCAAAAGAGGTAACTCCGGGTTCAAACGGACTTATATTTATGCCGTACCTTTGCGGCAGTATAATACCGAAATACAACCCGGACGCGCGTGGTGCTTTTCTCGGGCTTACAATGGAACACACCCGCGCTCATGCGGCACGCGCAATTTTAGAATCGGTTGCGTTCATGCTTCGGGAAAACCTTGAATATTTAAATGTTTCGTGCAGTGAAATCCGTTCAATGGGCGGCGGTGCGTCGAGCCCGCTCTGGTGCCAAATCAAGGCGGATGTAACGGGCAAAAAAATCGTAACCCTGAAGAGCCGCGAATCGGCATGTCTCGGCTCCGCGATAATTGCGGGTGTAGGAGCGGGAGTTTACGCATCTGTCCCCGAGGCGTGCAAGAAGCTCATCGCGACGGATAAGGAATATTATCCGAGCGGGGCGGATTATTCGGATGTATATAAAAGGTATTTGAAATGCGAGGAGGAAAACGTATGACAAAAACCGCATTTGTCGGTTTTGGCGAAGTAAACACGCCAAAAGACGTAATTATAAGAAAGTGTAAGGCCGCACAGGACCGGCTTACGGAGCAGGGGCTTGACCTTATAAGCGTCTTCCCCGTAACTGATGATTACGAGGAAAAAGACATAAAGTCGGCGCTTGACGCATTAAGGGGAAAGGATTTTGACAGCATCGTCGTTTGTATTGCGGGCTGGATTCCCACCCACGCAGTCGTAAAAGTCTGTGAGCAGTTCAAAGATAAGCCGATGGTTCTCTGGGGACTTTGCGGATGGATTGAGGACGACGGAAGGCTTGTAACAACGGCCGACCAGGCGGGAACGAGCGCACTCAGAAAAACCTTCTCCGATTTGGGCTACACATTCAAGTATGTCTACGATATAATCGGGAAGGAGAGCGGTGCGGCAAAGGTTGCGGATTATGCAAAAGCCGCGTCCGCTGCAAAAAAGCTGCGCAGTGCAAGGGTCGGTATGGCCGGTTACAGAGATATGAATCTCTATGGCACGCTCTATGACGGTGCTTCCCTTAAGCGCGTCGTCGGCCCCGAAATCGAAACCTTCGAAATGCTTGAAATGCAGCAGAGATACGAAAAAATTACTCCCGAGGCAAAAAAGGAAATCGCAGATACGATTACGCATAAATGGACTTTCCTCAAAGAGCCGAAAAGAGAGGGGCTTGAAATGGCGGCGGGATATTACCTTGCCGTAAAGGAGCTTATAGACGAACGCGGATATGACGCAATATCCTTAAAAGACGTTGACGGAATGAAAAAGCTCCTCGACTTCCCTCCCGCACCCATATTTATGCTTCTTTCCGATGTCGCCGGAGTTTCAACAATTCCCGAGAACGACTGTCTCGGAAATGTAACTCAGCTCATGGTGAAATATCTTACGGGTCAGTGCGGAGCATACCTCGAATTTTACGAGTTCTTCGAAGACCGAGTTCTTGCGGGTGTTCCCGACTACGTACCCGCAGAGGTAACGGACGGCGAAACTCAGGTGCTTCCCGCGGCCTTCGGCGAGCTTAACGAAGGCATACTTAACGTATCCAAGGTAAAGCCCGGCAAGCTCACTATGTGCAGGTTATTCATGAACGGCGGCAAGTATTATATGCACATGGTAAAGGGAGAAGGCATTACACCGAGAAAGTGGGAGGAATGCGGATGGACACAGCCCGCACCCCAGCTTCCGGGACTTGAGATTCTCCTTGAAGATACGGAGAAATTTGCTCAGAACGTAATGTGCCAGCACTACATTATCTCATACGGAGACAATACCGAAAAAATCAAAAATCTTTGTTCCATACTCGGTATTGAGGTTATATAACCAATCAGGGAGCGGTGCATGAACACACCGCTCCTTTTATTCTCATTATTTAGCAAAATCCTCTTGACAAATAAGGCCTACGTTTGTTATAATATATAAGCTTTCTGTGGGGGCCTTTAGCTCAGTTGGCTAGAGCTACCGGCTCATAACCGGTCGGTCCCGGGTTCGAGTCCCTGAAGGCCCACCAAGCAAAAGAACCGAAACTTCTAAAGTTTCGGTTCTTTTTTATTATTTCGCGGCAATAAATATTCCGCCTTTTTCGTATATATGGTTTCCCTCGCAGAGATACTTTTTCACTGCCCGCTGCATTGAATTGTTTTCCGCAAGCTCACTTGCAGGCTTTATGTCTCTGAGTCCGTACAGATATTCATAAACATCCTTTCCGGCAGAAACGGTCGGATAGACGGCATACCGCTCCGAAAAGCGCGTAATATTCGTATCCTTTCCCAAAATCAAACGCAGACGCTTTTCCAGCATCCATGAACGGCAGTGAAATGCCTTATACTTAAACTCCGGATAAAACCTTTCAAAAATGCCGACAGCCTCCCTGTACGAGCTTTCGCTCATTTCTTCACTGAGGGGCTTGAACGACGGTATGTGTACGCTTAGTACACGGTCGCCCTTTCTGACAAATTCCTCGTATCCGCACAGTCTTATCTTCTTCGTTTCACACTCGCCGAGCGCATTTGCACAATACCCGATAACGGCACCGTTTTCTTCTTCGACCGACGCATAAAACCTTTCTGCCTCATCCTCCTGCCCCGCAGAGCCGAAGAGCATTCCGTTTTTATGCACATATGCGCCGTCAATAAGTATTTTTATATCTCCGCCCTTTTTATAGCCTCTTATGCTGTCGGCAAGTGTTGTCATCTGAAAATTGAATCTGCCGATTCTTATTATCTCGCCTCTTAAAAATTCCATAAGCCAATCGACATATATTCTGACGCCGGGCCGCCCGAACAGATAGTTATAGTCGTTTATCTGCGCGTCAAACTCCTGAAGGGTATCTGAAATCACCTTGTGCGGAAGTCCTCTTTCCTTCATCTTTCTTATCATATCATCAATGAAATACAAAATGGAGAAAAGCGGTGCGAAATCCGTGTCTGCGCTTTCCCTGTCCGGCGTTTCAAGAATATCGAGAGATGCACGTTCCTCTATTGCGGATGCAAGCATGTATATGTAAACAACCAGATTTGTGTCCCGTGCTATCAGTTCCGAAGCTTTTAAGACACGGTGCAGATTCTCCGAAAGAAGCCCGTATTCCGTGTTTAGGCGCAAAATCCGTTCTTTATCAAGTATCGCGTATTTCTTTTCCTTAAAAGCAGATACTCCCTTTTCATAAAACGGTACTATTGCGTCGGTATATTTTATGTTAAGCCTTGCGCAAAGGCTTTTTGCCATGCTCTCCATGTCTGCCTCTCCGTTCGTGTACGCTTATCAGAACAGTATCTCGACCGTCTTGCCGAGGCGTTCTATCTTATATGTCTTAAAACAGTTATGCGTTTCATACTGCGATATTCTCCCGCCGACGCACTCTTTCGGAAGAAGTCCGCCGCGTATGCTTATATACATTGTGTCCGTCTTGCCGATTGCGTTCTTGTCATCCACATCGGAGAAATCGAGAATTACCTTGTTTTCGCCGTATGTAACCTTTGTGTACTTGCAATACAGCGCCTGCGAGCCCGCAAATGCAATATCGCGCGAAAGCATAACCCCGAATACCTCGCCCTGTCTCTTGAAGTACTTTGCCCATGCGTCAATCTTCTCGAGATTTTCCATGGGATTGTATCTTAAGAAGTTCGGCCAATGCGCTGGATATACGGTTCTTTCCTCCGCCGCTTCCCCGTCGAACAGCGTTTTGTCGTAATCGGGCAAGATTGCGGGGTCGACATCATACGCATTCCACGGTATTGACAACGCTTCCCTGCTGTTGTTGAGATAGATTACACCGTTGAGAACACACGACATTTCTCTTATCTCATTCCACATATCCGCCCAGTAAATGATATTATTTTTACGGAGAATATCGGCAAATTTAAGGTTGTCATTCACCGATCCGTGAACACCGCCCGGAGATGTAAAGCTTCTTATCTTCTTCTTGAAGCCCCACGACTCATAAATCTTGAAGAATGTTTCAAGGTGGCTTTCAAAATATTCTTCCGACACCGGTATGAGATTATCCGAATAGCGCGTTTTGCAGCCGTCATCGGCGGGAATATAGAACTCTTTGTCGGCGACGTGCCGTCCGTCAGTCCAATATCCGTGCATCACACCGTGATACGCGTACTCGATGTATTCGCTGTTTTCCGCCGCCTCAAAGCACTTTTCGGCAATGTCCATATCGATTTGAGACGCCATATCCCAGCCATTTTCATCATTTGTGGCGTGCTTCATGCCCCTCAGGAGATTATCCTTGTCCCATTCGCCGAGAACGAGAGGGCAGTTAATCTTCATGTTGATTTTCTTTCCCAGCTCGTTCAGTGCAATGTAATCCTCCGCAACGTGCTTGCGCGGCATACCCGTCCGCGACGGGCCGTCGCTGCACCTGTCGTCCCATCCGTTAAACCAGCCGACATCGTCAACGACTATTTGATAAGCGAGCGGTATGCAGACAAGTCTTTCAATGTTTTCCATGACATTCCCTCCAGAAATATTAATCGGACTTTTTTGCACAAATTAAAATAATGCAATGTAGCACATATTATAATCTCATACAGCACTTGTGTCAAGCTCTCCCGGAAAGGCGAATTTTTCAACCAAATCCTTTAGTTATACGCTTTCTTGGCGGTTTTATGTCATTTTTTCACTTTATGATATTAGAAAAAAATATGGCATAATTTGCAATGTCAAAAAGCAAGGTTTCAGAAATTGCAAAAACGAGTGGAATGTGATATATTAAACTTGGTGATTATTTATGACCGTGTATGTTTTTAACAAGACTGACGGAACGACTGACGAGCTTATAAAATGTGCAGCCGAGGATATTTTCCGCGACGCGGGCGGAGAGCTGCCGAAGAATTTTTCAATAACGCGGAGCGAACTCGGCAAGCCGTATGTTAATATTTCGCATATGTTTGTTTCCGTCTCGCATACCGATGATATTGTCCTCGTGGCCGTGAACGGCTCGGAGGTCGGTATCGATATCGAAAACAGCAGCCGAAAAACTGAGAATATCGCAAAGATTGCCGAAAGATTTTTTTCCGAATGGGAAAAGAGTTATGTCTTTTCAAAGGAAGCAGGAGTCCGCAGGCGTTTTCTTGAAGTATGGGTAAAAAAAGAGGCATATTATAAGTTTCTCGGCGGAGACATCCGCTGTCCCGACACATTCTCCGCACGCGGAACGTTCATTCCGATTCGTTTGGACGGCTTCACGGCATTCGCCTACTCTGAGCTCGTCTGTCTTAATTGTATAAACGTAAAAAACCTCCTTCATGCCGAAACATGAGGGAGGTTTTCATTATTTCCGTTACTTTTCAAAGCTGTACCAGCGGTCGGGAACAAAACCTCTGTCCTCGCAGTCAACGGGGATTGTGATTCCGTATCCCGGGTCGTTTACAATGAAACTTGAGAATTTCGTCATATATGCAAGCTCGCCTGTCGGGTCTTCATACTTTTTGAGAGACGAATACTCCTCCTTCGGGTCTTTCTTGCGGTTTTCCGCCACCTCTACGTCGGAATATCTGAATGCCATTCTCATCATGCGTATATTATTTCTTGCCGACGGGCTTTCCGCAGAGTCAAGCGCCTTGTCGTACAACGAATACATTTTCTCGCGGTCTATGTGCTCCATAAGATATATTCCCGCATCCATAATCGTTTCCTGACCGTTGAGGCACTTCTCAGCCGTCCTTATCGCCTCTTCCATGTACGGCGCGCCTGCACCGAATATTCTTGAAAATACGCTGAGGTTATCCTCCATGGAAAGCTCCGTATCATAAGCCGTGCGTGCAAACGTGAAGAAGTTAAATATATGATTCCACATATTGAAGCATTCTATCTGCGTGGCCGTGCCGAGAACGCCCTGTTTTATATAGTGCCTGCACAGAGCCTGAACCTCGTCCGCCATCGGTATATATCTCTGGCGTGCGGGATAGACGCCCATATAATAATCATAGTATACGACCTCGGCACCTACCTTATGCCATTTCATAAGGTCTTCGAATATTGTGCCTATAACACCGCTTCCGTCAGGGTTTCCGACACGGCGGAGACCGCTGTCATGCCATGTCGCCTCGTCAACAATGAGGCATGGCTCCAGCTTCTGCCCGTCGGGACAGCTCCACAGGTCGACATATACCAGCATATCTATTTTTACGTTCGGATGTACGGAGCTTACGCGCTTTGCTACCTCATTCAGAAAGAACGTATAATTTTCGACCTTTGTGTGCTTTGAACATTCCTCGCAGGAACACTGCGCGTCAATGCCGTCCTGGGGCCAGAACGCGACTATATCGACTGACGGATTCTTGGTAATCCATTCTATTACGTTTTTGGATATTGTCTCGATAAGCTCCGCGTTTCGGCTGCAGAAAATCCACTGCCCGTAGAACCCGCTGACTTTAAAACGCTCGCCGTTCTCCTTGAGCTTGTAGAACTCAGGGTGCGTTTCCTCATAATGCTCGGGGAAATATTCGTTTCCGTGCGGAGGAAGGAAAAGCTGTGAGGATTCATGATGACCTACCGTGAATCTCAGTCCGCGCTTTTCGGCTTCCGCAAGCATTCCGTTTTTCTTATAGCCCTCGTACACGCTTGACCATGTAAGTATTCTGTTGTACCTGTTCTTTATGAGCCAATCGATGAACTGCATATTGAACTTGTGTTCGGAGTTTCCCGCCGCGTCTGCGTACTGAATAATCGCCGTTCTGTATTTTAAGTCAGACTGCGCTTTGACATATTCGATATCGCATAAGTCCTTTTCTTCGAGACTCGGAACAAACTCGCCGCCGGCAACGGACGGATTTATATATGCCGATAAGCTGCATCCGAGAAATCTCTCGAGAAATTCATACACACCGTAGATTGTTCCGCGTTCGCACTCATTCGGATTTTTACTGCTTCCCGCAATAAGAACGGCATTCTCGCCGAATGACTTAATCAACATTCCCTCAGGTCCCGGAACCGCTTTGTCAAATTCGGCTTCGCTTATGTATTTTGCCGCCGTTTCGTTATGCTCCGGCCCTCCGATTATTATTGACGCACCGCCGTTCTCCGAATCCGACACGACCGCTTTTATGCCGTCAAAAATCATTCCGAGGTACTTTTTGAGTTCATCGCAAGCGAATTTCTCGCGCAGTGTCGGCGATTTCGGCATTACGATATTTACAGAACCGTTCCTTGAAAGTTTCATATCTGATTAATCCCTCCATTTTAATAAAAGCACCGCCTTAGACCGACCTAAGGCGGTGCTTTTCATACCTGCTTATTTATTTGCCAGCTCTTTTGCGCATGACTCACACACGTGCTTTCCCTTGTATTCGGAAAGCCCTTTTTTGCTTCCGCAGAATATACATTCCGACTGATACTTTTTAAGAATAATCGAATCGCCGTCAACATAAATTTCAATCGGGTCCCTTTGGCCGATTCCCATTTGCTTGCGAAGCTCTATCGGCAGAACAATTCTTCCCAAATCATCTATCTTTCGTGTTATTCCGGTGGATTTCACCTTTTCCATCTCCTTTTTTATTATTTTCGGGATATTTTTTATCTGAACATAGCATACCAAAAATGTCATTTTTTGTCAACAGATTTTTTTCATTGTTTGTAAAAAATTAACATTTAAAGGAAGAATATGGAGTGGTAATATGCTTGGCAGGATATGGGTATTTATGGTTTCGCTGTCCGTTGTTTTCTCCGTTATCAACGGACGCGTTGACGCGCTTTCCACAGCAATAACCGAGGGGGCGAAGAGCAGTGTGGATTTAATACTCTCAATCGGCGGAATGATACTTTTCTGGAACGGTATTATGGAAATAATGCGCCGATGCGGAATTATGCGCGGACTCTCCCGCATATTGAGGCCCGCACTTGTTTTTCTGTTCCCGGATGCCAAAAACTCTCCCGAGACTCTCGGTAACATATCCGCAAATGTCTCGGCAAACCTGCTCGGTCTCGGAAACGCCGCAACGCCTGCCGGTATACTCGCCGCACGCGGGCTTTATGAGCTTTCGGGCGGGGGCTGTGCAAGCGATGCACTGTGTATGCTCGTTGTTATCAACACGGCATCCCTCCAGCTTATACCCACGACCGTCTCGGCCGTCCGCGCGTCATACGGATGCCTTACCCCGTTCGACATTGTTCCGGCAGTATGGTTTGCCTCCGTGATATCGCAGTCTTTTGGAATAACCTTTGCAAAAGTCTTTTCAAAAATATGGAGGAGGAAGGATAAAAAGTGAATATGCTTTCGTCTTTGTCCGTTCCCCTTATTATAGTATTCACCGCAATTTTTGCGTTTGTAAAAAAAACGGATGTGTATGACGCGCTTATATGCGGAGCGGAGGACGGCCTCACAATACTCGCTAAAATGCTTCCCGGTATAGTCGCTCTTTTCTGTGCCATACATATGATGCGGGCATCGGGGGCGCTTGACTTCATATGCGGTCTTTTAAGTCCCGTGTCCGACTTTCTCGGAATCCCCCGCGAATGTGCCCCTCTTATGATTCTGCGTCCGCTGTCGGGAAGTGCTGCTCTTGCCTACGGAAGCGAGTTAATTTCGGCAAACGGCGCCGATTCTTACGTCGGCCGCGTCTGCGCCGTTATGCTCGGAGCCTCCGAAACAACCTTCTATACCATAGCGGTCTATTTCGGTTCCCTCAAAATCCGCGACACGCGCTATGCAATCCCCGCCGCGCTCTGTGCGGACTTCACCGGATTTGCCGCCGCCGCACTCGCCGTCAGACTCTTCTTTTAACTAAATATAATTCTTTTAATCAATGCAAAAATTATTGACAAACCGATAATAATGTTTTAAAATATAAGCACAAAGGACGAAAGGAGTTATAACAATGGCAAAAAAAGCTACCGACTTCAGATACAACACAGGCGAAACACGCGTACCGTGGGCAGCCGTCGGCGAGAATTACAACGCTGACGACCTTCTCGCGATAGTTAAGTTTTTAATGCAGGGTGAAGGCGCAGATTACGACGCCCGCCTTGCCGCGGTCAAGGATGACATATATAAGCTCTCCGAGATTTCAACACCTCCCGGAAAGCTCTCCCTCGGCTCACAGGTCGAGGCAGCCGAAGACGAGGTTGACAAATATCTCGGAACAAAGGGCTGTGCTTTCGTTGCAAACTGCACGGCAGGTTTTGAAATCGCATACAAGTATGCAAATTTAAAACCCGGCGACGAAGTAATCGTTCCCGCAATCACATTTGTGGCTACAATGGCATACCCGCTCGCAATCGGCGCAAAGCTCGTATTCGCGGATGTCGACCCCGTTACCATCAATATGGACCCGAAGGATGTAGAGCGCAAGATTACCGACAAGACAAAAATGATAGTTCCCGTACATATCGGCGGATATCCCGTTGACATGGACCCGATAATGGAAATTGCAAAGAAGCACGACATTCTCGTTCTCGAGGACGCGGCTCATGCGTTCGGAGCAATTTATAAAGGCCGTCATGTAGGAACAATCGGCGATTTTGCCGGATTCTCCTTCCACGAGGTTAAGAACATCACGTCTTTCGGCGAAGGCGGAATACTCACAACGAATGTTCCCGGCTTCTCCGACGACATGAAGCGTGCGCGCTTCCTCGGTCTCGACTTCTCCCAGAAGATAGAGAATTGGCTCTATGACATTACGCCGATTCCCGGAAAGTTCGGGCCGTTTGTAGGCGGTAACTCATCCACTACGGAGCTTCAGGCTCTCGGACTCAGACTCCAGCTTGCACGCAATGAGAAGATAATCGCAGAGCGCAGAGCCGCCGCGGAATATCTTACAAGGCGTTTTGCCGAGAATCCCGCAATCATTCCTCAGAAGGTTGATGAAAAGGATATTAAGCCGACATTCCACCTCTATCTCCTCCAGATAGACCCCGAGCGCGCAGGCGGAGACATACAGACACTCAAGAGAAAGCTCGAAGAAAAGGGTGTTACAAATATCCCGCATTTCGGCCCGCTCTACCGCTTCGACGTCATACGCGAGTTCGGCTATAACCGCGATGATATCGCAAAATCCTGCCCCGTATGCGAGGAAGTATTCTACAAGCGCTTCACACATCTCCCGCTCTACGGTCTCTCCGAAGAACAGCTCATCTACATGGCTGATGCCGTTCTGGAATCCGTCGCGGAAATGCAGGCAGGCAAATAATAATTTAAGACTCAGACAAGGCACGGAATTTTCCGTGCCTTGTTTTTATAATATTCCTGTTGAAATCGAATGCGTTTCCGTTTATAATTAGGTTATATCGGAGGTGCATAATATGGATACGGATATGAATTCAAATTCCTCAAAATACACCATAAAGCTCAAGAAAATAATTGACGAGTTTTCGCTTGAGACAATTTACGGCCCTGACGGCTATGAAGATACCGAGCTCTCCTCTACCGACCTAAACCGCCCCGGACTTCAGCTTTCGGCAAAATTCTTCGATTATTTTGACAATACGCGCACGGAGATTATCGGAAAGGTCGAAATGACATTTCTCTCCACGCTCTCACCCGCAGAGCGCGCACAGAGATTCGACACGCTCCTCTCCAAAAATGTTCCGTTCGTGATTTTCACCAGAAACATCGAAGTTCCCGACGAACTCATTGCGGTGGCAAAGGAGCATAACACACCGCTTCTCCGCACAAGTTATGTTACGTCAAACTTCATGGCGGCGCTTATTTCTTATTTGAATGTACAGCTCGCCCCGAGAATCACGCGCCACGGCGTTCTTGTTGAGGTATACGGCGAGGGCGTGCTTCTTCTCGGCGAAAGCGGAATAGGCAAGAGTGAAACGGCTATCGAGCTTGTAAAGCGCGGTCATCGTCTCATAGCCGACGACGCGGTTGAGCTTAAGCGCGTTTCTTCCAAGAGCATAGTCGGCTCTGCCCCCGAAATTATACGGCATTATATCGAGCTCCGCGGAATAGGTGTGGTTGATGTGCGCCGTATTTTCGGTATGGGTTCGGTAAAACTCACCGAAAAGGTTGACCTCGTTATCAACCTCGAGGCATGGAAAACGGGCAAGCAGTACGACCGTTTCGGCATGGAGACCGAACACATGGACATTCTCGGCATTGAAATTCCTTCGCTCACGCTCCCGGTTAAGCCGGGCCGTAATCTCGCCGTTATCATCGAAGTAGCGGCAATGAATAACCGCCATAAGAAAATGGGCTTTAATGCGGCGCAGGAGCTTTCAGACAGACTCAGCGGTAACTTTTACGATTAACAGACAGGAGAAAATAAAGGTTATGAAGATAGGAATAGATTTAGGCGGCACGAATATTGCGGGTGGCCTCGTCTCCGACGACGGAACTCTCGTTCTCAAAAAAAGCGTCCCGACGGACAGCTCACGCGGAGAACTCGGCATATGCGAGGACATTGTATCTCTTATACGCGCGCTTTCCGATGAAACCGACGAAAAAATAACCTCCGTAGGCATAGGCGTTCCCGGATTTGCCGACGACCGCACGGGCGTGGTTATCTATTGCAACAATATTCCCTTTGCAAATACGCATCTCGCGGAATATGTAACGCGCGAAACATCTCTTCCCGCCTTTATCGGGAACGATGCGAACGCCGCGGTTCTCGCAGAAGCACGCGTCGGTATCGCAAAGGACTACGAAAACGTTGTCATGATTACACTCGGCACGGGAATAGGCTCAGGTCTTATTTTTAACAATAAGCTCTTCACGGGCTGTAACGGTGCCGCGGGTGAGCTCGGCCATGTGTCTCTCTTTCCCGACGGAATCCCGTGCACCTGCGGACGCAACGGATGCTACGAGCTTTACGCCTCTGCAACCGCGCTGAAGCGCCAGACTCAGGAAGCAATGGAAAAGCACCCCGAGAGCATGCTCTGGGACGTTGCCAAATCAACGGGCGGTGTTACAGGCAAAACGGCATTTGACGCAATGCGCGCGGGAGACGAAACGGGCAAGGCGGTCGTTGACGGATATATAAACTACCTTTCTCTCGGTCTTGTTGATGTTGTAAACCTTCTTCAGCCCGATGTTGTTATTTTCGGCGGAGGAATTTCAAAAGAGGGCGAAACCCTGCTTGCTCCGCTCCGCGAAATCATACACAAAAAATCATATTGCAGCGGCGGGAAATACCCCGAGCTTCTCATTGCAAAGCTCGGAAATGACGCAGGAATAATCGGCGCGGCATATTTTGGAGAGTAGTTTCGTATGCTTGAATTATTTTCAAAAGACAAATTCACCGAACTTCGGCGCGAATTTCTCAATCGTGAGTTTTCGCGCCTCAACGATGTTCAGAAGAAGGCAGTTTTTAAAACCGAGGGCCCGCTTCTGCTCCTTGCCGGCGCGGGGAGCGGAAAAACCACGGTCATTATAAACAGGATTGCCAATATAATCAAATACGGGAACGCATATAACTCAAGCAAAATTCCCGACAGCATTTCGGATATGGACGCCGAAATACTCGCAGAGTATCTGAAAACGGGCGACAGCACTCTGAAGTCGGCAGCAGAAGCGGTTTGTGCGCTAAACCCCGCCCCGCCTTGGTCAATAATCGCAATAACCTTCACAAATAAAGCGGCAAATGAGCTTAAGGAGCGCCTTAAAAAAGCCGTCGGCGACAGTGCGGACGACATCTGGGCGGCAACCTTCCACTCCGCCTGTGTGAGAATTTTGCGGAAAACGATAGACAGAATAGGCTTTTCGTCCTCATTCACAATTTACGATGCGTCAGACGCGGAACGTGTCATAAAGGATATATGCACAGAGCTTAATATTGACACGAAAATGCTTCCCCCAAAATCCGTGCTGAACGTTATAAGCCGTGCAAAGGATTCCATGATGTCTCCTTCCGACTTCAAAGCCGAAAGCGAGGGCAATGCCCGACTCGAACAGGTTTCAAAGATATATTCAAAATATCAGGCACGGCTTAAGGACGCAAACGCGCTCGATTTTGACGATATAATAATGCACACGGTAAATATACTGCGCGATAATGACGATATCCTCGACTATTACCGCAGAAAATTCAGGTATATACTTGTAGACGAGTACCAAGATACAAACCACGCACAATATCTTCTCGTCTCGCTTTTGGCGGGAGAGCGCGGAAATATATGCGTCGTCGGAGACGATGACCAGAGCATATACCGTTTCCGCGGTGCAACCATTGAAAATATACTGAATTTTGAAAAGCAGTTCAAAAACGCGGAGCTGATACGCCTTGAACAGAATTACCGTTCAACTTCCCATATTCTGAACGTCGCGAACAGCGTTATTAAAAACAATCAGGGAAGAAAAGGCAAGGAGCTTTGGACGGATATCCAAAACGGCCCGCTCCCGATAATTTTCCGCGCCGAAAATGAGCGTGAAGAAGCATCGTACATAGCCGAAAACATAATTTCAAGACGCGCCGACGGCGCAAAGTTCTCGGAATTTGCGATTCTTTACAGAATCAACGCGCAGTCGATGCAGCTTGAAGGCGCGCTCCAGCGTGCGGGCATACCGTACCGCATAGTCGGCGGTATGCGCTTCTTCGAGCGTGCGGAGGTAAAAGATATGCTCTCCTACCTCTGTGTCATAGCAAACCCGAGCGATACCCTGCGCCTGAAGCGGATTATCAACGTCCCCGCCCGCAAAATAGGCGGAAAAACGGTTACACTCATTGAAAGCCTCGCTCTGCGGGATGGAATTTCGCCATATGACATCATACTCAAGGCAAATGATTATGCGGAGATACCGTCTGGCGCATCCTCCGCTTTGAGAACTTTCGGGGATATAATAGAATCCCTCAGAAAAAAATCGCATGAGTGCAAGCTCTCGGAGCTCTATGATGAGCTTATGGTTCAATCGGGTTACTCAAATGCACTCATCCTGAAAGATGACATAGAGAGCAAGGGTCGGCTCGAAAATATCATGGAGCTTAAATCCACCATTCTCGAATACGAATCGCGCAGTGAATCGCCGTCGCTCTCGGGATTTCTTGAGGAGGTTTCGCTGTATACCGACCTCGACAATCTCAGTGCCGACGAGGACAGCGTTACGCTGATGACCGTACACAGCGCGAAAGGTCTTGAGTTCGAGCGTGTTTTCATATCGGGTCTTGAAGAAGGAATGTTCCCGAGTATGCGCTCACTCGGAATTGACTCCGAGATCGAGGAAGAACGCAGACTGTTCTACGTTGCTTCAACCCGCGCAAAGCGCGAGCTGTTTATGACGTATGCAACTCTCCGAACCATGTTCGGGCAGACGAAGTACGGAAAGAAATCGCGTTTTCTCTCCGAGATACCGTCAAGCCTCTGCGAAATCCAGGGAGAGGAAGAAACCCGAAGCACACGCTCGTTCTCCGAAAGCTTCGGCGATTATGGGTTTGACAAAACGGCATACACGCGCACAACCGCCGAATTCCCTGCCCCGAAACATTATTCGGACTCCCGCGGAATTTCGTCGTCCTCTGTCGTTTCCGATTTAAAAAAGAATCAATCTGCAGCGGCAGGCGAAACGCTCTCCCCGGGCGACCGCGTCCGCCACAAGGCTTTCAAGGACGGTCTTGTCGTCTCTGCCACGCCGATGGGCGGGGATATACTTCTGGAAATCGCGTTTGACAATGCGGGAACAAAGCGTCTGCTTTACAAATCCGCCGCAAAGTTCATAACAAAGCTTTAAACCGATACATACCCATCTTTATTATTTATTGAGGTGAAGAAAAACATGAAAAAAACAGTATTAGGTATTATATGTGTTATTCTCGTTCTCCTGCCGGCAGGATGCGGCGGTGCATCGACATCAAACGCAAAGATTGATTACGGCAGTTCTTCCGTCTATACGAAAGCGGATATGGATGATGCGATAGAGATAATTAAGAATACGCTCGGCTCGTGGGAGGGATGTGAATTGCACAGTCTTTCTTATTCATCCGATGATTGTAATAATGCGGATAATATTGTTTGGATGAACGATTTAAACAATTCAAGTGATGTCAAAGAGGTTTTTACTCAATGTATCATGTTCGAAAGCAGTTTCAGGTCTCCGAAAAAAGGAGGCGGGGCATGGGAACCCAACACTGAATATACATGGTCATGGTGGCTTGCCCGAAGCGAAGTCGGAAAGTGGAAATTGATGACCTGGGGTTATTGACGGTTGCAGGCAATGACTTCGTTTTGCCGAAGCGCCGAAAAAACGGTGCGGTGAAAAGAGAGGAAAAGACATTCCCGGAATCTTACAGTTCGGATACCGTAAGGTTGCCCGACAAAGCTTCGGCAGTAATTAACTTAAAAGACAGCAATAAAACGAACCCCGAAATTCGGGGTTCGTTTTACTTATGATTATTTCTTTAGGCGCGGGGATAACGGCATGTCCCATCCGTGATGGTCGGTATGCAGGAGATGATGCGATTTTTCTCCGCACGGCTTTATCAGATAGTCCTCATAGAGCTTTATAATCTCGGGGTTTTCGTGCGAGAAGCGTATATCCTCGTTCGCATCGATTTGCCAAAGCATCTCACCGCGGACACCCGCAAGCTCTTCACCCTCGTGAATCGGCTGGCCGCCGCCGCCCGCACAGCCTCCGGGGCAAGCCATCACTTCGACAAAATCATAGCTTACCTCGCCGTTTTCTATATCTGTCATGAGCCTTCTTGTGTTTTCAAGACCGCTTACCACGGCAACGCTTATATTTCCGACACCGGGTATTGTGAACACAGCTTCGCGTCGTCCGTCTTTTCCTCTTACTGCGCGGAAAGCGTCCGGGTCGGGATTCTTCCCCGTAATGAAGTAGTACGCCGAACGCAGTGCCGCGTCCATAACTCCGCCCGTCGCGCCGAATATGACGCCTGCGCCGGAGCTTGTTCCGAGCGGTGAATCAAAATCGGTCTCGGGGAGCGTTGCGGGCTCGATATGGTCGCTTCTGAACATTCTTTCGAGCTCGCGTGTCGTTATAACTGCGTCAACATCGGGATCACCGCAGGCATCGTTCTGATTCGGCTGTGCGCCCTCGCTTTTCTTGGAGACACAGGGCATAACCGAAACCACAAACATCTTGTGCGGGTCTACGCCGATTTTTTCTGCAAAATAGCTCTTAGCGACAGCTCCGAACATCTGCTGGGGTGATTTTGCAGTCGAGAGGTTATCCGTGTAGTCCGGGAATTGCGAACGCACAAAGCGCACCCAGCCCGGGCAGCAGGAGGTGAACATAGGCCATCTGTAATTTTCTTTATGCGTGAAGCGTTCGATAAATTCGCTTCCCTCCTCCATGACCGTGAGGTCGGCGGAAAAGTTCGTGTCAAATACATAATCAAAGCCTATACGGCGCAGAGCCGCGGCGAGTCTCTTCGGCGACGCGGTTTTTTTCGGTATGCCGAGATTCTCCGCCCATGCGGCGCGCACCGCTGGCGCTACCTGAACAACGGTCGTTATCTCGGGATTATGGATAGCTTCGTATACCGCCGCAGAATCGTCGCGCTCGGACAGCGCACCCGTCGGACAATGCGTTATGCACTGCCCGCACAGCGAGCAGTCGGTATCCGCAAAGTTCCGGTTTAGAGAAACGCCGACGCTTGTTCTGCTTCCTGTGTTTACTACGTCCCATATATTCAACGACTGGACTTTGTCGCATACCTGGATACAGCGCATACATTTAACGCATTTACTGTTGTGCCTGATGAGGTAATTGCTCTCGTCCCACTCGTTCTGCGGAACATCGCGCGGGAAATTGTTATGCACAAGGTTGAAATCGCGTGCAAGATCTTGCAGCGTGCAGTTGCCGTTGCGTATGCACATTGTACAGTTACCGTCATGCTGCGAAAGTATGAGACGGAGGTTTGTATTTCTCGCAGCTCTCACTCGCTCAGAGTTTGTATGTATAACCATACCCTCCGAAACCTTGTTTATGCAGGACGGAACGAGCTGTTCCGTTCCTTCTATTTCAACCATGCAGATTCGGCATGCGCCGATTTCGTTTCTGTCCTTCAGATAGCAAAGGGAGGGAATGTTTATACTGACGGTCTTGGCGGCTTCGATTATTGAAGTTCCCTCATGCACGCGTACTTTCTGCCCGTCTATTGTAAGATTTACCATTTTACAGTTCTTCCTCCCTTGAAGCTTCCGTAGCCGTAGTGGTCGCACCTCAGGCAACGCGATGATTCGGCATTTGCCTCCTGGCATGTCATCTCACATTCGATGCAGTCGAAGTCGTTCCTTCTCTCGGTTGCTTCGCGTTCGCTGAGATTGATTCTTCCGTGCTGCGGTTTGTCATTGAACTTGGGAGACGGCAGCTCGATATCTATATCTATCTCATGGTGATATCCGAGATATTCGTCGATGTTTGCCGCCGCGACCTTGCCTGCCGCGATTGCCTTAATCGCCGTGGCCGGGCCCGTTACACAGTCGCCGCCTGCGAATATTCCTTCGCCCGAGGGGAGTCTGCTGTCCTCCTGTGCTATGATGTTGCCGTATTTAACGGCAATTCCCGACTGTTCAAAGCCCTGAGACTCAACTCCCTGACCTATGGCAAGCACGATTATATCTGCGGGGATTCTCACTTCCTCCTTGTCCGCCGAGCCGGGACGCGGACGTCCGCCCTTATCAAACAAGCCTATTATCTGAGGCTGTACCCACAGAGCAACGGCGTTACCGTTCTTATCTGCCTCAATTCGAACAGGCGCCTGAAGCGTGAGCATCTCTGCCCCTTCGGCAAGCGCGCCCTCGACCTCTTCCGGGAGAGCCGTCATGTCGCACTGACGGCGGCGGTAGACACAGCTTACCTTCTCGGCACCGAGACGCAGTGCGCTTCGGGTCACGTCCATTGCGACGTTTCCTCCGCCTATGACGACAACCTTCTTTCCCGTTAAATCCGGCATAATATTGTCGCCTATTCCGCGGAGCAGTTCGACTGCGGATATAACGCCCGCGCTGTCTTCACCCTCCATGCCCGTCTTTTTATCTGTCTGCGCACCGATTGCAATGTAGAGCGCGTCATACTTCTTTTTGAGTTCGTCAAAGCCGATGTCCGTTCCGATATCGATCTCCGTATGTACCTCAATTCCGACAGATAAAATTGAATTTATTTCCTCGTCAAGCTTCTCGCGCGGGAAACGGTAATTCGGAATCCCGTAGCGGAGCATTCCTCCGAGCTGTTTCCGCTTTTCGTAAACGGTAACCTTGTGTCCCATAAGCGTGAGGTAGTATGCGGCGGAGAGACCGCCCGGCCCGCCACCTATTACCGCAACTTTCTTCCCCGTAGGAAGCGCGCACGGCGGGTTCGGCACGTTACCCGCGTTATTTACCGCAAACTTTTTCAGTCCGCGGATATTTATCGGGTCATCCAACATACTTCTGCGGCAGCGTGCCTCGCACGGGTGCTCGCAGATATAGGCGCAGGCAATCGGGAACGGATTGTCTTTTTTTATAAGGCGCACCGCGTCGGAGTATCTGCCGTCGGCGATAAGCGCAATATAGCCGGGGATATCGACTCCCGCGGGGCAGAGCGCACGGCACGGCACGGGGTTTTGGAGTGATGCAAGGCATCTGTGTTCTTTAATATGTGCCTCATAATCGTCTCCGAATCCCTGAATCCCTTTAAGAACAAGCTCCGCAGCGTTCCAACCGATTGCACAGTCCGCCGAATCGCGTATCGCCTTTGCTGTTTTTTCAACAGTTTCAAGTGTCTTCATCGTTGCTTTTCCGTCAAGAATTTCATTCAAAAGCTTTGAAATCTGACCGAGTCCGACCCTGCACGGAACACATTTACCGCACGACTGAGCATGACACAAATTCAAAAAATTCAATGCCATGTCAACCGGGCAAAGTCCCGGAGGGCTCGCCGCGATTCTGCGTTCCATATTGCTGTACAGCCCGTCAACGACTGTCTGCGTCTCACTGGGTGTACGTATAAGCAATCTGCTCATGTATTCTTCCCCTTCCGAATTGTTTTCAACACATATATGTATTAAAACACACTCATACATTTTATCAGATATGAATCACATTGGCAAGTAAAATATAAAAAAAAGCATAACATTTGTTCGATGTTATGCTTTTTAGCTATATCTCATTCTATTTCGGTAAGTATTAACGAGCCGTCTTTTCCGCTGATGCCGAGGCCGTATGATTTAACTTCCCCGTTTTTGCTTCTGTATGATATTCCGCGAATCGGGATTGTCTCCCCAAGTGATATGTATGCCTTAATCGGCTTTTCGGGCGACAACTCCTCCGCCGAATATACGGTGTCTGTGATTTTCAGCTTTATATCGTTTCCGACTTCGTCAAATCCTACGTTTACAATTTTAAAATCATAAACGGTTGCATCCGGTACTATCAGAATATGCGTTTCTCCGTAATCGTCATTGTATTCGAGATATGACGGATACTTCGAGAGGGTGTCCGCATCCGCATAGCTTACGCTTACGTTCGCACTCTCCCCTTTTCCGCACGCGGAAAGGATTGCAACAAGCACAAAGAGCACCGCGAAAGGAAGAGTTTTTTTCATAACACTTCTCCTTACATCAGTTTGACATTTCCCCACAGAATAACTCTTAATATTCCGCACAGAAAAAGGTGCGCGGGGTAGTAAATATAGAAAAACCATTTAGTTCCGAGCGGTTTTCCGAGTTTTCCGTTATAGCATGCCATGAGCGGGACTGACAGAATGACCCCGAATTGTATCAGTCCATAGACCTTATCGATAAACAGGTAATAAACGAGCGCATATATGGAGACGTAGAACATCATTTGCATTGTCTGTGCCTTAAGACTGCCTCTGCGGGAATTTATGCCGAGAATGGCGAGCACGGCGATACAGCTCCAATCCGAGCAAAATGTTACGGTGCATATGGCAAGAACAATAAGTACACGCTGCCAAGGCTTCGTTTTAAATCGGTTTTCATCCGTAAGCGCGAGGGCAACAACACCCCATGCAAGAGACCATATTACGCTCGTCTGATTCAAAACCGACGTTTTAAAAGGCAGGAACGGGATTCCGAATGCAAAATTGTATGCAAAGTGCGACACAGACGCAAAGGCGAAAAGCCGTGTTATGTACTTTCTCAAATTCCTCGTGTGATTGTACCCTTCCGAGACCATAAACCACATAATCGGCGCAGTTATACGTCCTATTATATGTATCAGAATTACCCACCATATCCGTGGATAGTTCGGATACATCACACAGGCAAGGTGGTCTGCCGTCATTGCGAAAATAGCAATTATTTTAAGCTGATTGGAATTAAGTCCACGTTTTTCGTCCATTTTCATCTACCGCAAACATTTATTACTGCGCGGAGTCCGCGCACGTTCTATTTTCATTATACATATTTACGTTTTTTTGTCAATAAAATAACCGAAAGGCTTGCGCCTTTCGGTTATGAGCAAAAATTACTTGACTCGGTTGTACGCAGTCTCGTAAATGGAAAGCAGGTCATCAATCGGGAGCTTGTTAAGCTCTTTCTGGAAGTTATCCCA
>CAKSEF010000024.1 GCA_934446465.1 uncultured Oscillospiraceae bacterium
ATATTAGAGGATTAAAAATATGAATGTCTTGATTTTAAGCTCGGGAACAAGAAATAAAATAGTGCAATACTTCAAAAAAGCGCTCAACGGCAGAGGAAAGGTTATTGCCACGGACATGAGTGAGCTTGCGCCATCGGTGTATGAAGCCGACAAGTTTTACAAAGTACCGCGCATGACCGATGACGGGTACATCGACGTTATATTTGATATTTGCCGAAAGGAAAAAATCGACGGAGTGCTTTCTCTCATCGACCCGGAGCTTTCTCTGCTTGCAGAAAATGAGGACAGATTTAAGCAACTTGGAGTTACCGTAATCGGCTCTTCCTACAACCTCTGCGAAAGGGCACTCGATAAGCTTGAAATGTTTAATTGGCTAAACGCGCACGGCTATAACTGCGCGAAGAGCTACGTTGACAAGGAATTGTTTTATAGGGATTTGGATAGCGGGCTGATAGATTTCCCTGTGTTCGTAAAGCCTGTCCGCGGGAGCGCAAGCATAGCCATTTCAAAGGTCTATGACAGGAAAACCGTCGAGCTTCTTTTTGCCCACAGTGATAACCTCATGATACAGGAGTTCCTAGACGGCCGGGAGATAGGCGCCGACGTATATATCGACATGTTCAGCGGGGAAGTTGTTTCAATTTTCACGAAAAAGAAAATAGTAATGCGTGCGGGCGAGACAGACAAATCCGTCTCGTTTAAGGATGACGCACTGTTCGCGCTGATTGAAAAATTTGTGCGGGAAAGCGGGTGGCTCGGGCAGATAGATATAGACATTTTCGACGTTGGCGGAAAGTATTATATATCTGAGGTAAACCCGAGATTCGGCGGCGGATACCCTCACGCATACGAGTGCGGATGCGACCATATGAGTATGATTCTGAACAACCTTGACGGCAAGAGAAACACCCCGAATATCGGTGCATACGACGAGGGCATTTATATGATGAAATATAACGAAGTTGCAATAAGAAAGGCCGAAAACATATGAAGATACTGTTCCTGACAATAGGGCGTATGGAAAGCATAGAAGACTACGGAATATACCCTGACCTTTTGAGATGCTTCAGAGACAACGGACACGATGTCTATACCGTGAGTCCGTACGAAAAACGGCGGGGAATGGAAACATCGCTGTCGGAAGACGGCGGAGTTCATATGCTCCACGTAAAAATAGGAAACATAACTAAGTGCGGGATTGTGGAAAAGGGTATATCGACACTCCAAATAGAAGGAAAATTTCTCAAGGCGATTAAAAAGTATTTCGGCGGTGTGAAATTTGATTTGGTTATGTACTCAACACCTCCGATTACCTTTGAAAAGGTTATTAAGTATATAAAAAGGCGCGACAACGCCTCCTCCTACCTGTTGCTTAAGGATATATTTCCGCAAAATGCCGTTGATATCGGAATGATGACGAAAAACGGCGTTAAGTGCATCATGTATAAGTATTTCAGAAAAAAAGAGGAACGCCTTTATAAAACATCGGATTTTATCGGGTGTATGTCCCCCGCAAACGTGGAGTATCTGCTGAAAAATAACAGCACGATATCCAAGGAACGCGTTGAAGTGTGTCCCAATTCCATTTCACCGCGCGATATGACGGTGTGCGCGGAGGATAAGGGTGAAATGCGCAAAAAGTACGGTATACCGAATGATAAAACCGTGTTTATTTACGGAGGAAACCTCGGAAAACCTCAGGGTATACCGTTTCTCATTAAATGTCTTGAAAGTCAGAAGGACAGGGAAGATGTGTTCTTCCTCGTTGTCGGAGACGGCACCGAATATAAGAAAATTGAGGAATACGTGCTGAGAAGCGAACAGAAGAACCTAAAGCTGATGAAGAAGCTTCCTAAGGAGGACTATGACCGAATGGTCGGAAGCTGTGATGTGGGATTGATATTCATAGACAGCAGATTTACAATACCGAATTTTCCCAGCAGGCTTCTTTCGTATATGCAGGCAAAATTGCCGGTAATATCGGTAACGGATGCAAATTCCGATATAGGTTCAACTATTGAAAACGGCGGCTTCGGATGGTCGTGCACAGGAAACAGCGTGGCAGAGTTTGACTCCGCCGTAAAACTTGCCTGTGATGCAGACAGGGGATCGCTCGGCGAGAGGGCATGGAACTATCTAAACGATAATTATACGGTAGATAACGCATACGGATTGATAATGAATCACTTTGATTCGGAAGCCGTTCCGCAAGAGAATAAATGAGTTCCGGAGGAAGCTTTGATTTGTTAACACTTGTTTCAACAATAGATACAGCAGTCATGAATGTACTGAAATCCGTTTCCTCGCCTGCCGTTGATAAGATGATGATTTTTATTACAAAGCTTGGAGACGGCGGCGCTTTTTGGATTCTCTTAATAGCGCTTATGTTTATCTTTAAGAAATACCGAAATACGGGAACTGTGTCGGCGGTTTCGCTTGCGTCATGCTTTTTGATAGGAAATTATGTTGTGAAACCTTTAGTCGGAAGAATAAGACCGTGCAATGTTGAAAATGCCGCGATGCTTATTGAGCGAATGAACGATTTTTCGTTCCCGTCCATGCACACGGCAACGGCGTTTTCGATTTCCGTAGTAGTTTTTATTAAAAACAAGCTTGCAGGTTCTGCGCTTGTGATTCTTTCGCTTTTAATCGGCGTTTCAAGAATTTATTTGAATGTGCATTATTTCACGGACGTTCTGGCGGGCGCAGCGTTCGGAACGGTATTTGCGCTGCTGTCCGTTTTCGCGGCAAAAAAACTCAAGCTGATAAAAAAACTGTGATTATGCGTCTGCTGACGCTAAAATACAATTTATATGATAAGGAGATGTATTATGATTAGAGAAGGAATTGATTTTCTCAAGGAAAATGACCCCGAAATCGGGAATGCTGTTGAGGCTGAGTATAACAGACAGCGAGGAAACATTGAACTTATAGCATCCGAGAACTTCGTAAGCCCGGCGGTACTTGCTGCGGCAGGAACCGTTTTGACGAACAAATATGCAGAGGGGCTGCCCGGAAAGAGATATTACGGCGGCTGCGAATGTGTTGACGTTGTAGAGCGTGTTGCACAGGAGAGAGCGAAAGAGCTTTTCGGAGCGGAACACGTAAACATTCAACCGCACAGCGGAGCATCTGCCAATCTCGCCGTGTATTTTGCGCTCGTAAAGCCGGGCGAGACGGTTATGGGAATGAATCTGAGCGAGGGCGGACACCTCACGCACGGAAGCCCCGTAAATATTTCGGGTTCTTATTATAATATAGTACCTTACGGTGTCGACCCGGAAACGCATCTCATCGATTATGAAAAGCTTGAGGAAACGGCGAAGGAGTGCAAGCCGAAAATGATAATTGCAGGCGCGTCTGCATATCCGAGAAAGATAGATTTCGAGAGATTTTCGCAGATTGCCAAGTCCGTAGGCGCGTATTTCATGGTAGATATGGCGCATATCGCAGGACTTGTAGCCGCAGGACTGCATCCCAACCCCGTGCCGTATGCCGATGTGGTTACAACTACAACGCATAAAACTCTCCGCGGTCCGCGCGGAGGAATAATAATGTGCAGGGAAGAACTCGCAAAACAGATTGACAAGGCGGTTTTCCCGGGAACAATGGGCGGCCCGCTCATGCACATAATTGCGGCGAAGGCGGTTTGCTTCGGAGAGGCATTAAAGCCTGAATTTACAGAGTACCAGAAACGGGTTGTTAAAAACGCATCCGTTCTCGCAGAGTCGCTCATGCAGTGCGGATTCGACCTTGTGTCCGGCGGTACAGACAATCACCTCATGCTGGTTGACCTCAGGAAGTTCAAGATTACTGGGAAAGAACTTGAAAAACGCCTCGATGAGGTCGGAATTACTCTCAATAAAAATACAATCCCGAACGACCCGGAGAAGCCGTTCGTAACGAGCGGAGTAAGAATCGGAACTCCTGCCGTTACAAGCCGCGGTTTCGGTGAAACGGACATGGCGGAGATAGCACGCCTTATCCACCTTACGGCCACGGTATTTGATGAAAAGAAGGACTATATTCGCGGCTGCGTTAAGGCACTCTGCGATAAACACCCGCTCTACTGATTTTTCTGCTTTGGAGGCATAAAATGTACAGACCGCTTGCGGACAGAGTCCGACCTGACAACTTAGACGAGGTTTTCGGACAGAGACACATACTGGGAGAAAACGGGATATTGCGCAGAATAATCCTTTCCGGGCAGATTCCGAATATGGTGTTTTTCGGCCCGAGCGGGATTGGAAAAACAACGGTAGCAGAGATTATCGCCAAGCACACACAGCGCGATTTTAAAAAGCTCAATGCAACAACGGCATCGATAAACGATATACGGGATATTGTCGCAAGCCTTGACACACTATTGACCCCGAACGGTGTGCTGTTATATATCGATGAGATACAGTATTTTAATAAAAAACAGCAGCAGTCTCTGCTCGAATTTATGGAAAACGGAAAACTGACGATAATTGCGTCAACTACCGAGAATCCGTATTTCTATGTATACAGTGCGGTTCTCTCCCGTGCTACGGTGTTTGAGTTCAAGCCGCTTTCTCCGTCCGACGTTCTTTGTGCCATCAGGCGCGCAAGCGGAATGCTTGAAGACAATGTGATTTTTGAAAACGGCGTCGAGGAGCATATTGCAAGTGCCTGTGGCGGTGATATACGAAAATCGCTTAATGCGCTCGAGCTTCTCTATAACAGTGCGGAGCATAAAAACGGAGAATGTAATATCACACTTGCCGATGCGCTTGTGGTAACGCAGAAAAGTGCCGTTAAGGCAGACCGCGACGGCGACAGTCATTATGACGCAGTTTCCGCACTGCAAAAATCAATTCGGGGTTCGGACCCCGATGCGGCGGTTTTCTATCTTGCCAAATTGCTTGAGTCAGGGGATTTGCCGTCGGCTTGCAGGAGGGTGCTTGTTACGGCAAGCGAAGATGTGGGTCTTGCTTACCCTCAGGCAATTTCCATCGTGAAGTCGTGCGTGGACAGCGCGCTGCAGCTCGGACTTCCCGAGGCAAGGATTCCGCTTGCGGAGGCTGTTATTCTGCTTGCCGTATCGCCGAAGTCAAATTCCGCGATATGCGCGGTGGATTCTGCGCTTGCGGATATAAGAAACGGCTTGGGTACGGAAGTGCCGCCTCATTTGAGAGATTCGCATTATGCGGGGGCGGAAAAACTCGGACGCGGAACTGCGTATAAATACCCCCACTCATTTGAAAATCATTGGGTGCGCCAGCAGTATCTGCCGGAAGACGTCAAAGACCGTCAATACTACCGATTCGGGAACAATAAAATTGAATCGGCAACAGAACAGTATTGGAAAGATATAAAGAAATGATATTACCCTCCCGGGAATTAAGTTCCCGGGAGGGTAAATGTTTAAAACCAACAAAAAATTATCTCAAAAAGGTATTGAAAAAGGTTTGTGTATGTTATATAATATTTTCGAACAAAAAAATGTTTATTATTAACTTTGGTATGTTAGAAACTAACATTTGCTTTTTCGGGAGGCGATGATGGGGTGAACGACAGGCAGGTATTGATTAACGAATACATTCAGGCACGCGGCGAAGTCAGCCTTTCGGCGCTTAAAAAGCTTGTTCCCAATGTCTCAGAAATGACAATCAGGCGCGATTTGGAAGCTCTTGAGTCAGGCGGAAAAATTATTCGCATCCACGGCGGGGCACGTTCCGTAAAGGCGATAAATATGCTGGTTGAGGATGTATTCTCAAAGCGTTCAATGACGAATACCGCCCAAAAGCGTTTGATTGCGGAAAAAGCACTGAGCTATGTGGGGGATAACAGCTCCGTCTTTATTGACTCGGGAAGCACCGCAATGGCGCTGGCTGAGATTATCCCGGACAAAAAACTCCTTATTTCCACTTGCGGATTAAACGTTGCGGCTGAGCTGCTCCGATTAAAAAACAGCCGCATAAACCTGATAGGAGGAGAGGTGAATAAGGACAGTATTTCAACGTACGGTCCAAGTGCGCGTTTGGCCGTTGACTCCATAAACATTGATGTCGCGTTTATAGCGGCTACGGCATTCTCTCCGAAGTACGGATTCAGCTGCGGGCACTCGCATGACAGCGAACTTAAAAATGCGGTTCTGAAGCGCGCAATGCTTCGGATAGTGTTAATGGACAGCAGTAAGATAGGCACAATGATGCCATATACGTTTGCCGATGCGAGCGATATTGATATTCTCATATGCGACGACAATATAACAGAAGAATCTCGTGCCCTATTTGCCGAAAACGGCGCGAAGGTTATATAATTTTATTTTTTAAAAGGAGAATAACGTATGAAAACAAAAGCATTACGGTTATACGGAAAAAACGATTTGCGTCTCGAAGAATTTGAGCTTCCGCAGATAGGCAAGGATGAAATTCTTGCCGAGGTGGTTACAGACAGCGTATGTATGTCAAGCTATAAGGCGGCTCTTCAGGGCGGGGAACACAAGAGAGTTCCTGATGATGTAGACAAAAACCCGATTATAATCGGTCATGAGTTCTGCGGAAAAATTATCGAGGTCGGGGATAATTGGAAGGATAAATTCTCCGCGGGGCAGAAGTTTTCCATTCAGCCCGCATTAAACTATAAAGGAAGCCTTGCCGCGCTCGGATATTCCTATAAATATGTCGGCGGGTGTTCTGCATATGTTGTCCTGCCTGCCGAAGTCATGCTCTGCGATTGCCTTTTAAACTATAACGGCGACGCATTCTTCTACGGCTCGCTTTCCGAGCCCATGTCCTGCATTGTAGGCGGGTATCATGCTTTCTATCATACAAAGCCCGGCTGCTATCAGCACGAGATGGGAATTAAAGAAGGCGGAAACCTTATTCTCATGGCGGGAGCGGGGCCGATGGGACTCGGCGCTGTTGATTACGCAATACACGGCGACAGAAAGCCTTCGCTTATGGTCGTAACAGATATTGACGATGTGCGCCTCAAGCGCGCCGAGAGTCTGCTCACACCCGAAGATGCGGCAAAGCACGGAGTAAAGCTTGTTTATGTAAATACAAATGCGGTTGAGGACGCAAAGGCTTATCTTATGGAGCTTACAGGCGGAAATGGATATGACGATGCGCTTATTATGGCTCCGGTAAAGCCTGTCTGCGAGCTTGCGGACTCGGTTCTCGGATATGACGGATGTATTAACTTCTTTGCAGGGCCGACAAATCATGAGTTCAGTGCGAATGTGAATTTCTACGATGTTCACTATTCGGCACACCATATTGTCGGAACCTCGGGAGGCAATACAGACGATATGCGTGAATCATTAGAGCTTATAGAAAAAGGAAGAATAAACCCCGCAGTTATGATTACTCATGTCGGCGGAATTGACAGTGCAAAGGATACAACGCTGAATCTTCCGAATATAAAAGGAGGCAAGAAACTTATATATACACATATCAATATGCCGCTCACGGCTATTGATGACTTTGCAAAACTCGGCGAGAATGACGAATTTTTTGCAAAACTTGCTGAAATTACTTCGCGCAACAATGGCTTGTGGTGCGTTGAAGCAGAAAAGTTTTTGCTTGAAAACAAATAGGAAAGGAGAGGTTTAAATGGCAACACCGGTAATTATGCCCCGACAGGGACAGTCGGTAGAAAGCTGTATCATATCTAAGTGGCACAAGAAGAAAGGTGATATGGTAGCAGAGGGAGATTTGCTTTTCTCTTATGAGACAGATAAAGCAAGCTTCGATGAGGTATCAAAAGTTTCGGGAAAACTGCTTGACGTATTCTTTGAGGAGGGCGACGATGTAGAGTGTCTCCTCAATGTATGTGTTATAGGCAACGACGGTGAAAGCACAGCGGAATTTAAGCCGTCCGGTGAGGACGACTCCGCAGAGCAGGCAGAGGAAGTAAGTCAGGTAAAAGAAAGCGTTAAGGAAGAGGTGGTGTCAACGGCATCAGCAGATGCTGACGGCAACATCAAAATCTCACCGCGCGCAAAAAATCTTGCCGAACATACGTTTGCGGATGTTTCGCTTGCCGTGCCGACTGGGCCCAACGGAAGAATCATTGAGAGAGATATTGAGCGCCTCATATCTGAAGGCAAGGTTGTTACACCTGCGGCAGAAACCGCACTCGGAAAGCATATTGTCGGCACAGGTGTCGGCGGACGTGTTACAACAGAGGATATAGCGGCTGCTTCCGCTAAGGTGAATGAAGCGCCTGCACAGGCTTCTGCGGCAGACGCTGACTTTGAGGAGGTACCGTTCTCGAATATCAGAAAGGTCATAGCAAAGTCTATGACGCGCTCGCTCTCCGAAATGGCACAGCTCACGCTTAACGCTTCGTTTGACGCAACGGCAATTCTCAATTACCGTAAGCTTCTTAAGTCAAACGGAGAAGCAATGGGTATGGAAAAGGTCACACTTAATGATATGATTCTCTTTGCTGTTTCGAGAGTGGTTCTCAAGCACAGGGATTTAAATGCAAATCTTATCGATGATAAAATGCGTCTCTTTAATAACGTACATCTCGGAGTTGCAACAGACACACCGAGAGGACTTATGGTTCCGACAATTTTCAACTCAAATAAGATGTCACTCCGTGAGATTTCCGCCGAATCAAAACGCATAACGGGTATGTGCAGAGACGGCGCATGCAGTCCCGACCTCTTAAAGGGCGCGAGCTTCACGGTTACAAACCTCGGAAGTCTCGGAATTGAGAGCTTCACCCCTGTTATTAACCCGCCGCAGACGGCGATACTCGGCGTTTGCGGTACTACAACACGCATAAGAGAAAAGAACGGTGAAATCAGTACATATCAGGCAATGGGACTTTCACTTACTTTCGACCACAGAGCAGTTGACGGAGCTCCTGCGGCACGTTTCCTCAAGGAACTCTGCGATGCGCTCACAAATTTCAACATGCTTCTCGGATGCTGATTTGAAAGGAGATTATAAAGAATGTATGATTTAGTTGTTTTGGGCGGAGGGCCGGCAGGATACCTTGCAGCCGAACGCGCCGCAGAGGGCGGAATGAGCGTCGCACTGGTGGAAAAGCGTTTTCTCGGCGGTGTGTGCCTTAATGAGGGATGTATTCCCACAAAGACATTCCTCAACTCGGCAAAAATCTTCGACCACACGAAACACGGCGACAAATTCGGCGTATTTGCCAAAGATGTAAAGATTGACCATAGAGCAGTAGTTGCAAGGAAAAATGACGTTCGCAAAAAACTTGTTGCGGGAATAGAAGCAGCTCTCCGTGCAGACAAGGTTAAGGTGTTTGCAACGGACGGAAAAATAGTCGGAAAGGGCGAAGGCTTCAAGGTAAGCGCGGGCGATGAAGTTCTTGAAGGAAAGAATCTTCTCGTGGCAACAGGCTCAGTTCCCGTCATGCCGCCGATTCCGGGTCTTAAGGAAGCTGTAGAATCGGGATTTGCCATGACAAACCGTGAAATACTTGATATGGAAGAAGTTCCCGAGCATCTCGCTGTCATCGGCGGCGGCGTAATCGGACTTGAAATGGCGTCTTACTTTAATTCTATCGGATGCAAGGTAACGGTAATAGAAATGCTCCAGAGCATAGCAGGCCCGACGGACAGGGAAATCTCTACCGTGCTTCTCAAGCGTTACACAAACCTCGGTGTAGAATTCGAACTCGGTGCAAAGGTTACAGGTTTCGGGAACGGAACGGTCGTTTACGAAAAGGAAGGAAAGAGCACAGTTCTCAACGTGGATAAAATCCTCGTTTCCATAGGAAGAAGAGCACAGACAGCCGACATCGGACTCGAAACGCTTGGAGTTGAGACGAACAGAGGAGCCATTGTAACCGACGATTTCGGACGTACAAACGTACCGGGCGTATATGCCGCGGGCGATGTAAACGGCAGGTCAATGCTTGCGCATACGGCTTACCGTGAGGCGGAGGTCTGCGTAAACCATATGCTCGGAAAGCGCGACCGTATGCGCTATAATGCAATACCGTCCGTAATCTATACTAACCCCGAGGTCGCAAGCGTCGGAGAAACGGAAGAAAGCGCGAAGGCAAAGGGGATAGCATACAAAAAGTCGACGGTAAGCATGATGTACAGCGGACGTTATATGGCTGAAAATACAGAGTATGACGGATTGTGCAAAGTGCTTGTTGAGGAGAAAACGGGAAAGATAATCGGCGTTCACATGATAGGCACATATGCGTCCGAGATAATTTTCTCGGCGGCAATGATGGTCGAATGTGAGATGCGTGCTTCCGATGTAAAGGAACTTGTATTCCCGCATCCGACAGTTTCCGAAATAGTCCGTGAAGCAATATTCAAAATGAAATAGAAAGTAGGAGTTCAATATGCCAAAATCACAATTTTTAGACCCGAATGAGGTCAGAAAAAGCGGATTCATAACATTTAATGACATTCCTGTAAACCAGTACAATAAGACAATTAAAGAGGAAAGCAAAAACTACTCAAAGGAAGACTTTCTTCGTATTTACAGAGATATGGCAATAATCCGTGAATTTGAGACAATGCTGTATCAGATAAAGACGACAAACCACTATAACGGTGTCGACTATTCAAACCCCGGCCCTGCCCACCTTTCAACAGGTCAGGAGGCCTCGGCGGTAGGACAGGCGTACGTACTCGGAGTCGATGACTTCATCTTCGGTTCGCACAGAAGCCACGGCGAAATACTTGCCAAGGGTCTTTCGTGCATACAGAAGCTCTCTGACGATGAACTCTATAAGATAATGTCCGAGTTCTTCGGCGGAGATATACTCAAGGTTGTAGAGGGAAGACAGTATGATAAGAGTAACGTAAAGGCTCTTGCGATTGACTTCCTCGTATACGGTGCACTTGCTGAGATATTTGCACGCACCACGGGCTTCAACAGAGGACTCGGCGGCTCAATGCACGCCTTCTTCACTCCGTTTGGCATTTATCCCAACAACGCGATAGTCGGAGGTTCGGCAACGATTGCACTCGGCGGTTCACTGTTTAAGCGCATCAACGAGAAAAAGGGAATTGTTGTATGTAACATCGGAGATGCTTCTCTCGGGTGCGGCCCCGTTCTTGAAGCGCTCAATATGTCAGCAATGGACCAGATTCGCATGCTTTGGGATGAAAGCCACAATAAGGGACTTCCCGTACTGTTTAATATTTTTGACAATATGTACGGAATGGGAGGTCAGACCTGCGGAGAGACAATGGCATACGGTATGCCGGCGCGCCTCGGTGCAGGATTTACACCGACTGAAATGCACGCTGAGCGCGTAGACGGATATAACCCGCTCGCAGTAATTGATGCAATGAAGCGCAAGAAGGAGATTCTTGAAAACGGAGACGGACCTGTTCTTCTCGATGTTCTTACATACAGAGTTACGGGACATTCACCGTCAGACGCATCAAGCTATCGTACTCAGGAAGAAATTGATGCGTGGATTGAGGCGGACGTGCTCAAGGCTTACAGAAAGAAGCTTGTCGACGCAAAGGTTGCAAATGACGACGAGTTTGATGCAATTCTTGACGATGTTAAGAATCTCATTACACGTTCATGCAAGCTCGCTGTTGATGACAGCGTATCACCGCGCATGGACCTTTCCAAGAACCCCGATACAATCGAAAAACTCATGTTCTCAAACCTCAAGATGCCGAAGATGGCAGAAGGCAAGTGCGATGTGCTTATGCCGAAGGAGGAGAACCCGCGCGTTATACAGATAAGCAAAAAAGAGCGTTTCGGCATTGATGCAAAGGGAAAGCTTGTTTCAAAGAACAAAGCATACCAGCTCAGAGACGGACTCTTTGAGGCAATAATAGATAAGTTCTATGAAGACCCGACTCTCGTTGCGTACGGCGAAGATAACAGAGACTGGGGCGGTGCTTTCGCGGTTTACCGCGGACTCACCGAGTCAATCCCGTATCATCGCTTCTTCAATGCGCCGATTTCCGAAGCCGCAATCGTCGGCAGCGCTGTCGGTTATGCTATGTCCGGCGGCCGCGCGATAGTTGAACTCATGTACTGCGACTTCCTCGGCCGTGCGGGAGATGAAGTATTCAACCAGCTTGCCAAGTGGCAGTCGATGAGCGCAGGAATCCTCAAAATGCCTGTCGTTCTCAGAATTTCGGTAGGTTCAAAGTACGGCGCACAGCATTCTCAGGACTGGTCGTCCATGATTGCTCATGTTCCTGGACTTAAATGCGTATTCCCGACAACACCTTACGATGCAAAGGGACTTATGAATTCCGCTCTCAACGGAACAGACCCGGTCGTATTCTTTGAGAGCCAGAGAATTTACGATGTCGGTGAGCAGTTCCACGAAGGCGGAGTGCCGGAAGGATATTATGAAATTCCGTTCGGCGAACCCGATGTCAAGAGAGTCGGTTCGGACGTTACGATTCTCACAATCGGCGCAACGCTCTACCGCGCACTTGATGCGGCAAAGACGCTTCAGGAGAAGTACAATATTTCGGCGGAAGTAATTGACGCGCGAAGCATTGTTCCGTTTAATTACGATAAGGTTATAGAATCCGTTAAGAAAACAGGAAAAATTGTCATCGCGTCCGATGCTTGCGCACGCGGTTCTATAATCAAAGATATGGCGCAGACTATTACATCGGTATGCTTCGATTATCTTGATGCTCCTGTCGCAACAATCGGCGCACGCAACTGGATAACTCCCTGCTATGAGCTTGACCATGAGTTCTTCCCGCAGGCAGATTGGATTATCGATACGATTCATGAGCGCATTATGCCGATAGCGGGATATACGCCGAAGGGCAACTTCTCTGAAAATGAGGAGCTTCGCCGTTCTAAGCTCGGCGTATGATTTTTACGGTAAGCAAGAGCTCCGACTGCTATTTCAATCTCGCTCTTGAAGAACATTTTTTAAGAGATTTTGATGATGATGTTTTTATGCTTTGGCAAAATGACAAAACAATAGTTGTCGGAAAAAATCAGAATACGCTCGCCGAGATAAATATCGACTATGTAAAAGAAAACGGTATACGCGTCGTCCGCCGGATAACCGGCGGGGGCGCGGTATATCACGATATGGGAAACATAAATTTTACCTACATAGTAAACCATGAGGGCGAGTGGGACAGAAGTTTTTCACGTTTCGCAATTCCGATAATAAACGCGCTCGGAAAGCTTGGCATAAGCGCGGAGGTTTCGGGACGCAACGATATAGTTGCGTGCGGACGAAAAATCTCAGGTAACGCGCAAACTATGCTAAACGGCCGGCTTCTGCACCACGGAACACTGCTCTTTGATGTGGATATGTCAATACTGAAAAATGCACTTTCGCCCGATAAGGAAAAAATCGAGAGCAAAGGAATTAAGTCGGTTGAATCGCGCGTGGCAAACCTGAGTGAACTTACGGGGCAGAGTATTGACGCGGGCAAGCTGACAATGCTGATTCGCGATGAAGTTAAAAAGCTCGGGGATGTCGTTGATTATCAGATTACCGATGAAGATACTCAAGTTGCGGAAAAACTTGCAGATGAAAAATATCGGACATGGGAATGGAATTTCGGCTATTCACCGAAGTATACGTTCAAAAAGACCAAACGATTCAAATCAGGAAACGTTGATGTGTGTCTGCTCGTGAAAGACGGCAGGATTGAGGATGCACACTTCAGCGGAGACTTCTTCGGAATCAGGGAAGTCTCCGAAATCGAAGAAGCCTTGGTCGGATGCCGGCACAATCGCGGCGATGTTTTAAAGGCACTGTCCGTATTTAAAATCGGCGACTTCTTTGGCGGCATAAGCATTGACGATTTATTGGAAATTCTTTTATGAGGAGATGGATTATTTGAAGGCGGTAATGTACGGCGCCGGAAATATCGGAAGGGGATTCATAGGTGAACTCTTTTCTCTTTCAGGGTATTCGGTGTCTTTCATAGATGTAAACCGTGAGATAATAGGCGCACTTAATGAACGCCGTGAATACACGGTTGAGGTACTTTCAAATGACAGCAATGAAGAAATTGCTGTAAAAAATGTCTGCGGAGTGGACGGAACCGACGCAGAAGCGGTTTCAAAGGCAATAGCCGAATGTGATGTTATGGCCACGGCAGTCGGCGTTAATATTCTTCCGCGCATAGTCGGGAATATAGCGGACGGATTGAAGAAACGCTGGAACAGCGGAAATATGGCACCGCTTAACATCATTATCTGCGAAAACCTTATAGACGCAGATAAGTTCCTTGCCGATGCTGTAAAAAACAACCTTTCGGATGATGAAAAAAAGCTTTTCGACAAGCTAATAGGAACGGTGGAAGCCTCAATAGGAAGAATGGTGCCGATACAGACTCCCAATATGACGAAAAACGATATATTGAGAGTCTGCGTAGAGCCGTTCTGCAACCTTATAGTGGACAGGGACAGCTTCAAGGGAGAAATTCCTCCGATTAAGAATATGTCGGCATACCCGAAATTCAGGTTATACATCGAAAGAAAGCTCTTCCTCCACAATATGGGACATTCCCTTACCGCATACCTTGGAAATCTCAAGGGGTATGAGTATATTTGGCAGGCAATAGAAGACCCCGAAATAGAAGTTATGGTTATGCGGGCCATGACTGAATCGGCACTCGCGCTTTCAATTCGCTACGATGTCCCGTTCAAGGACCTATACGAGCATGTAGAGGACTTGCTGTATCGTTTCACAAATAAGAAGCTCGGAGACACCGTGTTCAGAGTAGGTCGTGATTTAAAGCGCAAGCTTTCACCGGAGGACAGAATAGTCGGAGCTATCCATTCGTGCATGGAGGCAGGTGTAAAGCCTGTCGCGCTCTACGCAGGATATGCGGCGGCATTGAAGTTTGCTTCGGATGAAACGTCCGCCCTCCCGAGAAACGAAATTATGCGCGATATTTCAAAGCTTGATGAAAACTCATGCGAATACAAGTGCATATGCGAGTTTGCCGATGTATTGGATAATGGCGGGAGCATCGCAGACCTTACAAAGCTTGCAAAGAGTAAGCTGGACTCAAGAAAATAGCAAACACCCAACCTCTATATATTCAATGAAGCGGAGAAATCACATTTGTGATTTCTCCGCTTCGATTTACCTGATTACAAATTTTCTGTTTTGAGAGCGTTTACGGTATTCTGTCGGCGAAATACCATAGGCTTTTTTAAAAGCATTGCAATATGCGGAAACATTGAAAAAACCCATTTTTTTTGCAAGCGACTGCGTTGAAATATTCGTATACATTAACTCGTCGAGAGATAGTGTAAGTCGCAGCGAGTATAAGTAATTTACAGGCGTTATGTTATATTTCGATTTGAATTTCTTTGCAAAATGTGTTTTTTCCATGTGCATAAAGTTTGCCATATCATCAAGATTTATGTCCTCACTGTAATGTGAGTACAGATATTTTATAAGAGGCAAAAATTCATGTTTTGCTTCTTCTGTGCCTGATTGTTCCTGTATACTGATGGGGTTTGAGGCTATATATAACCCTATAAACGAATCGAGTAGATTTCTGAATACATTTGTGCATCCTCTTTTGTCAATCTCGTGTTTTTTCGCGAGCTCAACCATTTCGAAAAGGATATCTGACATCTTGGAGGAACAGTCGGAAAACGTCGGAATGTCACCGATTTTTTTGCGTGTATTATTATCTTTTACGTAGAATTTAATGCAGATATGGGATAAAAAACCACCGTAGTGATTTTTTGGTGTGTGCAGGGTAAACGGAGGAAGAAGGTAAAGTTGGTTTTTTGAAAAAACAACTTCCCGGTCGTCAACATAACTGATGAAAGGGTCGCTGTCTATTACGTATAAGAGTTTGTAATAAGGATGAGAGTGCTTGGCGTACTCAGGCGGTGAAGAAACGTCTATTTTTTGCGGTACTATAGAGTTATCGGCAGAATATGGCACAGACGTTCCCATGCTTACCGATAAAACATCATATGATTGGTTAAAAGAATTATTGTAGTACATATTAACACCTCGGGCAATACTTTACAACAAATCCGAAAGATTTTAAACATAAGTTGTCGGAAAACACAATTTGAACAAATCAAAAAAGGAGTTTTGGGTTGCTGTATGCAAAAATATATATTAAAATTATATTACAAGACGGAGTTTTTGTAAAGAAAAATCTTGGTTGGATTTTCTTACAGAGTCCGTTAAATAATCTGAAATGAGGTTGTGAAAAAATGAACGTAAAACGCAGAATTTTCTCGGCATTCATTGCGTTTGTAATGTTAATTACGCTCATTCCTATGGGCGTAACCGCAGAATCTGCGGAGTATTCGGAGTATACATTCGAATACGATTTTACGCGCGGGATAAATGACGGCGTGAGAGTTGATACAATCACCAAGAACATGACAGACGGTTTTTGGTGGTATGATTCAATCAATGCCGGTAAAACACTATCAACTTTTCTGAAACGTTCATACGGACTTCAGATAGGCTCCGGCGTAGGTTATTACGCGGCCTTCGGTATAAGCGTGCCTGCGGCAGGTAAGTATGAGACCAGCTTTAAATATTCGCAAAAGGATAAGGGCGGACTTTCAAATGTATACCTTATTCCGGGTGATACTGCCGATATTCCGTCGGCACTGACAAGTAATAATGCGGTTGCGGAAATTAACTTTGAAGGAGCAGGAGAAGACGGTTTAATAACTAAAGGCAAAGACGTAGTCATACCAAAGGCCGGTGACTATTTGCTCGTATATCGCGCGGAGAAAAAAGGTACAATAAACGCAAATATGTATGTTGCGGGCGCCACTCTTAAAGGAGGGGAAAAGACAGCGGTTATGAGTGTGCTTCCGAGCTCAAGCAGCCTTGAGTTGAAAACGGGCGATGAAACCGGTATTAATTATATCGCAATTCTGTCTGACCATAGCACGGTATCAAAAAATGATGTTGCCGCAAGCTTTGAAAGCAGCGATAAAGATGTGGCAACCGTTTCTGCAGACGGAGTTATTAAAGCCGTTTCTGTAGGCGAAGCAGTCATAACAATAAATGCGGAATATAACGGCACAGTCGCTTCCGACAAGATTAGTGTTAATGTTGTGTCTGCTTCGGGCTCGGGTTATAATGTGAGCTATGACTTGACGACAAATGCCAATAAAACAGACTACAGAGATACCTCGTATAAGGATACAAAAGGATTTTGGCGTTTTTACGGAACTTCGCCGTCATGGGCCACGACAAATAAAACATTTGTGATACGTTCTTACGGAGTGCAGGTGAACCCGGGTAAAAATAATTGGGTAGCATATGAAATCGATGTACCTAAATCGGGCGAGTATGATATAACACTTTCACACGGTCAGGCTTTTCAGGGATGTGTGGCAGATATGTTCGTACTGCCGGGTAATACTTCTAATATTGACGGAAGCCTGATTGCAGAAAACAGCGCGGGAAAAGCTGATTTTTACGCTTCATCCGAAATGCTCGGCGGAAAAGATTACCGTACTGTGCAAACAGACATAGGTAAGTATGTTTTCGAGACGGAAGGAAAATACTTGGTTGTATTTAAATACAACTCTCAGTCCCCGAACGGAGGGGAAAAAACGGCAATTTATCCCGGAAAGATTATATTGAACGGAGGAAACAAAGTTGCACTTATGTACGCGGAGCTTATTGTCAGCGGTGATATGGCAAGTATAACCTCTGCGATAATGTCCGACGGTTCTTCTGCGGACGTTTCGGCGGCAGATGTCGTTTACTCGATTGAGAATGCGAGTGCCGGAACTATTGACCCATTAACTGGCAGAATAACGGCAAGCAAAACCGGCGGAGACACAAAGATATTTGCTGACGTAACTTTTGAGGGGAGAACTGTGCGCTGCGAAGCAGATGTGACATTAGGGACAAGCGTTGTTGTGCCGAGCGGTGTTGCCCGTGATTATGTATTTACCTCACGAAGCGATTCATGGACGACTGTAATGTGGAACGGAGCAAACCCGAGAAATGATGACGTTCGAGGAATTACATACGATTATACGGACGGAAACTGGGAATGGGGAAATGCCGGCCCTTCGGATTCTGTAATTAACTTCAACAGCCTTGTTACATCATACTCTGGAGAAGCTGTGTCAGCACGCCTGAGAATGACTCTCAAGTACGGCGAGTGGGTTGCGCTGAAACTCAAAGTTCCGGCAGCCGGTTCCTATTGGGCAGAGCTTTCAAGTGCGAAGATTTCTGTTTCGGGAGGAAACTCGGGAGTAGCTGATATATTTATTGTTCCGCTTGCAGATACACGCAAAGAAATTACATCTTCACTGACAATGGACAACTATGTAAGTACTGTTTCTTTTGCGGTTAAGTCAAATGAATTCACAAAAGCCTCAGACTCACTTGGTATTGTTAATTTTAAGAAGGCGGGAGAATACTTAATCGTATTTCGTGAGGCGTCTAAGGAAAACAAATATATTACACCAAAAACGCTGACTCTTGATGGGAGAAATGTTGTAAGGCTTGTAAACCTCAATGTAGAAAAACGTATTTTGAATGTAGGTGAGACAAGTGCTTCGTCTTTCACGGCAAATCTTCTTGACGGAACCGAGATTTCCGTAAAAGACGCAGATGTGATTTATACATCCGATAATGAGGAAATTGCAACTTTTGAAGGCGGAGTTATACGCGGTGTCGGAAAGGGCACATGTAACGTTAAGGTTACGATAATACACAACGGCGCAAGCGCAAGCGCGGAAGTACCTGTAACGGTAGAAGATAAGAGCGGAATCGATAAGCTGATTGTCAAAGGCGACACAGTGTTGTTCGTCGGAGACTCGGCGAAGCTGGAGTCATATATTTGTTATAAGAGCGGATATGAAGAACCGTATAGCCCTGTAGAGTTCGTCATCGTTGAGGGAAACGGTGCTATCGTTGACGGCAATAAACTAACATCTGACTCTGAGGGAGTTGTAAAGGTTAAGGCTTTGCTGACAATTGGCGGAACGGAGTTCCAAAGTGACATATTCGAAGTGAACTTTATCAAAAACACTGAGAAGACAGAACCTACGTATTATACATACGCCATGCGTGAGGCTGCACGTAAAAATGCAGCCAAATACAGTTGGGCGTCAGAAGAAGTAAAAGCAGCAAAAAAATCGGCCGAGTATTATGCCGAAAACTTTGAGAAGCTCTATAATAACATAGCATATGAGGGTATTCCGCGTTCCCGTCAGATAGGTCTTACCAATGACCCGGATTATAGATATTGTAGATACTGTCAATCGGATATTGCTACAAAATACGGTAACAAGAGCGGCGGCTCGGCATATAAAATAAATCTGTATACTCGTCCGTGGAAAGTCCAGTGCCCGGATTGTAAACGACTTTTTCCGTCGAACGATTTTGAGGGATTATATAAGCTCACAATATCGAAAAACAATGGCATTTATAACCCGGAGGTTGCCCGTAGGCTTAATGCTGAAAATGTAGCAAATGGAGGAAAGGATTATCTCAAAAACGAACTTTATCCGGAGGCGCTTGAAAAGTTCGGGGACGCAAACTGGGGTGTAGATGACGGATTTGGATATAAACCGGGAAGGGTTTGTTCCAACGGAGTAGAAGAACGTCATACATGGATTGCATACTACGTCCATGAGTCATGGAGCAGTATGAGCAAGGCAATACAAGCGCTTTCAAAGGCATATGTTTATACGGATGATAAAAAATACGGAGTTCCGGGTGCAATTCTGGTCGATAGAATTGCAGACGTGTTCCCGAGTTTTGATTATCTGAAGTATGGTAAAACATGGCTTGTCGCTCACGGCTCAACAGGCTATGGAAAAATAATGGGCCGTATAAACGATTGCCAGTATACGCAAGTATGGTGTGAGGGAGCAGATGCTTTCTATCCGATGTATTCAGACCCGAGCGTGATCGAATACATTTCCCAAAAAGCAAAGGAGCAAGGACTTAAAAACCCAAAGAACAGCGCAAAGCTCATTTGGAAAAATATCGAGGACGGGCTTCTCAGAGAGACATTTAAGGCTTGCAAGGCCAGTCAGATTTACGGCAACTACGGTCAGCAGCAGACAACTCTTGCGTCGGCAGCACTTGTACTCGACAATGACAAGGAAAGCCGCGAGATGATAGACTGGGCCTTCCAACCGGGAGGACGTGTAAGAAGCGGCGGCAAGGAATGGTGCGACGGAGGTAACTTGAGCATCCAGTTTGTTGACGAAGTTGACCGCGACGGAATGGGGAATGAGTCTGCACCAAACTATAACTATTCATGGCTTACAAGACTTTTCGACCTTGCAAATACACTTGATAAGTATAGTTCAGACCCAAAGTATAATTTATACAAATATCCGAAGTTTGCTAAGATGTTTACTGCATACGCACCGCTTGTAATTGCAGGCTCGCAGACAGCACAGATAGCGGATACCGGTTCAACTGCAAATACAGTGTATGTTGATGGTTTAGATACTATTATTGACGGTTTTAATCACCTCAAAGACACAAGCCTCGGAAAAACGCTCGCAAAATATATATATAGGAGAAACGGATATACAGTTGACGGACTACGCTATGGGATTTTCAGCAACGACCCGGAAAGCATACAAAAGGAAATAACTGACAGACTTGATGAAAATAACGACGCTGTCAGCGAAATGATGCCGGCTTACGGATTCTCAATTCTGAGAAGCGGTGTTAAGCGCGGAGAGGGAGCATCTTCAGTAAATAATCTCCAAGACTTCTGGATCTATTTCGGACGCACCTCTGCATCACATTCACATTTTGATGCGCTGAACCTCGGAATCGAAGCGTTCGGGCTTAATATGGCTCCTGAAATCGGATACCCTGAACTAACAGGAGCAAACCCCAATCGACTTCAGTGGGTACGTCAGACGATATCGCATAATACCGTTGTTGTAGACGAAAAAGGCCAGAATGCCGAAATGATTCACGGCACACCAATGCATTTTGACGACAGTGGCGATATTAAGGTCATGGACATCGATGCGCCGAAAGCATATCGCAGTGCGTCAATATATCGACGCACGGTAGTAACCGTAAAGGCAACTCCCGATGTTTCGTACGGAGTGGATTTCTTCCGTGTTAAGGGAGGAAACGTTCATACTTACAGCTTCCATTCTCAGTCAAACAGCATAAGCGAGACGAGCGGACTTAACCTCGTTCCACAGGTTGATGCGTCGGGAAATTATGTCGGAACATATGCAGGAACAGATTCCGTGTTCGGGGAGGACCCGTACACGGCGAAGGGGTCCCTTAAATTTGCTCCCGGATATACATGGCTTAAAAATGTAGACCGCGCGGCAGATGTCGGTAAATATTCAGTTGACTTTAACGTAACGGACTTCCGTCATGCAATCAATGATGCTAAAGGATTACATATGAGGATGACAATGCTAAATGACTTTAAGCTGAATGAGGTTGCAATAGCAGATGGTTATGTTACGCGCACAAGCCTGAATATACAGATGCCCGATACGCTAAAGTATGTTCTCGCAAAGCGTACGGGAAGCAATTTGGATTCGCTGTTTACAACAGTGTATGAGCCGTATCGCAACACAAGATATCTTTCGGATATGGAAGCGGTTAGCGTAACGGTTAAGGACGGCAAGGAAAAGAAAGATGATGTTGCAAAAGCTGTAAAAGTTACGCATACAAGCGGCAGAATTGATTATGTTGTATACGCAACCAATAATGAAGTTACATATACCGTTTCTGATGGTGAGAAGAGCTTCGATTTCCGCGGAATTGTAGGTGTATACAGCGTAAATAAATACGGCAAAGTCATTTGCAAATATGTAAATGACGGCGACATAATCGGTGATGATTCGGAACTGCTCAAGGCATATAGCGGAGTCGTTTCTGATTTTACAAAAAACATCAATTTTGAAAACTCAATTTCAGTCAGAACGTCTGATGATATTGACGCTGCTTCACTTACGGACAAGTATGTGTATATTACCAATGACGGAGGAGAAAATGCAGTCTATAAGATTGAAAATGCGGAAAAGACGGCGAACGGCATAAAGCTTGATGTTGGAGCTGTAACACTTATCAGAAAGTATAAGGATGCGACTGACACATCAAAGGGCTTTGTCTACAATATTTCCAACGGGCAAAAGGTAAAGATACCTGTCGGAAATATAATAAGTGGAGCACCCGTATTTGAAAAAATTCATGATTTAACCGCAACGGCAGAAAAACATTTTACAACAAAGGTTATCGCTAAATCACCTGATGAAGAAACAATTTCCTATATCGGAACAAAACTTCCGTCCGGTGCGTCAATAGATGCGGTTACGGGTGAAATATCATGGAAACCGACGTCGTCGCAGGTGGGGGATAACCACTTTGCAGTAACGGCAAGAGACGAATCGGGACG
>CAKSEF010000025.1 GCA_934446465.1 uncultured Oscillospiraceae bacterium
CTGTTCCTCCTTTTCCGCGAAAAGTCCCGTTTGCTTTGTCTATGCGCTTGTAAACGCGCGCATTACGACTCCGCGGCACTACCAACTTTTCGCGGGGACACGCGCCTGTCGGCGCGGAAAAGACCGATAATCATCGGAGCACCGAGAAAATCGGTTCTCATCACATTCAATCGCCCGCGTACGGGATATTTATTGCGCCCCCTTTCTCACGCATTCTTATGAGGAGCGTTGCGACCGTCCTGTACTCCCATTTTTTGTGAGTCAGTGCGTCGCATACGTCAAGCACCTTCATCGGATTGCCCGAGTCCCACAAAACGTGCATCACCTCAAGCTACGCACTGCTCAATTCTTTTTCGTCTTTCATTTTCATGCCTCCGATGTACAAGTATTACATATGTAGTACGATAATGTATTACATCTGTAATACTGCATTGTCAAGAGGGATTTATAAAAAAACGGACGAAAAATTTTTCGTCCGTTTTTTCTATTCAACTTCAATATATTCGTTTCTGGCGGCGAGGAAGAGTATAAGCCTGTCGGCGCGCTTTCCGTAAATTTCAAACAGCGCACGCCGATATGTGCGAAGCTGGTAGGAGTATTTTTCGAGCGTTTCGCCCTCGGGGCGTTTTCTGTCGCTTTTGAAATCAACGATTGTCAGTTTGCCGTCATTTTCAAAAAACATGTCTATAACACCCTGTAAGAGCACCTCATCGCCCGCAAGAGACGGGGTTTCGGCAATCTCGTCTGCCGGAAGAAGCACGGAAAACTTAAACTCGCGCCTTAAATAATCGGCGGACTCTGCACTTCTGCCGATTTCCGAGTTTACAAAATCACACAGCGCCTGCGGGTTCACCGCGTCCGCCTGTTCGCGCGTAAGATATTTCCCGCGTACAAGACGTTCAAGCTCGCGCTCCGCACCGTACTTGGTTTTGCATTCGGAGAATACCGAAAACTGCATCGCCATATGCAGAGCTGTTCCGCGTTCCGAGGCTGTAAGTCCCTCCCTGAGGGGTCTGCGCGAAAGGCGCTTCCGTACTATCGCTTCCTCTGAGTGTGCAAGACCGGTTGCCGTAACCTTTGACGGAATGAGTGTAGATTCGATATTTCCGTATTTAAACGACAAAAGATCCCGCACGCGCTCCGCATCGGGAATATCCGAGGCAGTTTTAGGCGCTGCTTTTTCGTTTTCTTCAGATTCATGAGCTTCCGCAAGACCTGCAGCGACCGATTTCAGTCCGCCGAGACTTTCTCCGCTTTGCGGTATCATGTCGGCATACTCCGCAAGCGGTGCTCCCGACGATGAAAAGAGGACGGGGATGAGAAACCAGAGGTCGGTGCCGTTCCTTCCGTCTATGCAGGCACGGCGTTCCTTCGGGTACGGATATTCGGAGAGAATCTTTTCGAGTGTCCTTGCCGTGTTTTTGCCCGCGCCGACGATAAACAGCTTATCCCTTGCACGGGTCAGCGCAACGTAGAGTATGCGCATTTCCTCGCTTCTCATTTCGCGCAGTATTTCCCGGCTAATCGCATCTCTTGCGAGAGTGGAACAGAAATATGTGTTCTCCTCATTGTGGTATTTAAGCCCTATTCCGAGCTTCGGATGAACAAGAACGTTTTTCTTGATATCGTCCATATTAAAATTGTGAAGCGCCTGCGCCGCAAAGACGACGGGGAACTCAAGACCCTTTGATTTGTGAATGGACATTATGGTAACGGCATCGTCGGAATATGACGACGGGGAAGGAATCTCTCCCCCGCGCTCAATTATGCCGAGAAGATGACCGAGAACGCGGTAAAGTCCGCGGTATCCGAGCTGTTCCGAAGATGATATAAACTTATAAAACGCTATCAGGTTATTTTGGCAGTCGCGTCCGTTTTGCAGGCTTCCGAATATGCCGAGCGCACCCGTGCGGTTGTATAACTCCCATACGAGCCTGTCCGCGGAAAGGGAACGCGCAAGTATCCGCATTTCCGAAAGGAAAGAGAGAAACTTTTTGCATTTCTCCGCGGTTTTCCCCGAAAGCGTTGTCATTTTCTGCATGGCATATATAAATTCGCGGTTTCCGCCTCTGCGTATTTCGCATAAATCGTCCGAGTCAAAGCCGAAGAGCGGACTTGTAACGGCCGAGACCAGCGGGATATCGAGAGTCGGATTGTCTATCGCCTGAAGAAGGGAGATTATGTAGCTGACTTCGGGCCTGTCAAGCAGGTTTATTACGGCGGGAGAGGTGTGGGCGATTCCGCGAACGGAAAGCTCACGCTCATAGACCGCGGCGTAGCTCTTTGAGCGCAGCAGAATGGCAAAATCACCCTGACGCACGGCGCGTTTCGTCCCGTCTTTCTGCGTTATTTCAAAGCCGTCGGCTATAAGCGACGCAATTTTTTCGGCAATAAAGACGGCCTCGGCCTCGGGTTTTGAATATTCGCCCGCGTCAACGAGTATGAACTCCGCGGCATTTTCCTCCGTTTCCGCAGGCGCGTCGTCGCGCGCTATCAGATATTCGTCCTCCGTATAATCGATTCCGCCGAGCTTCTCCGTCATAAGATACGAAAACAGCGCGTTTGAAGCATTAAGCACCTCGCGTCCCGAGCGGAAGTTCTTTGAGAGCGATATACGCCGGGGTTCGGAGCCGCGGGCTTTCTCATACGGCGCAAAGGTTTTGTATTTTTTCATGAAGATTGTCGGGTCGGCAAGCCGGAATTTGTATATGGACTGCTTCACGTCTCCGACCATTATAATATTGTTCCCGTCTCTGGAAAGCGCACGGAAGATTACGTCCTGCACACAGTTGCTGTCCTGGAACTCATCCAGCAGAATCTCGCAGAAATTTTTTGACGCCTCGCGTGCCGTTTCGGTCGGAACAACCGTGTCCGTTTCTTCGTCATATGATTCTACGAGAATATCAATCGCTTCATGCTCAAGGTCTGAATAGTCGAGAACCGAACGGCGGTGCTTTTCCGCAAGATAACGCTCCGAAAGCTCGTCTGCAAGAGCGCACAGCCCGCCGATTATCGGGGCAAGCGCGCACAGCTCGGCGATAAGCTCGTCCGACGGCGCGGTTATGACCTTTTCGCCGAGCGAGGAAATGCTTGACTTAACTCTGTCGCGGACGGTCTTTACGCGTTTTGCGCCGTCTTTGTCGGTGATTTTGCGCGAGGACGGAATCGTTGCAAACTTAAACTCCGAAAGCGTGCTGTACATTCCGTCCCAAGTGGGGTCGATTAGATTTTCGAGATTATGGATTTCCTCCGCCAAAAAATCGGCGTACGTGTCATTAAGCTCGGGATTGCCCGCAATTCCTGCGAGAACCTCTTCCTCTGCCGAAATGCAGTTTCTTACAGTTTCGTGCGCTTCTTCAAGAAGAAGCTTTCCCCAAACGACATCTTCTGCATCGCCGTCGTCCGCAAAGCGGTATGTGTCCGCAATGCGTCTGAGCCAGCGCGAGGGATAAGGATGTGAACGGCTTTTGTCGAAAAGCTCGAGAACCGCGTTGAAAAACGGACGGTCGCTTTTTGAGGACGACATAAACTCCGCAAGCTCAAGAAATTCGCGGTCGCCCTTTTCGTATTTTTCCGTCATCATTTCGGAAAGCGTTTCACTTGCGATGATGCTTGCTTCCGATTCGTCAAGAACGCGGAAACCGCCCGCAAGACTCGGATTGTTCCCGTAGTTTTTTATAAGGCGCGAGCAGAATGAGTGGACGGTTGATATGTTAGCGCTTTCAATAAGCGCGAGCTGACGGCGTATGTGTCGGTCGTTCACTTTCTGCGATGCGCGCTCATAGAGCGCATCGCAGATTTTGCGTTTCAGCTCGCCTGCCGCCGCCTTCGTGTAGGTGATTATGAGAAAGTCCGTTATATCACGGCCCTCTTCCGCAATTTCGCGCATGAGCCTTTCTACAAGAACGGCCGTTTTCCCCGAGCCCGCGGCGGCGGAAACGAGCACCGAGCTGCCGCGCGTTTCGATTGCGCGGAGCTGGTCGCGCGTCCATGAAACGTTACTCATTTTCCTCACCTCCGCAGTTCTTTGTAATATCGCCCGATTTTACATCGATAAGCGGGCGGAACGAATCGTTTCCGTGAATGCAGTCAAACGCGCACACGGTGCGGTACGGGCACCAGTCGCAGGATGTGCGCTGTGATTGGACATAGGGATTCGGCGCAATATTCCCGCACGAGAGCTCGTCCCCGATTTTTCTTAAAATTCCGAAAAGGCGTTCCTTCACCGCCCTAAACTGCGCGGGATAAAGCACGGAGGATTTATCGGATATACATCTTGCGTTTCCGTCATCGGATGACTTGTTTGCCGTGTAGGATACAGGCAGGTATTCCTTGACATCGCCCTCTTCCATGGCGTCTATTATATCGGCATCGCCGAGTATAACGCCCTCGCGGGTGTGCTTTCTCTGTCCGTTTCTTACGGGGGACGCATCGGGTGCGGTCGGGATATAGATTACGCCCGCGCCGAACGGTTCTTCCCCGTACCGCGAAAAGCCCATATCCTCGAGCGCAAACATATAAAGAAGCATCTGCATACCTACGCCGTTTACCGCCTCGTCAAGCGAAAATTCCTTCTTACCCGACTTATAATCGACAACGCGGAAATAAATTCTGCCGTTTCGGCGGAGACAGTCAACGCGGTCAATCGCACCTCTGAACACTATTGAGCATTTATCGCCCTCAATTATGATTGGGGGAAGGTCTCCGTCTTCTGAAAATTTCAGCTCGAACTCAGTCGGAACGAACTTTCCCTTTGAAAGCTCACGGCATATATCACGAACGGCGGAAACAACCGCGCGTTTTAAGCGCGAGAGCAAAAATTCGGTATGCGAATCGAGTCCGCCCGATTTTTTCGATATGAGGGCAATGTACTCGGCGCACAGCGATTCGGAAAGCGCGCGCGCCCGTCCCTCGGAAAAATCGTTCTCGGCCGTCATCACCTTCACGGCGTGCTCAATCACGTAGTGCATCATGTTTCCGATTAAAATCGGGGTAACCTCGGCGCGTTCGCGGGGCTTTATTTTCAGACCGTACTTCATGAAATACGCAAATCGGCAAGAAGAAAACGCGTCTGCGCGTGAAGCGCTCATTGAAATTCTCTTTCCGAAAACGCCCTCTATGTTCCCGCGGTCTGTTATAGGCTCGCGCACACTCCTGCGCGTTTTTAAAATTTCATGTTCGGGGAAAAGCTCCTCGGAGAATCCGCGGGCGATGCTCTCGTCAAGACACGGCCGAAGCGCGCGGAGTCTTGCTTCGGACAGCGGGTAATGCTCCGAGTGCGACGGGAAAAGCTTCCTTATGTGCGAAACCGTGTGAGATTCCGCAATCTCCTCGCCGTTTAAGCCGGACGACGGAGAACTTATGTATAAATCGTCCTCCGCACCGTTTATAACGCTGTGTATCACGCGGTAGGATTCAAACATACGGGAATCCGAATCGGGAGAAAGCTCTATGCCGAGGTCGGAAAGCTCGCGCCTGTCCGAGTCTGACAGCAGCCCTGTGCCGGAGTCTGAAGCGGGGAAAAGCCCCTCCTCAGCACCGAGTATCATCATATGCCTGTTTCTCTCGCCGTCGGCGCGGTCAAGTCCGAAAACCGATATGCAGTCGAGAGATGCGGGGATTGTGTCGAGCGCATACTGCGAAACGACAAGCTTAAACAAGACGAGAAGCTCATCGCATGAAACGCGGGTCTCGCCCAGAGCAATGCCGATTGCGGATACGGCATCGGTCAGTATTTCATAGAGCAGTCTGTACTCCTGTGCCTCGCGCAGTCTCCCGTTTTGCTCGGCAAGATAGGCATATGCGTCAAATCGGCGTGAAAGGTGGATTTCGTCCGTGAAATCGAGTATGGCCTCGGCGCATTTTATTGCCGTTTTTCCCGTGCGGAGTCTGTCGGACAGGGTTTTAAGCGGTTTGTATATCTTCTCCCGCGCGCGGTTGATAATTCTGAGAAGCCCGCGCGATTCGTCAGTCTCCTCCGCCGTGAGTCCGAGCGGGTTACGCGTAAAGTCCGAGGCAAACTCGCGTCCGCGGGGGGAGTGCGTAAACAGATAATTTTCAAAAACGGCGAGCGTTTTGGAGCAGATACCCGAAAACCCGCTTTTAATATAGTCGGTAACGGAGGCGGTTCTGAAATCGCGTATAACGCAGTCGAGCGCCGATGTGATAAGCGTAACGGCGGGCTTTTCCGTTATCGGTGTCTTTTCGCTTATATACACGGGTATGCCGTATCGCATAAATACCTGTTCCACAACAGGGAGATACGTCCCCTCGTCCGATACGGCAACGGTGAAATCGCGCAGGCGCGCGCCGTCATCTCTCAGACGGTCAATTATATATGCCGCCGCAAGCTCACATTCGGCGAAGACGTCCTCCGCCCGTACAATCGTAATCGGTGTTTCGCCGTCAAATACCTCCCGCGAATCTGAAAAAAGTGAGGTTTCAAGCACGGAGAGCGCGGAGGGGCAGTCTTTTTCAAGATATATTTTTTCAATCCCGATTCCGTGTTTTTCTGCGTGCGCGGATATTTTCGCCATTGTATCAAGCGTCTTGTCAAATATTCCGTTTTCATCGCCTTTTCGGCAGTTTTCCGGCAATGTCAGCGTTACATATACATCGTCCGCATATACGGCGGCGTTTTCTATTATGTCAAACTCCGCAGAGGTAAAGCCTGTGAACGAGTCGAGATATACGGTCTTCCCGCGGAAGAAATTATGTTCGGAGAGAAGCTCGGCGAGACGTGATATTTCATCGTATGCGTCAAGAGAATCATCGCCGAGGGCTCCGTCATACGCGGAATATATGAGCGATAGGTCAAAAATTTTATCACGGAGCGCGCCGGACAGCGATTTTGAGACCGAAGCGAGCTGTTCCGCGGATACGCCGTAGGATTTGAACTCGTCTATCGCGGTGAGTATATTTTCAAGCGACTCGGGGCGGGAAGCGAGCGGACGCAGAGTTTTCAGCGCCTTTGAAACGCCTTTTACCGCAGAATGCAGGAGCAGAATACGCTCACCGCCTCCGACAGAAGCCGATGCAAGACCTCCGACCTCGCTTTTTACGCGCGCGGCAAGACGGCGGAAGCTCGTAACCTCGCAGAATGACGAGAGGGAGTTGCCGCAGACACGGCAGAGCAAACGCTCGGAGATATGCGAGCGTGTTTCGGGAACAAGGAGTAACGTGCCCTGCTTTCCCGCGCGGGAAATGCTATTGGCAATATATTCCGTTTTTCCGCAGCCCTTGCGGCCGCATATAAGATGAAGCATTGGCGTCTCCTTTTACAGCATCAAAGAATTTATTTTAGTATAACATAACAGAACTCTTTCGGCAAATAGTTGTTGCCTTGCACGGCAATTTAATGTATACTGAAAATATGTTTGGAGGATAGGTCAGATGAACGAGAGCTTCAACGTCCCCGCTCACGAGGGGATTTATGAATTTACCGAAAAACGATCGCGGTTTATCGGTTATGTTCGGCATACGGACACCGAGGAAAAAGCGCTTGCCTTTATCGCGGAGCAGAATGAGAAGCACAAGGCGGCGGGGCACAATGTTTACGCTTACAGCATAAGAAACAACAATATAATGCGCTATACCGACAACGGCGAACCTCAGGGAACCGCGGGGCTTCCCGTGCTCGATGTTTTCCGCCATGCGGAGGTATTCGACTTCTGCTGTGTAGTAACGCGCTATTTCGGCGGGATACTCCTCGGAACGGGCGGACTCGTCCGCGCGTATTCGCACGCGGCAAAGTCCGCGCTCGAAAACGCGGGAATAGCGGTTATGCGAATGTGGACGGAGGGAAGCGTTTTCGTGCCGTACAATATGTTTGAATCGGTAAACAGAATGATGTCCTCGCTCGGCGCGCGGGTGCAAAATACCGACTACGGCGCAGACGTTGCCATCTCATTTATAATCCCGAGTGAGGATTTTGATAAAATGTCCGCAAAGATTTTCGATGCAACGGCGGGAAAAATTTCACCCGTTCGAGGCGAGGAAAAATTCATGGCGGCGGAATAAGGAGAGAAAAGTATGAAAAAAGCGGTATTGTTATTTATTGCGGCAGGGCTTGTGTTTTCGCTTGCTTCGTGCAGGCCGTCGGACAAGAAAGAGTTTGAAAAGCTGAAAGAGTCGGTCGCAGACGCGGGGTATGACGTCTCGGATGTGTATGTGGATTCGGGCTTTGAGGGCGTTGTGTCATCATTCTCGGTGAGAATAAATTTCGACGGAAATACGTTTGCGGAAATTCCGATAGTGCTGTGCGAGAGCGAGGACGCGGTGAAAAAGAACTCCGAGCTCTTCGGGGCGGACAGCATAAAGCTTGTGATTGCAAAGGGAAAGATTTTTTCCTATCCCGGGCGCGATTATCCCGAAAAAGTGCTTGATACCGTCCGCGCGATAGTAAACGGTACGGAAATTCCGAAAAAATAAAAACAGGAGCGGTTAACCGCTCCTGTTTTTTCTTGATTAAAACTCAATTTTCTTTGCTATATAGTCGGAAAGCTCGGAAATCTTCACGCGCTCCTGCTCCATTGTGTCGCGGTCGCGGACGGTAACACAGCCGTCTTCCTCACTGTCAAAGTCGTAGGTGATGCAGAACGGGGTTCCGATTTCATCCTGACGGCGGTAGCGCTTGCCGATAGAGCCTGCGTCGTCATAATCGACGTTGAAGTTCTTTGCAAGGTCTGCATAAAGTGCGGATGCCTTTTCTCCGAGCTTCTTGGAAAGCGGGAGAATTGCGCACTTATACGGTGCAAGGAACGGATGAAGCCTCAAAACAACGCGGATATCGTTCTTCTCGGCATCAACAACTTCCTCGTCATATGCGTCAACGAGGAACGCAAGCGCGACGCGGTCGGCGCCGAGCGACGGCTCGATGACATACGGAACGTACTTTTCGTTCGTCGCCTGGTCGAAATATTCCATGCTCTCGCCCGAATGATTCTGGTGCGCCGTGAGGTCAAAGTCCGTTCTGTCGGCAATGCCCCAGAGCTCGCCCCAGCCGAACGGGAAGAGGAACTCAATATCCGTCGTTGCATTTGAATAATGCGAAAGCTCTTCTTTTTCATGGTCGCGGAGCTTGAGGTTTTCGCGGCGGAGTCCGAGCGTAACGAGGAAGTTCTCGCAGTAGTCCTTCCAATACTTAAACCACTCGAGATCTGTTCCCGGAGCGCAGAAGAACTCGAGTTCCATCTGCTCAAACTCGCGTGTGCGGAATGTGAAGTTGCCGGGAGTGATTTCGTTTCTGAAGGATTTTCCTATCTGACCTACTCCGAACGGAATCTTTTTTCTCGTCGTTCTTGCGATTGATTTGAAATCGACAAATATGCCCTGTGCCGTCTCGGGACGGAGGAAAAGCTCATTTTTCGCGTCTTCCGTAACGCCCTGGAACGTCTTGAACATGAGGTTAAACTTTCTTATGTCCGTAAAGTTGCATTTTCCGCACTCGGGGCACACAATATTGTTTTCATTTATATATTCGGCCATCTGCTCAAAAGACCAGCCGGCGGGGTTTACGCCCGTGTCCTCAATGAGCTTGTCTGCGCGGTGGCGTGTTTTGCACTCCTTGCAGTCCATGAGCGGGTCGGAAAATCCGCCGACATGGCCCGAAGCCACCCAAACCTGCGGATTCATGAGTATTGCACTGTCAAGTCCTACGTTATAGGGGGATTCCTGGACGAATTTCTTCCACCATGCGCGCTTTACGTTGTTCTTAAACTCAACTCCGAGCGGGCCGTAATCCCAGGTGTTTGCGAGACCGCCGTAGATTTCGCTTCCGCTGTAAACGAAACCGCGTCCTTTACAGAGAGCGACTATTTTTTCCATTGTCTTTTCGCTGTTATTCATAATACACCTATCCTTTACTGTATTGCCGTTAATTATATCACATATTTTTCAATGTTACAACAAAAAACTCGTTTTTCAAAACAAATTCCTGTCAACGGACGGCTTGACGATAAACGAACGGTCAAGCGCGGAAACCGCCGTGGTAACCATATCCGTTACTACGTTGTCGGGCGCGCGGTAGTCGATAGGAATTGCGACGTCGAAAATGACGTTTTTGTGTTCTCCGCGCGGGACTATTCTCAAATCGTGTATCGAAAAAGTGCTGTCGAGCTTCTTCACCGCGTCGGCGACGGAATCGCGTATTCTGCACACATATTCGCTCTCGACCTCCAGCGGGTCCATATGTATGACAAGCTCGATTCCGAGCTTTTCCGCAACCGTCTCCTCAAGCGAGTCGATAACACCGTGAATTTCCATGATGTTCTCGTTTGACGATACCTCGGCGTGGAGCGAGGCAAAGACCTTTCCCGGGCCGTATTCATGTATTATAAGGTCGTGGATACCGTGTATCTTTTCGTTTGACAGAACTTCGCGCTTTATATCGTCAACAAGCGCGGGGCTCGGCGCCTCCCCGAGGAGCGGGGTCAGCGTGTCGCTTATTATTCCGGCGCCCGAGAATATTACAAACGCGCCCGCAAGAACGCCAACGTATCCGTCAAGCGGAAGTGAGGTAAACCGGGCAAGAATAACGGAAAGGAGCGTAACCGAAGTGGCAGCGGCGTCCGATATGCTGTCGGCCGCAACGGCACACATTGCGGACGAGCCGATTTTTTTGCCGAGCTTTCGGTTGAAAAAGTTCATCCACAGCTTTACTCCTATCGAGATAACAAGTCCCGCGGCAATGAGCGGGTTAAATTCAATCGTTTCACCGCTCACTATCCTGACGAACGAGCTTTTTATTATCTCCACTCCGATAAGGAGAACGAGAAACGCAATTATAAGACCGCAGACGTACTCTATCCGCCCGTGGCCGTAAGGATGTTTTTTGTCGGCGGGCTTTGATGCGAGCTTAAAGCCTATGAGCGTTACGATGCTCGATGCCGTGTCCGACAGGTTGTTTACCGCGTCCGCCTTGATTGCGATACTTCCCGATATAAGCCCCATAATAAACTTGAGCGATGCCAGGAAGACGTTGCATATAATTCCGACGATGCTTGAAACCGTGCCGTACCGCGCGCGGACGGCGGGATTTGAGACATTCTCCGCATCCTTTATAAAAAGGTGCGTAATAAGGCTTGTCAAATAAGAACACCTCTACTTCAAAAGTGCATTTTTAAGATGTGCGAATGAGTCTTTTCTCGTAAGCGTGCGCGCGGTCATAACAAATTCGTATCCGGGCGCGAGAGCGCGCATATATTTTGCAAAAATTTCGCTTGTTACGGGCGTTGTCGGCTTCAGGCGCATGGGGTTTTTGATGTCGAGAATGCCGAGCTCCGCCATTGTGCAGAACTCAATGAAGTACGGATGCGTCGGTTCGACTCCGTAGGCTTTTGCGCCGTCTGTGCAGAGAGATGCGTCCGAATAGTCCGAGTCAACATACTTCCTGTAATTTTCAAGCGTCTTTTTTGGGTCTGCCGACATTGCGACAAGCTCTCCGAACGTGAGAATGCGGTTAGGCTTGAGCATGTTGTTGCGGTAGCCGACCGTATATCCCGCATTTGCAAGCGCGGTTGCGTTCTCGTCCGGCGCATCCGAAAAAGAGGACATTGCAAGAAGCTCGGAAACGGTTACAACTTCATAGCCGTATTCCTTAAGAATCTCAAGCTGGAGCGGGAGCGCGTCGGCAACGGGTGTGTGGCGCGACATGCTGTATCCGTCCTTCTGGAAAATAATCTGACCGTTGAGCGCATCCGCATCCGCCTCAAGCGCACGGCGCAGCGGTTCCACCATTGCCTCCGTGTCGCGGATAAAGTCCCCGCTTGACGGAAGCCACCCGCCGCCGTCAAAGCTCGCCGCCATATAGTTATATCCCGCATATCTGTAAGCGTCGTAGGACGTTTTGCCGTCGGGAATCTTGTCAACGTAATGAGGCGGTCTCGAAAGACGCATCTTATATCCGTGGTTTTCAAGGAGCAGACGGTCAAGCTCCATAATATCCGAGATTACCTCGTGAATATTTCCAAAGCACTCGCGCGCTCCGTAAACGAGCTTCATTTTTCCGAAAAGTATATGGCGGTAACCGTGGTTTGTAACCTCATGCCCGCCTGCGAGTATTCTTGCCACAAGGTCAGGGCGGTTCTTTGCGCCCGCATGCATATCGCGGTTTATGTCCGGGTAATGGTCATATTTAACTCCGCCCCACGAAAACGAACCGTGAACGCCCGCCTCGTCGGGATAGTTAAATTCGGTAGTCCCTATAACGTCAAACGTCCCGCGCGCTCCGAACTTTTCAAGCGTTCTGAGAAGATGCTCCGTAAGTCCGAAATCGGAAACCTTGGGATTAGTTTCGATATCCGTCGGGCCGTCGTCAAACGTCATTGCGACAACGCGCCTGCCGTTCGGCGGATAAACGCGCTCAATGCGCCTGACGGGGGAGAGGAACACGCAGTCCCGGCTTTTCTTATATTCCTTAAAAACGTGCTTTGCACGTCTTGCCCATTCGTAAATAATCATATTTTACTCTCCTTTCACATCGATATAGCCCGAGGGTGCGGGCCTTTCAAACGGTCTTGCAAGTGCTTTGTATATGAGAATCAGATAGCTTTTGAAGAGCCTGCCGTAAAGCTTTTCCGAGCGATACATTCTGCGTTTGTTCTTTAAGACGGTAAACGGAGACGCACATCCCGCAAAAACGCGGCCGTTCCCCGCAATAAGCTCCGCCTTTAGCTTATCTTCAAAGTCGGGGCTTGAAAGCTCGCTCTCGGGAAGGGAACACTCCCAGTAGGACGTTCCGACCTCGGACGGCGAATGCGCGTCGCTTCCCGCCGAAAACGGCTTTTTAAGCTCACGGCACAGATTGAGCGCGCGCCCGTTCGCATTTCTTATTCTTGAATGTACAACGCGCGAGTTAAATACCTCTACGCCGTCTATCTCACTGTAGAGAAGCTCCGAATGCTTGTGCTCGGGGGAGAACGGGTGCGCGAAGAATATGAGTGCGCCCTGGTCGTGAGCCGACTTTACCACGTCGCGCCAGAAATACCTGCCGTATTTGTCGCGGGCGAGGGATTCGTTGATATGCTCCTTCTGAAAGAGCATAACAAGATGCCCGACGTCGGTTGAATATTCGCAGGCGGGAATCATGTATATCCCGTTTCTGTTCCTGTGATTGAAGAAAACATTGTGGTCGCATACGGCGACTCCCGTAAGTCCCACCTTTTTTGCGGCTTCGGCAAGCTCGTCGGTCGTCATGTTACAGTCGTAGGATAAATGACTGTGTACGTGCAAATCAAATTTCATCGCGATAATTACCTCACAATTTTATCTGTTTTTTTGACGGCCTGTTTTAGGTACTGAACCGATGACGCAATATCCGAAAACGAAAAAACTCCGTCGGATATGTTCGGGTTGAGGAGTTCGCCGAAAAACGAGAGTGAAAATGACGTTTTGTTTTTTGCTCTTTTTCGGTATTCGGGGTACGATAAAAGGTCTTGAAGAAGAAAGCGCATACGGTGTCCGACCTTGTAATTCGGAACGAATTTTTCAAAACGCGGCGCACATTCCCCGCACGCGGCGCGATACAGCGCAAGGGGTATGTTACAGCCGGAATTTGGAGCAAGCGCACAGCTTCCCCAGAAACGCGGGTTGATTTCCATGAGATAAAAACCGTTCTCGGCATTTCCGCGAAATTCAACCATGGCAACGCCTACCCAGTCGAGTGCGCGCAGAAGCTTTACGGCAAGCTCCGCAAGCTCCGGCATATCCGCGCTCTCACAGAAGCACGACGGACCGCCCGAGGCGGGGTATTCGCGGAGTCTCTTATGACAGAAAATTTCAAGAGGCTCGTGATTTTTGCCGAATACGGCGGAAACGCCGTAGCCGTCGCCCTCTATGTACTGCTGGACGAGAATGTCTCCGTCAAGCTTCTCCATCTTTGAATATTCGGAGATAAATTCATCACGGCTTTTCACTATCTTATATCTTTCGTTAGGGTTAAGTCCGAGCATCTCCCCGCGCGGGAGCTTAATGACGGCGGGATACGCTATGCGCTCCGAAAAGCTCTCCGCCGATTCACCGCTTCGCTTAAACGTCGTCTCGGGAACGGGTATCCCCATGCTCCGTGCAAAGGGGATAAGCGATGATTTGTCGTTAGCGATTCTTATCGAGCCGATGCTCGGAAGCGCCGCGTCGGCGAATTTGTTAATCTCGGCGCGCTTTTCGCACATGGCGAGGAGCGATGTTATTCCGACGGGGATAATGACGGGACGCTCGTTCTGCGTGGAGGAGACGACGCGCAGGTCGTCAATAAAGCCGTCGGGCGAGGTCTCTGCATCCGACAGAAAAATGTTGTTTTTTGAGTACTTTGAATAAAACCCGAGCGCACGCCCGTCGGGGCATACCTCGCGCTCGGCAGAAATGACGGGGATACCGCTCTTTCCGAGTGCGCGTATAACGGGCAGGCTCATGCGGTATCTTACGTCGATAACAATTACGGGTTTTATGGTGCATACACCTCACTATACAACTTTTCTATTATAATTATATACCGTCTTATATAAGTTATCAAGTTTTTTTATATATTTCATGTTGATATTTAATCTTGATATATGATGTAAAGGGACTTGTTTAATAACTTTTTTTGATGTATAATTATCGTAAACGACAAAAATATTTGGAGGGTTACAAATGGGAAAAGTGAGAGTTCTTCTTATAGGCGCCGCATTTTCGGCTGACCTTCATGCAGAGGGCTATTCCCGCTGCGGAGACATCGCAGAGGTCGTTGCGATTTGTGATAAAGACACAAGCCGTATAGACGCTCTTGCAGAGAGATACGGATTTACGAATTTTAAAAAGTACGATGATATGTTCAAGGCAATCGATGAAGTCGAGTGCGACGTTGTCGATATCTGCCTCCCGAACTTCCTTCATGTTGACGCTGCGCTCCGCGCATTTGAAAAGGGCCGCCACGTTATAAGCGAGAAGCCCCTTGCGACAACTCTTGAAGATGCCGAGAAAATGGTTGCCGCGGCAAACGCTGCCGGCAAGAAGCTCTACTATGCTGAGGACTGGCTCTTCGCTCCCGCACTCAACCGTGCACTTCAGGTCATAGATGAGGGCGCAATCGGCAAGCCTATGTTCGTTCGTGCCCGTGAGTGCCACTGCGGTTCACACTCGCCGTTTGCACAGACGATTAAGTTCTGCGGCGGCGGTTCGATGGTTCACCTCGGTGTTCACCCCGTCTGCTTCATGCTCGCTCTTAAGAACAACAGGTGGAAAGAAGTCGTCGCAATGACATCGGGCGGTCTTGACAATAACCTCCAGCATAAGACAATGGAGGGCGAGGACTGGGCCGCGGCTCTTGTCAAGTTCGAGGACGGAACAACGGCGGTTCTCGAAGCAAACTACGTTACGACGGGCGGTATGGAAGATGTTATCGACTTCTACGGCGATAAGGGATGCCTCCATGTTGACCTCACATTCTCAAGCGCGCTCAACCTTTACTCAATCCCGGGCGCTTCATATACGGTTGAAAAAGCAGAGGTTACAACGGGCTGGTCTAAGCCCGCGGTAGACGAGAAATTCAACCTCGGATATGTAAACGAGATTCGCCACTTCATGGAATCCGCACGCGACAATAAGGACGCAAAGGTCGGACTCCGCGGAGTTGACGGACTTGAAGCTATCCGCGTAATCAACCTCATTTATAAGTCTGCTCGTGAGGGCGTAGCAATCAAAAACGACAGACTGTAAAAATAAAAAAGCCGATTTAATTTAATTTAAATAGGAGGATATTGGTATGACAGGCAACTTTAACCTTCCGGTAGAAATAGCCGGCGTAAAATTTAGAAACCCGTTCTATGTAGCATCGGGTCCGACGACGAAGTCGGTAGAGCAGCTCAAGAAAATCGAGGAGTGCGGCTGGGGCGCCGCGAGCATTAAGCTCACAATCGACCCGCCCCCCTACATCAACCGCGTACCGCGCTACGCAGTGTTTAAGGACCGTAACGCACTCTGCTTCACAGCGGAAAAGCGCCTTAAGTTCCAGGACGGACTCAAGCTCGTCCGCGACGCAAAGAAAGTCCTTAAGGGCGATCTTAAGCTCTTCGCCAACATTACATATGCAGGCGATAAGGGCGCAGCAGGCTGGGTAAACATGGCTGTCGAATTTGAGAAGGCAGGCGCTGACGTAATCGAGCTCAATATGTGCTGCCCGAATATGTCATTTAACCTCCAGCTCTCCAAGGGCGACGAGAACGCTTCAGCGGTTAAGACGGGCGCAAGCCTCGGTCAGAACCCCGATGCCGTTTCGGAAATTGTCCGCGAGATTAAGAAGAAGATAAGCATTCCGCTTTTCGTAAAGCTCACTCCTGAGGGAGGAAAGATTGCACACGTTGCAACCGCGCTCTATGCTGCAGGTGCGGACGCTGTCGGCGGAACTTCAAACCGCCTTGCAATTCCTCCGATAAACCTTGACAATCCGGGTGCTGCTCCGTATCACCTCCAGGACGAGATAAGCATGTCCTGCCATTGCGGACAGTGGGTAAAGCCTCTTGCACTCCGTGATACATACGAAATCAGAAAGATTAACGGACCCGAGCCGAAGATTATGATGGCGGGAGGTATCCGCAACTGGCGCGATGCCGTCGAGATGTTTATGTGCGGTGCGGATATGATTGGTATCTGCTCCGAGACGCTCATGTCCGGCTATAACTTCATCGGCGACTTAATCGACGGTGTACGTGACTTCATGGCAACTCACGGATACAGCACAACACGCGATATGCGCGACCTCATTCTCCCGCACGTAAGAAGTGCCGCAGAGGTTACGCTCTATAAGGGCTACTCGCACATCAAGGGCAGACTCTATGCTCCGTGTAAGAGCGCATGCCCCGCACATATCCCCGCACAGGGCTATGTAAACATGATAGCACGCAAGGACTTCAAGCGCGCCTATGAGCTCATCGTGAACGCAGCTCCGCTCATGAGCATCTGCGGTCAGGTATGCAGCCACCCGTGCGAGCTTGCATGTACGCGCGGAATTACGGGACGTTCAATCCAGATTCGCGACCTTAAGAGATTCACTCTCGAGCAGGCTAAGAAGAACGGCTGGAAGCCCGAAATCAATAAGGCAAAAGCAAACGGCAAGAAGGTTGCGGTTATCGGTGCAGGCCCGGCAGGCATCTCCGCTGCATTCTATCTTGCTAAGGCAGGTTATGAAGTAACGGTATTTGAAAAAGAGTCCTACCTCGGCGGTATGCTCCGCTTCGCAATCCCCGATTTCCGTCTCAATAAGAGCGCAATCGACGATGAAATCGCAGTTCTTAAGGAACTCGGCGTTTCGTTCAAGACGGGTGTTGCATACGGCAAGGACATTACGGCAGAAAGCCTTAAGAAGGACGGCTATTCCGCAGTATTCGCAGGAATCGGCGCTCAGGACGGACGTCTCCCCGGCGTTAAGGGCGAGGACGCAAAGGGCGTTGTAAGCGCAGTTAAGTTCCTCAAGTCCGTATATGACGGCGAGAAAGTCGAAATCGGAAACGATGTCGTTGTTCTCGGCGGCGGCTTCACGGCTGTTGACGCTGCGAGAACGGCACGCCGTCTCGGTGCAAAGAATGTATACATCGCATATCGCCGTACACGCGACGAAATGCCCGCAACAGGCGAGGAAATCGCAGAAGCAGAGGCAGAGGGCGTAAAGATTATGTACCTCGTCGCTCCGACTGAGATTATCGCAAAGAACGGTAAGGTTTCCGCAATCGGTATGACAACTCAGGTTCTCGGCGATGCTGACGCAAGCGGCCGCCGCCGTCCGGAGGAAGTCAAGGGTGCAGAGTTCACTCTCGCCTGCGACACAGTCATCTCCGCTATCGGTCAGGTTCCCGATACAGACGCTGCAAAAGACCTTAAGACAGCTAAGAACGGCATGGTATCAGTTGATAAGGATATGTCGGTCGACGGATTTGTTTTCGCAGGCGGCGACGCTGTTGAAGTACGCAACATCATCTCCGCTGTCGCAGACGGCCGCCGTGCGGCATACTGCATCGACTATAAGCTCACAAACGGCGCTCCCTCACTCGAGGAAGTTCCCGTTGCTCCGCAGGTTGACCCGTATAAGGTTCTCCGCCGCAACCCGTACTTCACGGATAACGGCCCGATTGACCTCGATACAAAGAGCGGCGCAGAGAGAGTTAAGAACTTTGAGACATTCCGCCGCGTAATGACGGAAGACGAAGCTATCGCAGAAGCTTCACGCTGTCTCAAGTGCGGATGCGGCGAAGGCTGCCAGCTCTGCCGCGATATATGCACAGACTTTGCAATCGATATTGCGGAGGACGACCGCGTAGAAATAAACAAGGATAAGTGCGTAGCCTGCGGAATGTGCTATAACCGCTGCCCGAACGGCAACATCGAGATGATAAACCTCGAAGTCAAGGCATAATCGGATCTATAAAGCGTGCGCGCCGTTTTCCGGGGCGCACGCAAAGCAAATATAATAAATCTAAATATGGAAAGGTATCGTGAGTAATATGAGCAATATGTTTTCACTTGAAGGCAAGGTTGCCGTAGTAACAGGCGCCGGCGGCGTTCTCTGCGGCGAAATTTCAAAGGGTCTTGCACGTGCGGGAGCAAAGGTTGCGCTCCTTGACCTCCGCCCCGATATGGCTGAGAAAGCTGCGGCGGAAATCCGTGCGGAAGGCTATGAAGCAGCCGCATTTATGTGCAACGTTCTCGAGCGCGAGAGCATTGAAAAGGCAAAAGACGAGGTTCTTGCCAAGTTCGGAAAGGTTGACATTCTCTTAAACGGCGCAGGCGGAAACAAGCCCGACTGCACAACAGGTCCCGACATGTCATTCTTCGATATCCCGCAGGCATCGGTACAGTGGGTATTTAACCTCAATATCCTCGGAACAATTCTTCCGACACAGGTTTTCGGTAAGCTCTTTGCAGAGCAGGATTCGGGCTGTGTTGTAAACATAAGCTCCATGTCAGCATTCCACCCGCTCACACGTACAGTCGCATACTCTGCGGCTAAGGCGGCCGTTTCAAACTTCACGGAGTGGATGGCGGTTCACTTCAATCAGGAATACTCAAAGAAAATCCGCGTAAATGCGATTGCTCCGGGATTCCTTCTCACACAGCAGAACTACTACCTCATGGTAGATGAAAAGACGGGCGGAAATACACCGCGCGGCGAGAAGGTTCTTGCAAAAACTCCTATGGACCGCTTCGGCAAGCCGGAAGAGCTCGTCGGCGGAGTAATTTACCTCTGCTCAGACGCCGCTTCATTTGTAAACGGCACGGTTCTTGCAATCGACGGCGGATATAACGCATATTCGGGAGTCTAATCAGGCAGGTAAAGCTTATGAAACTGTACATAAACGGTAAGTTCCACACAATGAGCGAAGTCGGAAGTGTACACTCCGCTCTCCTTGAGGGAGAGGGGAAAATTATCGAGCTTGGCAAAAGCGAAGATTTGGTATCAAAGTACCCCGAGGCCGAAGTAATCGACCTCGGGGGAAAAACTGTCATACCGGGAATTATCGATACGCATACACACATCTTCGCCGCCGCTTACAGCGAAATGATAAGTGAAATTCCAATTCATAAGAGCGTTGAGTCGCTCCTATCCGACCTTAAAACGCGCGCGTCAAATACGCCTGACGGCGAGTGGATTGTGTATAAAAACACATACCCGCTCAGACTTCGCGAGCTTCGTTATCCCACGCTCTCGGAGCTTGATTCCGCAAGCCCCGCAAACCCCGTCATAGTTGACGGCTACTATTCCGCGCAGCTAAATTCAAAGGCGCTTTCCATGATAGATTTGAGCGCGCTCCCGCAAGGAGCGGAAGCGCTCAGAAGAGATGACGGAAGCCTGACGGGGATTATAACCTGCGCAAGTTCGTATCTCTCGCAGTTTTCCGAGCGCGCGGGCGGGGACAAACGCGAAAGCCTTAAAAAGCTTATGCGTATGTATAACGAACTCGGCATGACGATGGCAGTTGTCGGAATGTGTACGCTTGACGATATTCGCCTTATGCGTGAGCTGTACGACTGCGGTGAGCAAACCGTCAGAACACGGTACACTCTCCCCGCCGTTGAAAAAATCGCCGAAACCGCACTTGCAATCGACTGCGGAGACCGTGAAACCGCGCGCGTGTCATTTCTTAAAAACTTTCTCGACGGCGGATTCCTCACGGGAACGGCTTATATGGAATACCCGTATAAGAACGTAGAACGTGTGTTTTCCATAGACACTCATGGAAAAGACAGCTTCGGAATGATACTTTACAGCGAAAAAGAGATTGCGGACAGTATAAAACTTGCAAGAAAATACGGTTTGCAATACGGGGCGCACGATGTCGGAAGCGGTGCAACGAAAAGACTCATATCGGCGTATAAGTCGGTAAACGCCGAAAGCCCAATTAAGGGCGAGCGCCATGCTCTTATCCACGCTGACTTCCTCGATGAGGACATGGCACGGGACGCAAACGAAATGGGACTCTCGGTGCTTTTTCAGCCGGCATGGCATTATATGGACGCGCCGGCTCTCGACGAGGTGCTTGACAAACGCGATGCGGAACGCTTCATGAACTATGAAATTATTTCGTCATGCGAGCTTGCCGCCGCGGGGAGCGACCATATGGTAAAGCATGATTCCTTTGAGTCGGTCAATCCGTATAACCCGTTTCTCGGTATGTACAATATGGCAACCTGCAAGTCGCACGACGGCAAGACCTACGGCACGGAAAGACTTTCGCGCGAACAGGCGCTTGCGTACTATACGCGCGAAGCTGCGCGCGCGACGTTCGACGAGAACACGCTCGGAACTCTTGAGGAGGGAAAACGTGCGGATTTTGCCGTGCTCAATAAGGACTATTTCTCGTGCGATGATGAAGAAATAAAAGATATATGCTCAGTAATGACCGTTGTAAACGGAAAAAATGTACTGTAAAAAATGCCGGCGGAGAATCCTCCCGCCGGCATTTCTGCGCCTTGATTTGGTGATAATTGCAATTTATTGCTTTGTTAAGTCAATTTTTATCTAAACTTCGTTTGATTTCATATAACCTGCTTGAAATAAGCTCTGCTTTTCCTATAAGCGTCGCAAAACCTATTAAAAGCGAGCCGGACACAATACCTACCCATGTCCATAAAAGAAAAGCCAGGAATGACTCTTCTGCCGTTGCTAATATGATTCCGGCAATAATGCCCGCAACAATCTCAACTATTCCGGCAGCATACAAGACATAATAAGCGCTGCTTTCAACGGCATATGTAGGACGGTAGCTTGTTGAATGGCCTGTATTTGAGTTTTGTCCCTGCCTATATGAAGTCAGTCCTGTATTTTGGGAGTAAGTTCCTTCGTAAATTCGTATGCCTGATTTTTCTACACATTCGGCGCAGCCTTGGCAGAGTATTTTACTTTGTTTCTGATTTCCGACTTCAATAACATAGGATTTTACGTCAGTTTCTTTTCCGCAGGATGAACACGTTGCCATAATAATT
>CAKSEF010000026.1 GCA_934446465.1 uncultured Oscillospiraceae bacterium
TGCACGATGGAGAAAGCAACGCAGTATATGCACGACAATTATTTTCTTCCCCTTACGATTACCGATTTGCTTTCTGTTTCCTGTATGTCAAAAACCCCATTCTGTACGGTGTTCAAGAAAATTACGGGTTTTACTTTTTCCGATTATCTTTCGAGGCTGAGGTGTGAAATCTCAAGCAGGCTCCTTACCATTACGAAGCAAACGCTTCCCGAGCTTGCCGGAATCAGTTGTTTTTCAAATGCGTCGCACCTTGTTCGGGCATTTCACAAGTACCTCAATCAGACTCCGAGCGAGTACAGAGAATATTCGCGGGAATGGTTTTTAAAATATGCTCCGCAATGGCTTCCCGATGATTTAAAAAATAAAACCGAGGTAAAATAACCTCGGTTTTATTTTTATACTATTATGCAGATTAAACCGGAACAGGTTTCGTTTATTATGCGTTCCACCGTTTCCTGAAGCTTCATTCTTGCTTCTTCCGGCATTCGATACAGCTTATTGTGAAGTCCTTCGTTTATTAGGTCGTACAATGATTTTCCGAATATGTTGGAATCCCAAATCTTCTGCGGTGCGTCTTTAAATTCATTCAGTAGGCACATGACGAGCTCCTCGGACTGACGCTCGCTTCCGACAATTGGCGCAACTTCCGTTGTTATATCCGCGCGGAGCATATGAATGGACGGCGCGCTTGCACGCAGCCTGACCCCGTACTGTCCGCCCTGCTTTACTATTTCCGGTTCTTCAAGGCTCAGCTCTCCCGTTCCGGGCATAACGATACCGTATCCTGTATCGCGCACCTGCTCAAGCGCGTCGGCAACCCGCGAATATTCATTGTTTACGACTGCAAGCCGACTGAGGAGCGGAAGCAGGTCTCCGTCATCCTTAATCTCAAACCCCGTCTGACCGCTCAAAATATTATAGAACAACTCACGCGGAAGCGCCGTATTTACAACTGCCGTTCCGCTTCCGAGGTCTATGGATGTGATTTGAACATCGGATACATGGCGGCATTCGCGAAGGCTCTCCGTGCAGTCTTTTACATCGCGGATTTTGCTCAATTCCTTTGCGCTTTGCAGTATTCCCGAGTACAGTTCTTTTTTAATGTCATTGCCGTGTGGGAGCGTATCTACCCATGACGGCATATTTATGTCAAGTCTTGCAACAGGAAATTCATACAGCACACCTTTGATTATATCACGTATCTCAGGTTCATCAATGGTCATGCAGTTTACGGCAATACATGTTATGTTATATTCTTCGGTTATCTCATCGCAAATCGCCTGTGTTTCAGGTGCGTTCGGATGCGATGAATTGACAAGCACGATAAACGGCTTTCCTATTTCGGAAAGCTCTTCTATTACTCTGCGTTCAGGCTCCTTATAGTCTTCCCGAGGAATATCGGTTATGCTTCCGTCAGTCGTTATCACAAGACCTATGGTGGAGTGCTCGGAAATAACTTTCTTTGTTCCTATTTCTGCGGCTTCGGTCATAGGTATTGCATGATCATACCACGGCGTTGTTACCATTCGGGGCTGTCCGTCCTCCGTTACCCCTATTGCACCGTTAACAAGGTACCCCACGCAATCTATCATCCGAACATCCATAGTTGAGTTTCCGTCTAAAGATACGGTTACTGCCTCGTCCGGAACGAATTTCGGTTCGGCGGTCATAATCGTCTTCCCCGCTCCGCTCTGCGGAAGCTCGTCGCGCGCACGTTCACGGCTGTATACGTTTTCAATATTCGGAATCACAAGCGTCTCCATAAAGCGTTTTATAAATGTTGATTTTCCTGTTCTCACAGGCCCGACCACACCTATGTAAATATCGCCCTGTGTCCTCTGTGATATATCCTGATATATATTTTCCACGAAACATTCCTCCTTGCACTTTCATCACAGCTAATACAAATATATGGAGTGCCGATGAATGTTATGCAAAAAAGGCGGTGCAAAAAATGTTTTTGCACCGCCTTTTTAAGATTTAGATGCCGAGTAGCTTTTCGGCGTTCTTTCTGATTATCTTTTCATAATTTTCGCGCGAAAGCATTCCATCCGCAAGCATTTCGTTCAGAAATTTATCGAAATCGTATTGAAACGTGTTTTTTGTTGAACAACAGTCGCAGCCGTAGAATATTCGGTCGGCGAACTCTTCAAAGAACTTTGCCGTAAATTCCCTGTCGCGCATCATGGCATTTGAACCGCTTCCCGCGGAGAGGTCGCAGTACAGGTTCCCGTATTCGCGCATGAGCTTTGAAACTCTGCCCTCTTCGGTTATTTTCCCGCTCGGGTAGCCGTTTCTGTTGTCCGTGTCCGCAGTCTTGGAAAATTCATACCAAAATGCGGCGGAATGGCCGATAAGCTTCAGTCCGGGATGCTTTTTCAGCATTTTCTCAATGCGCGGAAGCCCGGGGTCATCTATAATTCCGTAACTGCACGCCGGTGCCGGGGCAATATGTATCAGCACGGGCATATCAAGCATTTCGCAGTATCCGAAAAGATTGTCATTTCTTGGGTCATCTGCGTATATATTAGCCGTCAGCTCGCCGAGTCCCTTTGCGCCGAGCTTTTTATAGTACTCAAGGATATAACCGAGGTTTGTTTCACTGCTGTTGTCTCCCATTCTCGGGTCTACATTGCAGAACCACGAAAAACGGTCGGGATATTTATCGGCCGCAAGCTTTGCGCTCTCGTTGCTTATTATGCACCACTGTGATTCGGGGGAAATGAGCGGAAGCAGAACCCCGCGCTCCACGTTTATTTTATCATATATCTCAAACTGCTTCTCAGCGTCAAAAAAGCGTTCGCCGTCTCCGAAACGCGGCGGATAGCACTCGGGAAATGTCATTACATGGGCATGAATATCAATTTTTTTCATGGTATATATCCTCACTTTTTTGTCATTTTTATATACAACCTTATTCTACATCAAAAAAGAAAAAAGTCAATGACGCGCATTGACTTTTTCATAATAATTTTGTTCTTTTTTCTTTTGGCGAAATGCCTCTTGATTTCTTATAACAGCGGCTGAAATAGCTTTCATCCTCAAAACCCGCTCTATGCGCTATCTGCGCTATGTTAAGGTCCGAATTTTCAAGCAGGACGTCGACAGCTCCGAGCCTGTACTCTGTCAGATACTGTATTGCCGTCAGTCCCGTTACGCGTTTGAAGATTCGGCAGAAATAAAATTTACTCATTTTGCAGGCATCTGCAAGGGACTCAACGCTTATATCGGACATATAGTCCGTGCGTATGATACTCAACGCAGGTTCGATTGAACGGTAAAACCTAATATTATCATTCAGCATTTCTCCCGAAATGACACATTCAACCTCGCTTCTGAGGAGTATTGCAAAGAGCTGTGTAACCAGCCCGCGTACTGCGAGGCCGTACTTCTCTTTCTTATTTTTCATTTCCTCCGCTATCTGCATGAGCACCGAAGCCGCGGCACTGTTTCCGCTGATAAGATTTTTAAACCGAATACGCTCACCGAGGAGCAGGCGCCTTATGTCGAGTCTGTCCATATGCTCACTCGACAGAAAATCAAGTCCTATCATAAACAGGTAGTACTCGCCGTCCGCATTCCCTACATTTATGTTTGTATGATATTCGTACGGATTTATTACAACAATGTCTCCCGCGGCTGCGGTTATCGGCACCGTATCCACGAGAATAGTTGACGTACCGCTCACAAAATACTTAATTTCGAGTTCTTCATGCCATATCCGAGACAAATCAACTTCATCGGAAAATTCGACATGTTTTGCCCCGCTTACCCGTATCGGAAAGCCTGCGTCTTCAAATTCCTGATAATCTTTTTTCCCGCATTTCGGCACTTCTCTTCACCCCGCAAGCCTCAAAGAATGTCGTTTGCCGTGAGGTCGGAATATGTTTCTCTTTTTACTATAAGCTTATCTGCGCCGTCCTTCACCATCACGACGGGCGGACGCGGAACTCTGTTATAATTTGAAGCCATTGAGTAATTGTATGCACCCGTTGCCAGAACCGCAAGCAATTCTCCGTTTTTTACTTTCGGGAGTGCTATATCACGTCCGAGCAAATCCCCACTTTCGCAGTTACGACCCGCAACGGTTACAACGGTGTCTTTTTCGTCAAGCGGTCTTTCCGGCAGCAGCATTTCATATTCCGCGCCGTAAAGTGCGTACCGCGGATTATCCGTCATTCCCCCGTCTACGGACACATAGGTTCTTATATTCTTTATTTCTTTGACCGAGCCGACACGGTAGACGGTCAAACCCGATGACGCGACTATCGAGCGCCCGGGCTCAATCAGAATCCGAGGAAGCTCAATGCCGTACTGCCGTGCTGATTTTTTTATTGCTTCGCAGAACGTCTCCGTCATTGAGTCGATGCTGTTTGGTGCGTCTTTTTCCGTATATTTGATGCCGAAACCGCCGCCGAGGTTGAGATCTTCTATTTTGCACGGGAGTGTGCTCTGTATCTTCGAAATAAACTTCATCATTACTTCGGCCGCATGTTCAAACGGTTCTTTTTCAAATATCTGAGAGCCTATATGACAGTGCAGTCCGCAGACGCTGACATTCTCGAGCTTCACTGCCTCGCTTATCAGCTCGTATGCCTCGCCGTTTTCAAGCGCAACACCGAATTTTGAATCAATCTGCCCTGTTTTTATAAATTCGTGCGTATGAGCGTCTATACCCGGCTTTATTCTAAACGATATGCGTGTTTTTGTGCCGTAATCCTTTGAGAGCTTGTCTATAAGATAAAGTTCCTCGCGGTTATCTACTACAAATCCGCCGATTTTACTTTCGATGGCAAACCGTATTTCCGACTCCGTTTTATTGTTCCCGTGAAAATATATGCGGTCGGCGGGAAAACCTGCGGACAGTGCCGTAAAGAGCTCTCCGCCCGAAACAACATCTGCGCCGAGTCCCTCATCTTCGATAATTTTATACATATATTTTGCACAGAATGCCTTGCTTGCGTACAGCACAAGGAAGTTGCCGCCGTAGTGTTTCTTGAGCGAAGAAACATATTCCCGGCAGTTTTTTCTTATCTCGCCCTCATCCATTATGAATAGAGGCGTTCCGTATTTTTCCGCAAGCTCGGAAACATCCGCTCCGCCGACGGCAAGACGGCCGTGTTCGTTTACGGATAAGGAATCAGAAATGAATTTCATAGTTTTTTCACCGTTATATCAAAGAATTCTGAATAGTTTTTACAAGCTCTTCGCGCCCCGTTCCCTTCTGCGCGGAAAACATCAATACTATTCCTTCGGGAACGCCGAGTGTTTCCGCTATAAGTGCGCGGGACTCCTCAATTTGGCTTTTTTTGAGTTTGTCTGCCTTATTTGCTACTACGCAAAACGGCATTTGAGACTGCTTGAACCACTCAGCCATAACAACGTCGTCAGCCGTCGGTTTGTGCCTTGAATCGACAATAAAAACCCCGAGTGCGAAGTTTTCATTGCGCGATAAGTATGTTTCTATAAGCTTTGCCCAACGCATTTTCTCTTTTGCGGATACGCTTGCATAGCCATATCCCGGCAAATCCACGAAGTACGCGCGGTTATCTATGAGAAAATAGTTGATATGGATTGTTTTTCCGGGTGTCTGCCCCACGCGGGCAAAGTTTTTGCGGTTGAGTATTTTATTTATGACAGACGATTTCCCGACGTTCGATTTTCCCGAGAAGATAATCTGCGGAAGCTCGGTTTCTATAAACCCGTCCTCCGTTGCGGCCGATTTTACAAAATCCGCCATATGAAGATTAAGATTACTCATATAAAGTCTCCTATTGGCGTATTCCGCAGAGATTGCCGCTGTTTTCTTCGCTGATAACAGGCGCAAATGTTTTGTCCTTCTTTGCGTGTTCTTCCCTTGCGGGAATTTTTGCAAGGTCGATTGCAAGCCTTATTACTTCGTCGGCGTGCGATACGGGGAAGAATTTTAGCGATTTCCTTACCGTTGAATCAATCTCGTCCAAATCACGCTCGTTATCTTTGGGTATAATAACCGCTTTCATGCCGTGTCTGTACGCCGCCATTGTTTTTTCTCTCAATCCACCTATCGGAAGAACTCTTCCGCGTATTGAAATCTCGCCTGTCATTGCAATATCACTTCTCGCCGGCACATTTGTAAGCGCCGATACCAGCGCCGTTGCTATTGTTATACCTGCAGATGGACCGTCCTTAGGTATGGCACCCTCCGGGAAGTGAATATGAATATCGCTCTTTTTATAAAACTCTGCGTCTATATTATATTCGTCTGCACGGCTTCTCACATAGGTGAGCGCGGCTTTTGCCGATTCACTCATTACGTTTCCGAGGTTTCCCGTTATTTCTATTTTTCCCGTGCCTGCCACTACATTAACCTCAACCTCGAGAATCTCCCCGCCGACTGAGGTCCAAGCAAGTCCGTTTACAACGCCTGCCTCTTTTCCGTCCGAGAGCGCATCGTCATGGTACTTTTCAACACCGAGAAATTCCTTCAGGTTCTTCTCGGTTACTATAATACGCGTGTTTTCGCCTGCGACTATCTTCTTTGCCGTTTTCCGCATAACGCGCCCGAGTTCGCGTTCAAGCGTTCTCACTCCGGACTCACGGGTGTAGTCGGAAATCAATTTATAAATCGCACTGTCTGTTATTCTGAACATGGAAGGAGTAATTCCGTTTTTCTCCATTTGCTTCTTAGTCAAGTGATTTTTTGCAATATGGAATTTATCCTCAACGGTATAGCTTGAAAGCTCAATTACTTCCATTCTGTCAAGGAGCGGACGCGGTATTGTGTCCGTTGTATTTGCCGTAGTTATAAACATTATTTCCGACAAGTCAAACGGCACTTCGAGGTAATGGTCGCGGAATGCGTAATTCTGTTCCGAGTCGAGAACTTCAAGCATAGCGGCAGACGGGTCTCCTCTAAAGTCGCTTGACATTTTGTCTATTTCATCAAGCAGAATGAGTGCATTTTTTGAACCCGCATTTTTTACAGCATTCATAATGCGTCCCGGCATTGCTCCGATGTACGTTTTCCTATGTCCGCGGATATCCGCTTCATCACGCACGCCGCCGAGAGAAAGCCTTGCAAAATTCCTGCCCATTGCATGGGCTATGCTCTTTCCGATAGATGTCTTACCGACTCCCGGAGGGCCTACAAGGCATATAATCTGCCCTTCTGATTTCGGGGTTAGGCTTTTTACCGCAAGCGCCTCAAGGATGCGTTCTTTTACTTTTTCCATTCCGTAGTGTTCCTTATCAAGAATGCGCTTTGCTGTTTTTACCGACAGTTTATCGCGCGTCCGAACATTCCACGGAAGCTCCAGCACAGTGTCAAGGTATGTCCTTACGACAGTGCTTTCCGGCGAATTATACTGCATTTTGCGGAGGCGGGACGCCTCTTTCATCAGTTTATCATTAGTCTCTTCGGGCAGCTTAAGTTCTTCTATCTTCTTTACATATGCGCTGTATTCCGCGTCAGTATCGTCCTCGTCGCCGAGTTCTTCATGGATAGCTTTCATTTGTTCACGCAGAAAATAATCGCGCTGGTTCTTATCCATTTGTTCCTGAACCTTGCCTGCAATGCTGTTTTCAACCTTGAATATTTCAAGCTCACGCGAGAGCAGTTTATTAACAAGTGTAAGACGCTTATAAGGGTTCAGTTCTTCCAAAACGAGCTGTTTATTGGTGAATTTTGTCGGTATGCTCTGGATTATATAATCCGCAAGCTCGCCCATATTCTCCGCTGATATTACATTTATCATAACATCATGGGTGAGCTTCGGTGCATACTCGATGTATTCGGAAAAGAGCTCCTGCGTTGAGCGCATCAGCGCTTCGCATTTTACTGCGCTCTGTCTGGCTTTCGGTATATCAAGCTCTTCAACCTCGGCTACCATGAAGGGTTCTTCGTGCATTATTCCGACAATCTTTGCCCGATAAACTCCCTCAACGAGCACGCGTGTATTGTTAGCCGGAAATCTCAGAACCTGCTTTATTTTTGCAACAGTGCCTATCTCAAAAATATCACTTTGCGCCGGATTATCTGTTTTTATCTCACGCTGTGCGACCAGGAATACGTTTTGGTCATTTTTCATCGCGTCCTCAAGCGACTTCAGCGATTTATCACGTCCGACATCGAAATTGAGCATCATATGCGGAAACGCCGTAAGTCCGCGGAGCGGAAGAACGGGCATTATGCTCTTTCTCATGGTATTCTCAGACATTCTTTTTCTCCTTTATTGCGCTTTCCTCACAACAATCGGATCCGCGCCTTTCCGTACTGCATCCTCGGTTATTCTTACACTGACTATGCTCTCATCTGACGGAACATCGTACATTATTTTCTGCATTACGCTTTCCAGCACTGCGCGCAGTCCTCTTGCGCCTATTTTCCGCTCCATCGCGCGTTCTGCGACGGCTTCGAGCGCACCGTCGTCAAACGTAAGCTCTGCTTTATCCATTTCAAGCAGTTTTTTGTACTGCTTTGTAAGAGCATTTTTCGGCTTTGTCAGTATATTTATCATAGCGTCCTTATCAAGCGGCTTAAGCGGTGCTATCACGGGAAGGCGTCCCACAAGCTCCGGAATTATTCCGAATTTCAAAAGGTCATGCGGCTGGACATCGGAAATAATACTTCTGTTATCGTCTGCCGACTTTGATGCGACATCGTTTCCGAAGCCTATCCCGCGCTTCGTTTTACGCTTCTCTATTACCTTCTCGATTCCGTCAAATGCGCCGCCGCAGATAAACAATATATTTGTTGTATCAATCTGTATAAATTCCTGATGCGGGTGCTTTCTTCCGCCCTGCGGAGGTACATTGGCAACCGTGCCCTCAAGAATTTTCAATATCGCCTGCTGTACACCCTCACCCGATACATCGCGTGTTATTGACATATTCTCGCTCTTGCGGGCTATTTTATCTATCTCGTCAATAAAGATAATTCCGTGCTGAGCGGCTTCAATGTCATAGTCGGCCGCCTGTATCAGGCGCAGGAGAATATTTTCAACATCCTCACCGACGTATCCTGCTTCCGTAAGCGTTGTTGCGTCCGCAATAGCAAACGGAACGTTAAGCATTTTTGCAAGTGTTTGGGCAAACAGTGTTTTTCCCGAACCTGTCGGTCCTATCATGAGTATATTACTCTTTTGAAGCTCAACATCGTTATCGCTTTTATTTGTGATGCGCTTATAGTGATTATACACGGCTACCGAGAGGATGAGCTTTGCTTCCTCCTGCCCGACTATATAATCGTTCAAATGCTCATGTATTTCACGGGGCTTCAGCACTTTCAATTCATTTTTTGCTGCCGGCCCGCAGTTTACGTTTCCCGTTTCACGCAGTGAATCGAGATATTCCTTACAGGTATCGACGCAATCTTCACATATATAACCGTTCAGTCCTGCAAGCACCTGCGTTCCGGGTTTTATCGGTTCACCGCAAAATGAGCAGACTATTTCCTGTTTCTTATCAGACATAAAGCACTCCAATCCAAGATGACCGCAGAAATACGGGTTTACTGTCTCTTTGTAATGACCTTGTCGATGAGTCCGTATTCCGCAGCTTCTTCGGCTGTCATAAAGTTATCGCGCTCTGTATCGCGTTCAACTACTTCTATCGGTTTCCCAGTTTCCTCTGCCAAAATTGAGTTCAGGTTTTCTTTTATCTTGATGATTCTGTCTGCATGGATTTTGATATCCGTCGCCTGACCCTGCATTCCGGAAAGGAGGGGCTGGTGAATCATTATTTCGGCGTTCGGCAGAGCGAGACGCTTGCCCTTCGCGCCGGCTGCGAGGAGAAATGCCCCCATTGATGCCGCCATACCTACGCAGATTGTGGAAACATCGCACTTAATGTACTGCATGGTATCATAAATTGCCATTCCCGCAGTTATGGAACCGCCTGGTGAGTTGATATAGAAATCTATGTCCTTATCCGGGTCTTGGGACTCAAGATAAAGAAGCTGTGCGACTATAAGAGATGCCGTTGCATCGTTTACTTCCTCAGACAAAATTATTATTCTGTCATTCAGCAATCTCGAGAAAATGTCGTACGACCTTTCGCCTCGGTTCGTTTGCTCTACAACCATAGGTACCAAACTCATTTTTTTCACACTCCGTTTCTTATTTCAAAGATAGGCGCGAGGAAAAATCCTCCCGCCTATCCTATGCTTCTAATTATGCGCAAATTACGGAAAATTATTCCTTATCTTCCTTCTTTGCGGATGTTTTTGTTGTTGTCTTCTTTGCGGGAGCCTTCTTGGCTGTTTTTTTCTCGGCAGTATCCTTCGCCGTGGTTTTCTTCGCGGCAGTCTTTTTCGCAGCGGGCTTTTTCTCTTCCGTCTTCCCGCCGTCGTCCTTCTTTGCCGATGTCTTCTTTGCGGCAGTTTTCTTTGCCGGTGCTTTTGCTACGGCATTATCACGGACAAACTCACGTGCCTTTATTGTGAACAGGTCACTCTTCATAGACTCGGCGGGAATAAATCCACGGATTTTTTCTACATCCATGCCGTACATATCCGAAAGCTTCTTGTACTCAGCTTCGACATCATCGTCAGTGGGCTCAATGCCCTCTGCCTTTGAGATAGCCTCAAGAGCGAGCTGAATCTTAACCTGCTTCTCGGCATTGCCGCGGAAATTCTTGCGGAATGTTTCGACATCCGACTTCATCATTTCAAGGTACTGTTCAAGAGTGATTCCCTGTGCGCTGAGACGGTTAGCGAAATCATTGCATATATTATCGAGCTGATGCTCAATCATAACGTCGGGAATCTCTACCTTCATATCGTCGGCGATTTTATCAAGCAGAGCCTCCTCAAAAGCCTCGTTTGACATTCTCTCACGTGCATCACGGAGCTTTGCCTCGATGCTCTTCTCAAGCTCCGCAAGCGTTTCAAACTCCGAAACGTCTTTTGCAAACTCGTCGTCTGCCTCCGGAAGCTCGGTTTCCTTAACTTCGTGGACTTTTACCTTAAATGTTGCGTCCTTCCCTGCAAGCTCTTCATGGTAATCCTTCGGGAATGTAACGTTTACGTCGACATCCTCTCCGGCTTTCTTTCCGATGAGCTGGTCTTCAAATCCGGGGATAAACTGCTTTGAGCCGAGCTTCAAGCTGTAATTTTCGCCCTTGCCGCCGTCAAATTCAACGCCGTCAACGAAGCCTTCAAAATCGATTATAACCGTATCGCCCTCTTTTGCCTCACGGTCAACCGTAATAAGGCGTGCATTGCGCTCAAGCATAGCTTTGATTTCCGCCTGGATATCCTTCTTTGTAACGGATACTGAGGGCTTTTCTGCCTCTACGCCCTTATATTTGCCAAGCTCGACAGAGGGCTTTACCGTGATTGTAACCTTAACACCGAAGCCGTTCTCATCGACATCGGAAAGCTCAACCTCGGGCTGAGAAACAGGCTCGAGCTCTGCTTCTTTGACTGCCTGCTCATATGCGTCCGGAAATGCAAAGTTAATCGCGTCCTCAAGGAATACGTCCTTGCCGTACATACGCTCTATCATATTTCTGGGAGCCTTACCCTTACGGAATCCGGGGATTGTTATTTTCCCGACATTCTTGCGGTATGCCTTTTCCTTTGCTGAATCAAGTTCCGCCTTTTCCACCTGGATTTCAAGGCAAACTTTTCCCTTTTCGAGTTTTTCAACTGACTTTAATTTCATTAAAGACCATCCTTTCGAATCGCTATAACTAATTCATTGTAACAGATTTTTATTGGATTTTCCATATATTTTTTCTTTTTTTACGAAAAAATTGTATTTTCGTTATTATGTCTTGCTTTACGCCGTGTTTTTTTCGTTTTTTGTATATTTAGACGATTTTTAACGGTTCAAAACGAAGATAATCGGCCGATATCATGCGATAATTGACGCCTTTATGTATTCCCTCAAAAGCATTTTTGTGTCCGAGCGAGTGGAGGTGTCCGTAGAAACATTCATCTACCCCGGCTTCGGCGAGAGCATCCGTTATTTCACGGCACTCATAGCTGTCGCAAATCGGAGGATAGTGAAAAAAACAGCATTTTTTCCATGCGTTCAGCTTTTCGGCTTCACTGAGCGAGCATTTAAGCCTTGCAAGCTCGCGCTCATAAATCTTCCTGCTTTTCCCGTTTTCTTCCTCATAAACCCATCCGCGCGTACCGCATATCGCGACATTATCGACAAGAAAAGCATTATTGTGGAGTATGTCAATCGTCGTGATTCCGTTTTCGCTGAAGAATCGTTTTATCTTCGTAACGGTTTCCCACCAATAATCATGGTTTCCCTTGGAAATAATCTTTCGGCCGGGGAGCGCGTCTATGAATTTAAAATCAAGAAGCGACTCTTTGAGCGACATTGCCCACGAAATATCACCAGGAATTATCGTTACATCGTCCGCGGAAAGACGTTCAAAACCTTTTTCAAGCCGTTCTTCGTAGTTAGACCACGAGGCGCCGAACACATCCATAGGCTTGTCCGATGACTTTGACAGATGAAGGTCTGCTATTGCGTATATCGCCATATCAGAGCGCACCCTCGGTAAACTTCACGACCGTTTCGGAGAGATTTTCACGCGTGGTTGTGTTTACAAAGCGTTCTTCCTTTTCAAAAATCGAAGCGAGCGGAGACGGAACCTTGTTTGAAGTTGTCTTCGAGAGTATCTCAAGCAGTTCTTCACCTCCGGAATTTATGTCAACGCCGAGAGCCGAAAGAACGCTGTCCGCAAATTTAAACGGACTCGCGGTTGACGCAAGAAGCGTTACGGTATCGTCGCCGTTTTCTTCAATGTACTTGTTATAAACGTTTACGCCGACTGCCGTATGTGTGTCAACCAAATAATTATACTCGCTGTAAACATCCGAAATTGTTTTGAGTGTCGCCTCGTCATCGCAGCACCCGCCCGTAAATAACGCCGAGAGTTTTCCGAAAATTTCCGCGCTTACCGTGTATGCGCCGTCCTCGGCAAGCTTTGTCATGTACTTTCTGATTATCTTATCATCATTATCCGCAGCGGCAAAAATAAGTCTTTCAAGGTTGCTCGAAATGAGTATGTCCATCGCCGGAGATGCGGTTACGTGAAAATCGCGTCTCTTATCATATCTTCCGTCGCGGAAGAAATCCGTCAGCACATTATTGGCATTTGACGCACAGATAAATTTCTTTATCGGTATGCCCATCTCGCGGGCATAATAGGCCGCAAGAATATTGCCGAAATTGCCCGTAGGAACGCAGACGTTGATTTCGTCCCCCATGGAAATCGCACCGCTCTTGACAAGATCGAAGTACCCGGACACGTAATAGGCTATCTGCGGAACGGCACGCCCCCAGTTAATCGAGTTTGCCGAGGAAAAAATACATCCGTTATCGGAGGCTGTTTTTCTTATATCCTCATCGGAGAAAATCGATTTCATAGCCGACTGAACATCATCGAAATTTCCCACTACCGACGACACATAAACATTATTCCCGCTCTGCGTCGTCATCTGGCGTTCCTGTATCTTGCTTACACCGTCCTTCGGATAGAAAACGGCAATTTTTGTTCCCTCTACGTCGGCAAATCCCTCAAGGGCGGCCTTTCCCGTATCACCGCTCGTGGCAACGAGTATACATGCACATCTCTTTTCGCCTGTCTTTTTGAGTGATGCCGTAAGCAGGTACGGAAGTATCTGAAGCGCCATATCCTTAAATGCACACGTCGGCCCGTGCCAAAGCTCAAGTATTCCGAGCTTATTGTTTAGCATATGTACCGGCGCCACCGCCTCGGAATCGAACTTTTCGGAGCTGTATGCTTTCTCGGTATAATCTTCGAGTTCCTCGGCCGAAAAGTCGTCCAAAAACTTTCCGAGCACGAATGCGGCACGCTTCTGATAAGACGCATTTAAGAGGAACTTCTTATCGTCCTCCGTAAGCTCCGGTATGCTTTCCGGACAGAAAAGCCCTCCGTCGCGGCTAAGTCCCCTGACTATCGCCTCCGCAGAAGTTACTTTTATTGAAGTATCCCTTGTACTGAAATATTTCATTGATATTCCTCCGTAATTTATAGATGCGTTAAAACGCGTTTTCTATATGATTAAGCTTATATTCGCCGTCAATTCCGTTCGGAGCATATATTTCAACGACGTCAAACTGCGGTATTTTCTCGGTTTTATTCTCGGCAAGCCAAAGCTCTGCCGTAATTCTCAGCTTTCTCTGCTTTGAGTATGTAACAAACTCGCACGCGCGGCCGAAATTCTCGTTTTTGCGCAGCTTAACTTCAACAAATGCGATTGTACTGCCCTTTTCCGCGATAATATCTATTTCCCCGAATTTTGAACGGTAGTTCGCTGTTTTGATTTTATAGCCCTTCTTCTTCAGGTATTTCTGCGCTGTCTTTTCGCCCCATGCTCCGATGTCATGAGTTGTCATTTTAAAAGCGCACCGCCTTTATAGCGTTTGAAAAAGCTTCTTCTGTGTACGTCCGATATCCCATATTTTTCTACAAGCTCATAATGAAGCTTTGTCGGATACCCTTTGTGCTTTTCAAACATATACTGCGGATATTTCTGTGCGAGTTCTCTCATATATCTGTCTCGGCTCACCTTCGCAAGAATTGACGCCGCGGCAATATTTGCCGAAAGGCTGTCGCCCTTTACAACACTTTTAATCTCACCGTCGAACTGAAATGTTTTATTCCCGTCAACGAGCACGACGGAAGGCTTTTCCGAGAGCATATCAACCGCGCGGCGCATTGCGAGAAGTGATGCGTTTAGTATATTTATCTCGTCAATTTCCCTCTCTGACGCCGCGGCAACACCATAGCTCACCGCAGTATCACATATGATATCAAACAATGCTTCGCGTTTCTTTTCGCTGAGTTTTTTAGAATCATCAAGACCGTCTATATCCGTACCGAACGGCAGGATTACCGCCGCCGCAAACACAGGGCCTGCGAGCGGACCTCTTCCGGCCTCATCTGTTCCGCATATAAGCGAAGCGCCTTCATACTCTTTTTCAATCACCCAAAGGTCTCTTTCCGACATAATCCACCTACTCCGAAAGCATACCGCGGAACTCGATTTTTTCAAGCGGTATTCTGTTTACGTCATTCGTGTTTTCAAGAGTAATACGCCCGAGCGTTCCCGCTCTGAACTCATCGAGGAGCGTTTTTGCCATACGTTCCGTATTAACTTCTCCGCCCGATACGAGGAATCCGCGCGAACGCCCCGCCCTTTCGAGTATTTCGTAGCCGGGTTCATCGGGTGATGACGTTATCTTGTATCGCTTATCAAGCATGTCCGCATATCTTTCGGACAATACCTCCATAAGGAGTGATGCAAGCGATTCGACATCGAGTATATCGTCCTTTACCGCACCCGTATACGCGAGGTTCAGTGCGGTCTGCTTATCGTCAAACTTCGGCCACAGCATTCCCGGAGTATCGAGGAGTTCTATCCCGTTACCGAGACGAATCCACTGTTTTTCACGCGTTACGCCGGGTCTGTCCTCTGCCTTTGCAATATTCTTTCCCAAAATCCTATTGATAAATGAAGATTTTCCGACATTGGGGACTCCGCATATCATGACTCTGACAGGGCGCCCCGTCTGACCTTTCTCCCGATAAGAGGCGAGTTTTTCCGCGAGCAGTCCGCGCACGGCAGACGGAAACGCATTTACTCCGCTTCCCGACTTTGAATCCGTTTCAAGGACGTGGAAGCCTTGCGAGCGGTAATATTCCGCCCATTCCTTTGTTATTTTCGGGTCTGCCAAATCTATTCTGTTCAGGAGTATGAGGCGCGGTTTGCTCTTCGAAAGCTCCGCTATGTCATGGTTTCTGCTTGACACGGGGATTCTTGCATCGAGAACCTCGCATACGGCGTCGACCATCTTCAAGTTATCGGATATCATTCGGCGGGTCTTTGTCATATGACCCGGATACCACTGTATATCCATTTTCCCGCCTCCTAACCTGCGCTACTTAATCGTTCCTATACTCTGAAACGGATATACTCTGAAAATCACCTTTCCGAGAATATATGCTTTATTAACAGCGCCGAGTCTGGAATCACGGCTGTCTGAGCTGTGATTTCTGTTATCCCCCATAACGAATACCGAATCCTTCGGCACTGTTATCGGGAACTCCATATCAAGCTGTCTGTGTGTGAGGTCGGCAGTATACGGCTCGTCAAGCGCCTCGCCGTCGACATACACTGTTCCTTCTTCAAAATCTATATCTACCGTTTGTCCCTCAGTTGCAATTATTCGCTTGACTATCATTTTTCCGTCAAGAAACGAATCCTTTGCCAAGACTACGACATCGCCGTATTTCGGTTCAAAAAACAAATTTGTGGTTATCAGTCTGTCTCTGTCATGGAGGGTAGGTTCCATGGACTCGCCGTCGACCCCGACAACACGAATCACAAAAATAAATATCAGAACTATCGAAACAAGCGTAAATGTTATATTCTTAACCCACTCAAAAATTTCCGATTTTACGGCATCGGAGTCGTAATTATAATTTGAGTTATCAGACACAGCAAACCCTCCCGTATACGAAAAAGGGGAAGACCAAAGCCCTCCCTCTTCTCCTTTTAGATATCTTCTTTGACCTTTGCAGCCTTACCGACTCTGCCGCGCAGATAGTAAAGCTTTGCACGCCTGACCTTACCTTTACGGACAAGTTCAAACTTAGCAACGTGCGGAGAATGAATCGGGAAAACCTTCTCAACTCCGACGCCGTAAGACAAACGGCGAACCGTAACTGTTTCCTGGATACCGCCGTGCTTCTTAGCAATGACAGTTCCTTCAAAAACCTGAACACGTTCGCGGTTTCCTTCCTTGATAAGGACATGGACACGGACAGTGTCACCAATGTTGATTGCCGGCAAATCTTTTTTAATCTGACTGTCGGTCAAATTCTTAATAAGATCCATTGATGCGCGCCTCCTCTCTTCGTAGACGTTCTTGCCTGAAAATATCAAAGGCAGAGGACCGCCCGTTTTATGACCGCATTATCATATCACACATCAAAAGAAAAATCAAGTATTTATTTACGCCTATTTACAGAATACTCCGTTTATTGTATAATTTCTGCATGGATATCCACATTCTCCGCACACATTTTCCCACGGAGGTTTTTATGAAGGAGTTTTGCATAAACACAAACGACGCGTCAATGCGTCTTGATAAATTCATCTCAAAAGTCGTGCCGTCGCTCCCCTCGAATCTGATTCAGAAGTTTATACGCCTAAAAAAAATCAAAGTCAATAAGAAGCGCGGGACTGCCGATATGCGTCTGTACGAGGGCGACATTGTGTCCATGTACATAAATGATGAATTTTTTGAATCCACGCGCGCCGACTCGGCAAAAAATAAGCTTTCTGCAACATTCCCGAATATTCTGTACGAAGATGAAAACATTATTCTTGCCGACAAACCCGCAGGCATATCGGTTCATGATGACGAAGCAGGCGGAGAAACACTCATATCGCAGATTCTTTCGTACTTAACTTCAAAAGGAGAATGGAACCCCGACAAGGAGAACAGCTTTATACCCGCTCTTTGCAACAGAATAGACAGAAACACCGCCGGAATTGTCATCGCCGCAAAAAATGCGGAGGCTCTTCGGATAATGAATGAAAAAATAAAGAACCGCGAAATGCAGAAGCTGTACCTGTGCATCGTCCTCGGTGAACCGAAGCCAAAAAGCGCAACGCTCCGCAGTTATATTTTTAAGGATTCAAAGCAGAACCGCGTATATGTGAAAAACACGCCGTCTCCCGGCGCAAGAACTGCCGTAACAAAATACCGCACACTCAAGACAAACGGCGACATTTCACTTCTTGAATGTGAACTTATAACGGGTCGGACACACCAGATACGCGCGCACCTTGCGAGCATAGGACATCCGCTTCTCGGAGACGGAAAATACGGCAGAAACGCCGAAAATAAGCGATACGGCATGAAATATCAGGCACTCTACTCATACAAGCTCATATTTAAATTTGAGACAGACGGAGGTGCTCTCGAATACCTGAACGGAAGGTGTTTTACAGTGCCAAACGTATTCTTTAAGGATAAGTTTTTCGGCAAAAAGGCATAGTGCAGATAAAACGGAGCAAGCTAATAAGGCTTGTTCCGTTTTTGTTTTATAACAAAATGTCGGAACAGGCAAAGCCCGTTCCGACTTGGTCCGAGTGACAGGAGTTGAACCTGCGGCCTCTTGAACCCCATTCAAGCGCGCTACCAAGCTGCGCCACACCCGGATGTCAACTATGAAAGTATATCACACATTTTTCCTTGTTGCAAGAGCTAATTTGATTTTTTTCGGAGGAATTTATGACTATTCTCTTTTTCAGAACAATTATACTCTATCTTGTAATAATTATTGCTCTGCGCATTATGGGAAAAAGGCAGATAGGCGAGCTTTCTTCCTCTGAATTTGTAATTACTATTCTCGTTTCCCAGCTTGCGACGGTTCCGATGGGCAGTGTCAGCACCCCGCTAATATACGGTGTAATCCCGATTCTTACGCTTCTTTCGCTCGAAATTATAATCTCATCGCTGTTTGTAAAAAACAGGTGGATTAGAAAAATTGTAGTCGGGCACACAAGCATACTAATCGAAAACGGGAAAATAAATCAGCCTGAAATGAAGAGACTTCGTCTGACTTTGGACGAGCTTCTCGAGGAGTTAAGACTTAAAAGCTTTATGGATATAAGCACTGTAAAATACGCCATACTTGAGGCGAACGGCGAACTCAGTGTTTTTCCGTTTTCAAAAGATGAATCGGTTACAAAAAGCGACATAAACATAACAGAAGACACATCTTTTCTTCCGTTCACCATAATATCGGACGGTGTTCTAATCAAGAGCGAGGCAGAGCGCCTTGGGAAAAATGAGAATTGGATAAAAAAACAGCTTGCAAAGAAAAATATCAAGAGTATACATGACGTTTTTCTCATGCAGGCTGATGAAAACGGCGGTATCTTAATTATACCGAAGGAGAAAAACAAATGAAAGAGTATATTTCGGCATTGGTTATCCTATCGATAATAATTGCCTCCTGCGTATTTTCCACGCATTTTGTAAACGAAACCTGTGATGTTCTGAAGCGCGACATATCGGACTGTCTGAAATATGCAATGAATGATGACTGGGAAAAAGCCGAGACTGCCGTATCCCATGCTGTCAAATATTACGATGAACAGCTTCCCGTGTTAAAGACCATGATAGACCACGACTACTTAAATTCAGGGTATGACTTATTAAAAAAGGTAGAATCATCAATGTGGATAATAAACGATGAGGTTTGCTTAAGCGAGGGCAATGCCCTTTTGCAGTTTCTTGACAATCTTGCCCAATTTGACAGCTTCACTCTTGCAAATGTCCTATAATAAAAAACATCCCGTAAAACGGGATGTTTTTTTGCCGTAATTATTACTTCATTGCTTCCTCAACAGCAACAGCTACCGCGACCGTCATACCTACCATCGGGTTGTTTCCTGCGCCGATGAGACCCATCATTTCAACGTGTGCCGGTACAGAGGACGAACCTGCGAACTGAGCGTCCGAGTGCATTCTGCCCATTGTATCCGTCATGCCGTAAGAAGCGGGGCCTGCCGCCATATTGTCAGGGTGGAGCGTACGTCCTGTGCCTCCGCCTGATGCAACGGAGAAGTACTTCTTACCCTGCTCTATGCACTCTTTTTTATAAGTGCCCGCGACCGGGTGCTGGAAGCGAGTCGGGTTAGTTGAGTTACCCGTAATTGATACGTCTACTCCTTCATGGTGCATAATTGCAACACCCTCGCGGACATCATCCGCGCCGTAGCAGCGTACTTTTGCTCTCTCGCCCTTTGAATATGCAATTTCTTCAACTATCTTGAGTTCTCCCGTGTAATAATCGAACTTCGTCTGAACGTATGTGAAGCCGTTGATTCTTGATATAATCTTTGCCGCGTCTTTTCCGAGACCGTTAAGAATTACTCTCAAATCCTCTTTTCTTGCCTTGTTTGCCGAGCGCGCAAGACCGATTGCGCCTTCCGCGGCCGCGAAGGACTCATGACCCGCGAGAAATGCGAAGCACTTTGTTTCCTCGCGGAGAAGCATTGCGCCGAGGTTGCCGTGGCCTATACCGACTTTTCTGTCGTCTGCAACAGAACCGGGAATGCAGAAGGACTGAAGTCCCACGCCGATTTTTTCTGCCGCATCGGCAGCTTTTTTGCATCCTTCCTTGATTGCTATTGCCGCGCCTACTATATATGCCCAGCAAGCATTTTCGAAGCATATCGGCTGGATTCCTTTTACAATATTGTATACATCGATGCCCTTATCATCGCAGATTTTCTTAGCTTCCTCGATAGAGGAGATTCCGTGCTTTGCAAGTTCCGCGTTAATCTGGTCAATTCTTCTTTCATAACTTTCAAATAATGCCATGATTTTCTACCTCCCCTATTATTCGCATCTCGGGTCGACGAGCTTAACCGCATCGTCAACTCTGCCGTACTGACCGGAAGCCTTCTTCATAGCTTCGTTGGCATCCATGCCGTTTCTTATCATTTCCATCATCTTTCCGATGTGAACGAACTTATATCCGATAATCTGGTCTTCATCATCAACAGCAACATTCGTTATATAGCCCTCTGCGAGCTCGAGATATCTCGGCCCCTTCTTAAGCGTCGCATATGTAGTTCCTACCTGTGAACGAAGTCCCTTTCCGAGGTCTTCGAGACCTGCGCCTATCGGAAGTCCGTCTTCGGAAAATGCAGTCTGTGTTCTTCCGTAAACAATCTGGAGGAAGAGTTCGCGCATGGCCGTGTTTATCGCGTCGCAGACAAGGTCTGTGTTAAGCGCTTCGAGAATCGTCTTTCCTACAAGAATTTCAGATGCCATAGCGGCGGAGTGCGTCATTCCCGAGCAGCCGATAGTCTCAACGAGAGCTTCCTGGATAACGCCTTCTTTTACATTAAGCGTGAGCTTGCATGCACCCTGCTGCGGTGCGCACCAGCCGATACCGTGCGTCAATCCGGAAATATCCTTAATTTCTTTTGCCTGAACCCACTTTCCTTCCTGCGGAATAGGTGCAGGACCGTGGTATGCGCCCTTAGCAAGCGGACACATTGCCTCTACTTCACTTGAGTATTTCATAGAAGTATTCTCCTTTCAAAATTATATTCACAAATGACCATTGTCTATTATATCACAATCTTTTCATTATACAAGGACAAATTATGACATTTAATGATATTTTTCTCCGGTGTCTTAACTCTTTCATGTTGAAGAAAGCTAATCGAACACAGTCGGAGAATTTCTGTTTTCATATGAGTCAAAGCACATCAAAATCTGCTCTTTAGTGCATTTTTCCGTGGCAAGGTTATCCGGTATCTCATCTTTTCCAAAGAATCCGAGTCCGGTTGTTTCGATATTTTCTTCAAATTCCCCGCTTTCGTATTTGCACAGAACGAAGATTTTAACTAC
>CAKSEF010000027.1 GCA_934446465.1 uncultured Oscillospiraceae bacterium
CGTGAGACGTTTTATTGCGGTTTCCATGCGCGCTTTCATACCGCCTGTTCTGACGTCATATACGTCAAATCCGAAGGGCTTGTTCTCCGAGCGCCAGAGTGCTTCAAACTTATCGCACATATCGCGGTAATCGCCGAGAAGCGCCTTGAGGTCTGATAAGAGCGAGGAGAGAAAAGCCATGTCTCCGTTGTCATATGCACGCTTTATATCTATGCCGATTTCAGCCTTTTCAAAGAGCACCTTTGTGAGACTTCTGTAATAGTCGAACAGAAGCTCAAATCCCGGCACGGAGATGCTTTTCAGCTTCTCGTACTTTTTCCTGTAATGCTCCCGAAGTCCGAGTCCCTCGAAGTTTTTGTCGAACAGTCCGCAGAGGACATCTTGGTAGAGAATACAGCGCGAAACGGCACTCAAATTATCCTCGAATGTCTCATCGGGGAGGTTATCAAGCTCAAGCGCGAAGAAATTATCGAGGTCATGCCCCATGCACAGCTTAAACTGCGCTTTGAGATGCTCATCGCTTACTGTTTTGTAATAGTTGTATTCGGCAAAGAACTGTATTCCGCCGAGCATTGTGAGGGAATTGACCTCTGCCCCGTCGTCGCCCCACATTGTGGCAATTATGTTGTTAAGGCCCTTTTCATGGCACACGTCGAGGGCGGCGCGGGTGGTGCTGAAGGTTTTTGCATATCCGGGGCCCATGCCCTCCCAAATCCATGCACCGCCGACGAACATGGTATTTCTCTGCATGGCAAAATGCTTGTCTATCATGGAACGGTACATTTCCTTGTCCGTATTGTAATAATCCCAATAGGCAAGCGTTATATTTTCGGGAATTTTTGTATGGATATCCTCGGGAATTTTTGCGTCAAGGTCGTAATAATCGCCCGTTTTTGAACCTAAACGGAAGAACATATCGCTCCACATAATCGGCTTAAAGCCGTACTTCTTCGAGATTTCGCAGACACGCGTGAGATGTCTCGACAAAAGGTCAAAGCGGTTGCTGTCGCCGTGGAGGTCGTAATATTTACCGCGTCCGACAAAATGCGCTTCGTCCATACCGATGAGTATCTTATTTGACGAATATGAGGCCCTTGCGGATTTAAACATGGCGTCGATGAACTCATACGTCTTTTCGTCATCAATCAGGAGAATATCCTCATTGTCGCACATATCCGCCGCATAACTCCAGCGCAGAGCGTTTTTGAGGTGCGCGAGTGTCTGTATACACGGAATCATCTCGATGCCGAGAGCGTGAGCCGCCTTATCCATCTCGCATATTTCGGAAACGGTATATCTTCCGCGCATATATCCGAAATACGGATACCCCTCAACTTCATACGTATCCTCAGTGTAGAGCATGACCGTATTCATGCCGGCGCACGCCATGCGCGCCATGCGGTCTATGACCGTTTCAACCTTCAGAACGGCGCACCGCGAGCAGTCGAGCATCACTCCGCACATATTCATTCTGCGCTCTTCGCGCTTATGTACAGCGGTCTCGCCGCTCTCAAGGATGCCGACCAGCGTGCATACCGCGCGGAAGAAATCGCCCTTTTCCGCCCACGATATTGTGTATTTTCCGTCCGCGCCGTCTATGGAAAGACCGTTTGAAACTCTCTTCAGCGAAACCTCTGCCGTGCCGTTTTCTCCAAATTCGAAACCGCGCACCTTTGAAATGACGGAAAGACCGTCAATAAGTCCGTTTGTTTCCTTTGGGTTAAACCTCAATGAAATCATAAACACACACTCCTCTTGTGTCAGTATCGAAACTGATTATAAACAGGTTATCCGAGATTTTTAAGTATAAATTTCGGATAGGGAAAGTTTTTATACATTATACTCTAAACAGCGGAATTGCGGAGATACAATCGTCCGTAATAATTGTATCGACTCCCGAAGCTATATACCGTTTTATATCTGACTGGCCGCCGTTCAAAACCATATTGCACAGCAGACCCCTGCCGTGTGCGAGCTCAATATTTCGGGGAGAATAACCCGATTCGGAAAACAGGATTTTTTTGCAGCCGAGCGAAAATGCCGTTTCAACCGCATTTTCATCAAATGTGTCCGTGCACAGACATAACGGAAATTGTTCCGCAATTTCGGATATCAGCCTTATAACGCCGACGTTTTCGGAGGAAAAATACACATATTTTTCGCAGTCATAATCTTTGATAAGGGAAACGGTCTCCCGTATCAGAGATACGTCTTCCTCGTTTATGAGGATGTTCATAACAACGTGGCAGGAGAGCTTTCTGAGTATTTCGGAAAATGAGTCGGGGATTTTGGCGTTCGGGCAGTAAAGCGGGAAAGCCTTTATCTCTCCGTTATCACCGCACTTCACCTCAAATGTAATTTCATTTACATCAAGCGCGGCGGCGGCTCCGAAAGCGGGCAGCAAACGCTGTGAGGCTGCCGTTCTTGCACAGAGACGGGGATATGGCATAACCGAATCGGGCAGAACGATTGCGCTCCCTCCGGGACGGTAATTCCACGGACACCGTCCGCGCTCGACATATTCGTAGTGCGCCGACGGAGGATTTCCGAAGCCGGCAGGCTTATAAAACTTCTTTTTCGGCTCAAACTCAACAGTTTCTATGCCGATTCTGCTCCTCATATTCAGGAGGACTTTGCCGTTCGGAGCAACGGCCATGCTCGCTCCGCCTTCATCGGAATTTTCTCCCATGCTTACGGATGCGCGGAGAAGATATGCGTTGCAGTTATATGCGGCAAAACGCGAAAAAAGCTCGCTTGTTTCATGATTGTCCGAACGCTGGTGCGAACAGCCTATTATGATATCCGCGCCAAAACGCGCAATATTTGAGAAGGCTTCGTAAAAATAAAAATCATAACATGTAAGGAATGCAAATCTCAGTCCCTCATGCTCTGTTATGTACGGTGCGGAAGCGTGCAGTGCATATTCCCGCGAAAGTCCGCGGGTGCTTACCTCGCCTTCGGTCAGGTGGCGCTTGCAGTACTTGCCGAAAATATCGCCGTTTCGGTCAAAGGCATAGGTTGTGTTCCTCTTATCACCGATGCCGTTTGCAAAGACGAGAGATTTACAGCGCTTTGCAGTCTGCGCGGCTTTTTCGAGAAGCCTGCCGTGAAAACTGCCTACACTCGCCCAAAAGTCTTCGTTTGAGTTCGGCATGGCGGGAATGTCGCCGTATTCGGGCATGACAATAATGTCAAGACTGTCATCGCAGGAGCCGAGCAGTGAAACTTCCGCTTCAAAAAGCTCCTCCGCGCGCGAAAAATCTTTTGAATATTCGGGTTGAATGAGTGCTGCCTTCATCGATAAAAAACCTCCCCCTAAATGCTTGATATCAGTATAAAATATACCGCCGAAAAAAGCAAGAAGTTCATAAATAAAGCACGGTGAGCAAGATATATTTGCAAAATCGGTATTGACATTTCCGAAAGGCATGCCTATACTTAAGAATAACACGGACCGCATTACATATTTGGACTTTAAAATTCAATATATGCGGTGAATATTATATTTTGCGGAGTGAGTTATGATGATTAAGGCAGGTCTCATCGGGTGCGGAAAAATCAGCGCTAATCATATCAGGGCGTTCGGGAAGCTTTCGGACGCGAAAATAACGGCGGTTTGCGACCTCAATGAAGAAAATCTTCGCGCAGCGGCTGAAAAGACGGGTGCAAAGCCGTATAAGGATTATAAGGAACTGTTTTCCGAAGAGAAAATCGACCTTGCGGTTATAACGCTTCCGCACTTCCTGCACTGCGAGGCGGCCTGCGCCGCGGCGGAGCAGGGAATAAATGTCTTCCTTGAAAAGCCGATGGGAATGAGCGTTCGGGAATGCGACAGAATAATCGAAGCCTGTAAAAAGAACAACGTCATGCTGTGGGTGGGAGACCCGCAGAGATACCATGCGGGAAATATCGTTGCAAAGAAGCTCATTGATTCGGGCGAGTACGGGAAGCTGATAGCAATTTCCGAAACGCGCTGTACGAATTATTTTTCGGACGACCGCCCGAGGTGGTTCTTAAGCAAAAAAATGAGCGGCGGCGGAATATTGATGAATCTCGGCGCTCATACGATAGACGGAATTAAATATCTCACGGACAGCGAGTTCCGCGATGTCAGCGGAAAGACACATATTCGTGAGGGCTATGACGTGGAGGACACGGCGCAGGCGTTCGGCGTTCTGGAAAACGGGGTCTCGGTTACGATGAATTTGGTCGGAAATGCCGAGAGCGGGAACTACCAAACACATTTATTCCTCTCTGCGGGGGAGATACATATAACCGATTATTGCTCGCGCGTATCCGCGTGCAAGGCGGACGGTGTTTTCAAAGACATTGATGTGCCCGGGGGTTCGGCAATGGACGCGCAGATTGCCGATGTAATACGTATTATGAAATCGGGTGAAAAGCCCGCGGTAGACGGCGAATACGGAAAAGCGATTATACAGGTAATAGAACGGATTTACGATATGAATGCGTAAAAAGAGCACCCCTTATCGGGGTGCTCTTTTTGTAATTTACCAGATTTTCACTCTTTTTTTCGGCGGAAGGTACATGCCGTCTCCCTCCTTAATTCCGAACGCCGTGTAAAACTCGTCAATATTTTGGAGAACCCGGTTTACCCGGAGCTTGCCGTCGGAATGTACGTCAACGGTTGCGTTATACTTCGCAAAATCGCGCGTTTGTGTGATTGCCCATGAGGAGGCAACCGACCTGTAAAGGAGCTTAAAATCAGGGTTTTCGAGCCTTTTTGCAACCTCGGTTATACATGAGACCGCGCCGAGGTCCGAAACGTTTTCGGAAAGCGTGAGCCTTCCGTTCATCGGTATTCCCGGTATGCCCTCCTCGCCGTCATAAAGCACAACCACCTTATCGCAGAGTGCTGTGAAGGCAGAGTAGTCATCCTTTGTCCACCAGTCGGCGGCATTGCCGTTTTCATCGTACTTTGCGCCGTTATTATCGAACGCGTGCGTTATCTCGTGGGCGATTATATAGCCGATTGCGCCGAGGTTTTTCTCGCGGGGCGCATTTTTGTCATACATGGGAGGCTGAAGTATTGCGGCGGGGAAGGTGATGTCGTTTGAGGTGGGGGAGTAGCACGCATTCACCGTATACGGATACATTATCCATGCCCCTTTGTCAACCTCGCCACCCTGAAGCTCCGAAACAGCGGATAAATAAGCCTTTGATATGGCGATGACATTTTCAAAATAGCTTCCGCCGTCCTCGGGCGCTTTAATTGAAACATTGTCGAGATAGGTTCCTGAGTCGTCGGGGTATCCGACCTTTATCTTCATCGTGTCAAGCTTTCTCTTTGCGCGGGATTTCGTCTCCGCACTCATCCAGCTAAGCGAGTCTATGCGGTCCTTGTAAACCGCGATTATCTCCGACGCCATCTCCTCAATGTCGCGCTTCGACTCCGCATCAAAATATTTCTCGGCGTACAGCCTGCCGAGGTAATCGGGGAGCATATTGCCTATAATAAGCGTTGTGCGCTCGCGTTCGCTCACTCCGCCCGAAATTCCGAAAAGCCGTGAATTGAGCTTTTCGGAGAGCGCGTAGAAGTCATCGTCGAGCAGTGCACCGAGAGACATAAGAACAGTCAGCTTCGCACACGATTTGAGAGTGCCTATGTAGTTTGCATCGTCGTTTAAGATTCGCGACAAGGCGCGCAGAAGTCCGGCATCCGTAACGAGCACCTCATCCTCGCGCCTGAGCGAACAGGCGAGAAGGAGAGCGTCAAGGTCTGCATTGGGGAACATCAGCTTTAGCGTGTCGTATTTGTAAATGTTATACGTTTTGTCGGAATTTGCGTACTCCTCGGCATTGAGGGTGTATTTTGATATTTCCTGCTCAAATCGGAAATATGCTTCGGCGCTTGCCTGCGCGGAGGAACGCTCCTCGCCCGAAAGCACGAGCACTCCCGTCAGATAGCCGATGTACGCCTCTTTCTGAGCCTCCGTCGGATTTATGTAGAAGTCCTTTGAAAGCTGCGGCGAGAAGGTATTGAGTATGAGCTTATACTTCGTGCTGTCCTTTGCATCGATGGTGAGTGTGAATCCAAAAAACGGCGCCGTGCCGAGGTCGCGTATGGTATCGTTCTGCACGGCTAAAAGCTCCCTGATATTCGATGCGCCGTCTATCTCGTCAAGGTATTTCCGTATAGGTGCAAGACCGGTTTTGCGGCGGCCTTCCTTATCCGTAACGGACTTATAGAAGTCATATATTTTCTTCTCGGTTTCGTTTCTGTTTTGCTTATTTGCTATTTCGTCTATTATATCGGATATTGCGGCGGAGGATTCGTCGGAAAGCTCGTAGATTGTTCCCGTAATCACCTTGCCGTCCCCGAGCTTCATGGAATTGAGCTTTGAACGGTTGACCGCGGCATAAAAATCGTCTTTTTCGTTTGTGCCGAATACTGAATACGCGCGCTCGCAAAACAACTCCATCTGCTCCGCCGTTACGTTTTCGGCGGGCGCGAACACCCCGGGAGAAACTCCCGCGGCAATGCCTGCGTCAAAAACGTCGGCAAGCTCCGACTTTGCCCACTCGGGAACGTCGGTGAAATCGTCCGCGCGAATGGCGACCGCGGCGTTATGACCTTCAAGCGCGGGGAAAGCTCCGAACGCGCGCCTGAGCATGACGAGCGCCTCGGCACGGGTAACTCCGCGTTCCTCATGGAGCTGACCGTCGGGATAGCCCTTAAGTATGTCGGATTTTGTGAGTGTGCCGTTATAGTCGTCCGCGGCGGTAAGAAGCATATCCGCCGCTTCTCCGCGCGTCATGCCGTTCGCGGCGAATACGCCCGCCGACGGCAGAAGAAGCGCGAATACCAAGATTGCCGAAATTATTCTTTTCATTTTACGTCCTCCCTTATTTTTACCTTATGGTATACCTCAAAGCGTGCTTTTGTCAATGCGGTAAAAAAATATTAAGGATTTGTCTGTGAAATGAGCGAGCGTATGTAGCGCACGATATCCGTACCGAGCGCGTACAGCGTGAGGGCGTATACGGCAAAACCGAATAAAAACGAAAGGATAAGCAGAATCGGGCGCGATGCGATATGCGCCGATATAAAATCAAAAAATATATTCGCGGTGAGCGCGGAAAAAACCGAGGCGAGGAGCGGGTTCACAAACCAGTTGGTAAACCGTATTCTGAGCGACAGGCGCTTTACAATCGCATTGAAATTCAGAATGAATCCGACGGCGCCCGACACGATAAACCCCGCGACAAAACCGCCCATTCCGACGGACGGGATTCCAACGCTCCATGTGAACATAAACTCGATAATACCGCTGATTACTATATACAGCGCGGATTTTTTCTGCATACCCATGCCGTTGAGAAGTGCGCCTGTCGTTATCTGGTAATAAGAGAGGAGTACGGCGACTGCGAGCGGGAGCATGAATGCTCCGGCATCGGCGTGCTTGAAAATGTTCTGTGCAAGCTCTGATCCGAACGGCACGAGAAGCGCCGTGCAGGGCATTGCGAGAAGCCCCGTTGCGTGTATCGTTTTACCCGCCTTTCGGCGCATTTCCGAAAAGTCTCCGCGCGCGAGCTTTTCTGATATCTTCGGCACCATAACCGATGAAAGCGATGCGATAAATGCTATCGGGAAGGAAAGGAGCGGTATCGTCATTCCGAACATCACGCCGAAGCTCTCGGTCGCCGCCTTAACGCCCATACCGGACGCAACGAGACGGCGCGGGATAAGCACCGAGTTTGCGGCGGATATTATGTTGTTGAGCGTTGCGGCAAGCGACACGGGAAGCGCAACGGAGAATATCTCCGAAAATTTCGGCGGGGAAAGCGGAAGAGTTGTGCGTTTGCGCCTTTCGGGTGAAAAGAAAAAGAAAAGTATGGAGGAGCTTACAAGCTCGCTTGCGACCATGCCGAGGACTATGAGCGAGGACGACTCGGCGGGATTCTGCGGGCGGAAAACCAGCAAAAGCCCCATTACGGCGAGAAAACGCACGGCCTGCTCACTGAGCTCCGACGTGATTTGGGGAGCTACGCGCCCGACACCGTAAAAATAATTTTTGAAAATGTTCTCGAAGCCCGTGAGAAAAAGACAGAAAAGAATAATAACAAGCGACGGCGCGCACCGCTCGTCTCCAAGGAGCGTTTCTGCTATGAAATCCCGGAAGCAAAAGGTGAAAACGGAAACGACCGCCGTCATTATTAAAAAAATAACCTGTGAGCGGGAAACGCATTTCCGCGCGCCCGACATATCTCCGCGCGCCGAGCGCTCCGCCGAAATCCGTGCAACCGCAACGAGAAGCCCCGTGAGCGTTACCGAAGTTATGACCGAGTAAAACGGCATGATGAGCGAATATACACCGACACCCTCCGCACCGATTAAACGGCTCAGAAACACCCGATAGACAAAGCCCATCAGCTGGAGCAGAAGGTTTGATGCCGAAATTGCAAACAGCGGGAAGAAAACCGAATTCCTGTTTATTCTCTTTACGGACATTCGACGGCGCCTCCTTCCGACAGGAGTGAGGAAAGATAGCTCTCGATCTTGTGGTCTGAAAACGAATAGAAAAAGGGAATTACCCTTTTGCCGATGTGTATGAGCTTCCCTGAATGTCGGTAAAAAAAACATGCGGGAGGGAGCTTGCATATTGCGTCGTTTCCGTTCATGACGCGCAGGAGCGACGGAACCTTTCTTCGGCAGAGTATGGAAAATGCGCTGTTTCCTATGCGCGGGGAGCCGAAGACCGTACATTCAATGGGGGTTTTCACGCGGAACGACAAATCGAGCGCGCAGAGTACGGCGAGCGCCGCGCCGAGGGAATGTCCCGTTATGTATATGCGCCGTACTTTGCACGGGCATACTGTTTTGCGTATATTATCGGCAACATCGCTCCTCTCGTAAGCGCGCAGAAAGCCCGCATGGACGGAAACACCGCAGAAAAGCGTGCGTTTGAAAAACATCAGGTCATGGATTGCGTCAAGCCTCGAATCGCTTCCGCGGAAAGCAATCAGAAGCTCCGTGTCGTTCTTGCCGATAAAATATTGCACATCGCTTTCCTTACAGCTTATAAACGTCGTTTTAGGAAAACGAAGCGACCTAAACACATCGCCGTATGCCATCATCGAATAGACAAGAGGCGAGAAAATGTTATTCATGAAAACACCCCCGTCATAATACCTATGACGGGGGCGATATATTATATTCTGTTATATTTTGAATTGAGGGATTTAAATTTTTCGGCTATATCCGAAGTTATCGCATTGTCCGTCATGCGCCAGCGCCAATTTCGGTCGTTGACGGTTGAGGGAGTGTTCATTCTCGCCTGTGAGGATAGGTTTAAAACGTCCTGCATCGGGATAATCGCGCACTCGGCGCACGAGCTCCACGCCGCGCGTATGAACGCATCAAACAGCGTTTCGGACTCGTCGGGCGCGAGGTATCTCCGCGCAAAAGCGAGCTTATACGCGGGCGCGGTCTCTATAAACCCGCGCAGTGTGTCGTTGTCGTGAGTGCCTGTGTAAACCACGCAGTTTTCGACATACTTGTCGGGTAGGTATATGTTGTTTGTGTCGCTGTCGAACGCAAACTGGAGAACGCGCATACCGGGGATACCGCACTCGTCCCGAAGCCTGAAAACCTCGGGGGTGAGAAAGCCCAAGTCCTCTGCTATGAGCGAGAGATTCGGAAGCTCGTGGAAAACGGCGTCAAAGAACGGCTTGCCGGGTCCCTTTTCCCAATGTCCCGATGCCGCCGTAGGCGATGATGCGGGAATCGACCAATAAGCCTCAAACGCGCGGAAATGGTCGAGACGCACGGTGTCAAACATCGAGGCGAGGTGCGAGAGCCTTGAAATCCACCACGAGTACCCGCGCTCCGAGAGCAGACGCCAATTATAGGTCGGGTTTCCCCAGAGCTGACCGTCGGCGGAGAATGCGTCGGGGGGACAGCCCGCAACGTCAAACGGCGCGTTATGCTCATTTAAGTTCCATATTTCGGGTGCGCTCCACACGTCGCACGAATCGAGCGAAACGTATATGGGAACATCGCCTATAAGCTTTATTCCGAGAGAGTTTGCGTATTGCCTGAGCGCGTGCCATTGTTTGGAGAAAATATACTGCTCAAACTTGTAGTAGTCCTCCTCTGGCTTGTGCGCGCTCCGCCATTCGGAGAGACCGCTCTTATCGCGGAGCTCACGCGGGAACGACTGCCACAGTATTCCGCCAAGCTCCTCGCGTATCGTCATGAACGAGGCATAGTCGCGCACCCATTCGCCCTTTTTTTCGCAGAAGCTTTCGAGGGTATCGTAATCCTTAAACCGCGAGAACGCCTTTCTCATGAGCCTTGCGCGCTCGGGCATGACTATTTTGAAATCGACCCTGCCGATATTCTTCTCGATAAATGAGGCAAGCTCCGACTTTGTTATAAGCCCGTCCTTAAAAAGCTCCTCGGGCGAAATGAACAGCGGGTTTCCCGCAAATGACGAAAGCGAGTTGTACGGCGAAAAACCGGGCCCCTGCGGATTTATCGGAAGCACCTGCCATGCGCTGAAACCGCTGTCTTTCAAAAAGTCGCAGAAGGCAAATGCCTCGCGCCCGAGAGTGCCTATGCCGTAATCGCCGTCAAGGGATGAAATGTGCATCAAGATTCCTGAAGAACGCATATTTTAGCCTCCTGTTTTCCAATCGCAGAACGAGTTGTAGAGGTTCTGCGAGGTGGGATATGCCTCTTCCCAGAAGCCCTCCTGCGTGTACATTGCCGTGTCCTTGAAAAGTATCGGTGCAAACGGCAGAAGCTCGCAGAATTTTTTGTAAAAATCGGCCGACGCTTCATCGGCGGCGAGGTAGGACGAATTGAGTGAGGAAAGTGATTCGTCATAGAATCCGCCGAAGTTCAGTCCGCTTACTATAAGCTTTGTTATGTCAAAATCCGCGCCGAGCGAAATTTCCCCGTAGTAGAGGGTGAAATCGCCGGAATACAGCGCGGAGTTGTATTCGGAAAACGGAACTGCGCGCACCGTTGCGGAAACTCCGATTCGCGTAAAGTTTTCCGCAATCTGCGATGCCGCCGCAACCTTCGCGCTGCTTTCGTTGTTCACAAGAATAGTCAGCGGTTTATCGGTCGGCACTGTCACGTTCTGCGAATACTCAAGGCTTGCGCCTATTTCAGATGAATAGTTGGACGATTTCGGATGCAGCGGTAAAACCGCGGGAACGCCCATGAGCGCAAAGTCATTTTCCGCGATGCCGTTTCGGTCAATCGCACGCGAAATTGCGCGGCGCACCTCGGGATTGTTCAGAGGCTCCTTTCGCACGTTGAAGCCGAGATAGTGCATAATCGTCGAAGTAACATGCACAGGCTCGGCGGCCGAGCGGAGCGAGATTGCGCTTGTTCCCGTCGGGTCGCTCGAGAGGACGGAAACCCTGTGAGTTTCAAATTCAAATATAAGCTCATCCGTATTCCCGACAGAAACGAGCGAAATTTCCTTATAAGGCGGTTTCTTGCCGAGATGATGCCCTTCGCGGAAGGAGAGCTTTGTAAGCTCGGCGTTTGGCGCGTAAAGTCCCGTTCCCGTGGGAAGCGCATTGTTCTCCGTACCCTTTTTTATAATCGGAATGTCCAAAAGCACGGGGAATCTCCCGTTTTCGCGCTTGAGCGTAATTTGAACGTATCCGCCTCTGTTGGAGGAGGAAACGGACGCAACGTCCGATAGACGCTGTGCGTAGTACGAGCCCGAGGAAGCGGCAAGCTTCAGCGAGTATTCGACGTCGGACGGAGAGAGCGTACTCCCGTCCGAAAACGGAATGTTCCGCTTGATTTGGAATCTGTATGTGAGCCCGTCATGCGAAAAGCTCTCGCACAGAATCGGGTTTGCTTCAAAATTCGTGCCTGCGGAAAAGAGGGGCTCGCAGATGAGCGACACAAGCTCCGTGTTGATACGGCTGTTTGATGTATACGGGTCGGCGCTCTCGCCCTTTGCGTATGCAACGCCGAAAACGGACGTATCCGCCTTCGGTTTTTCCGTTTCTTCGGCGCCGTCGTTTAAATCGTCTATGTTTTCGATGTTTGCCAATTCGCAGCCTGTAAAAAGGAGAACGAGCGCGAGAAGCAGAGCAATTACTTTTTTCACGGCATTTCACCTCGAAGCATTATTACGGATATCATCGCACCGCGCACGCCGTGCGTTTTCCTGTGCGACCAGTAAAGCTCGGAATTACAGCAGGTACATTCGCGGGCAAGAGTTATATTGTCCGCGCAAAGTCCCGCCTCAATGAGCGATTTTGTATTTAGGAGAGGCAGGGAAACGCGGTACCTTCCGCCGCCCATGTCGGATATTGCGCCGTCGGCATTCTTCCCGAAGCTCTTTATCATTTCCCCGGGAACGTCCGAGTCGGTCTCAAAGCAGCATTCGTCAATAGTCGGGCCGATGCCCGCAAGTATGTTTTTCGGGTCGCAGCCGAATTCGCGCACCATTGCCCTGACGGCGAAAAGAGGGATTTTCTTCGCCGTACCGCGCCAGCCCGCGTGAACGGCGCCGACGGCGCGGAGATGCGGGTCGAAGAGCACAATCGGGGTGCAGTCGGCATGGTAGGTGGCAATCGGGAGATCGGGCACGTTCGTTATCACCGCGTCAAATTTGCGTTTGTCTTCGGAAAACGCCTCGCCCGCGTCGCACGCCTCCGCGCGGAATACGGACGATTCGTGCACCTGAGTGAAAGCAACGGTTTTCTCCGCGGGGAAGCCTGCCGTGCGTCCGAGTATCCTGTAATTTTCCAAGACGTTTTCGCGTACATCTCCGCGCCCGAAGCCGAGGTTCATCGAGGAAAGCGGGGGTGCGCTGACACCGCCGCGGCGCGTGGAAAAGCACGTCATGCACCCTCCTGCCGAGTCGAATGACGGAACGGAGAGAAAGTGTACGCCGTTTTTAATATTATGGCAAAAGCCGTACTGCACAAAAACGCCCCCCTTTTTTGAAAAAACCGACGGCGCAGGGTCGTCGGTTTTAAAAATTACTGTTTCGTTTTAAGAAGCTTCATTCGTGTGCCGTGGTCGAGGATTCTTTTTCTCATGCGGAGTGATTTCGGAGTAACCTCCAGAAGTTCGTCGTCCGCGAGAAATTCGAGCATCTGCTCAAGACTTAAGTTCCTCGGCGGAACAAGGCGGAGTGCGTCGTCGCTTCCCGCGGCGCGCATATTCGTAAGCTGTTTTTTCTTGCATACGTTTACGACAATATCGTCTGCCTTGGACGAAACTCCGACTATCATTCCCGCATAGACCTCAACTCCGGGGGAGATGAACATTGCGCCTCTGTCCTGAACATTGAATATACCGTAGCCGACGGCCTCGCCCGTCTCATATGCAATGAGCGAGCCCGTGCTTCTGCGCGGAATGTCGCCCTTTGACGGCGCATAGCCGTGGAACACGGAATTGAGGATTCCCTCGCCCTTTGTATCCGTTAAAAACTCGTTTCTGTATCCGAAGAGACCGCGCGCGGGGATTATAAACTCTACGCGCATACGGCTTCCCATCTGCGTCATACGGACAAGCTCGGCTTTGCGCGCGCCCATTTTTTCCATGACCGCGCCGACAGACTCGGAAGGAACGTCAATAACAAGATCCTCCATCGGTTCGCAGAGCACGCCGTCTATCTCCTTTGTAAGAACGCGCGGTGTGCTTACCTGAAATTCATAACCCTCACGGCGCATGGTTTCGATTAAAATTGAAAGGTGCATTTCTCCGCGTCCCGAGACGATAAAAGAATCCGACGAGTTTTCATCGGGAGTGACTTTGAGCGATACGTCCTTCAAAAGCTCGCGTTCAAGGCGGTCTTTTATATTGCGCGTGGTAACAAACTTGCCCTCGCGACCGGCAAACGGCGAGTCGTTGACGGAGAACGTCATCTCAACCGTAGGCTCGGAAATTTTGACAAACGGGAGCGGCTCGGCAAAGTCAGGGTCGCATATCGTGTCGCCTATCGTAATTTCGGATATTCCCGAAAGACAGATTATATTGCCGGCGCTTGCTTCCTCAACGGGAACGCGCTCAAGCCCCTCAAACTGGTAGAGTGCGGTAACGCGTGCCTTTTTCGGCTCGCGCAGGCCGTGGTAATCGCACACGGCAATTTCCTGGTTCTGGTGTATAATGCCCGATTCCACGCGCCCGACAGCGATTCGCCCTACATATTCGTTATAGTCAATCGAGGAAACAAGAAGACGCATTTTCTCGTCCGCATTTGCCTCGGGTGCGGGAATGTATTCTATAATTTTATCAAGGAGCGGGCGCAAATCTTCACCTGCTTTGTTCGGGTCGGTGCTTGCCGTGCCCGTTCTTGCGGAGCAGTAGAGGAACGGGGAATCAAGCTGCTCGTCGTTCGCTTCAAGGTCCATGAACAGTTCGAGAACTTCGTCCTCAACCTCGCTTATGCGCGCATCGGGACGGTCGATTTTGTTTATCGCGATTATTACGCGGTGTCCGAGCGAGAGCGCTTTCTGCAAAACAAAGCGCGTCTGGGGCATCGGGCCCTCCGCCGCGTCAACGAGAAGAATAACGCCGTTCACCATTTTGAGTATGCGCTCGACCTCTCCGCCGAAATCGGCGTGGCCGGGCGTGTCGATAATATTGATTTTTACGTCGTTATAGTGAATTGATGTGTTTTTGGCAAGAATGGTAATACCGCGCTCGCGCTCAAGGTCGTTTGAGTCCATTACGCGCTCGGCAACGACCTGATTTTCGCGGAAGGTACCGCTCTGCTTGAGCATTTCATCGACAAGCGTCGTTTTTCCGTGGTCAACGTGCGCTATTATCGCGATATTTCTTATGTTAGGATTGGTCAAGTTAAAAGCCCCTTATTGTTAAGATAAAAAACATAATGCGCAAAGCAAAACCGCCCTGCGCACTGTCGCTTTAGATAAAGCTATGCAATGAAGCCGAGATTGAGCACGAGCGTGATGACGATAAAAGCCGCAGCTACCCATGCCGTGATTTTTGCAAGGCGGGCATCAACCGATTTTGCCTTGTTCTTTGAAAGGAACGTATCCGCAGCGCCGGATATTGCGCCCGAAAGCCCCTGACGGCGGCTCTGCTGGAGGAGAACTACCGCTGTTAAAACAAGAGCAAGAATAAGCTGAACTATTGTAAGTGCAAGTTTCAAAATAAACACCTCCGAAAATGATACGCCGAACAGGCGTTAGCTTACAAAATCGTACTTGCCTGCGCAAGTATGATAAATTTTACCACAACTTTGCACTTTTTTCAACTGTTTTTTTGAAATATTTAAAATATCTTTTATTAGATGCGGGCTATTGACTATTAATGCCAAATTTGCTAAATTATAATCAGAGGGTGAGTTTTATGATATACACGCTTACGGCAAATCCGTCTCTTGATTATCTGCTTTATGCGGAAAGCTTTAATGCCGGGAAAATTAACCGAAGTCGGAGTGAAAAATTAATCTGCGGAGGAAAGGGAATAAACGTATCGGTAATGCTCTCGCGTCTCGGCGTTCGGAATACCGCGCTCGGGTTTGTCGGAGGTTTTGTCGGCGAAGAAATTAAGAGACTTGTGCGTGCGGAGGGGGTAATCTGCGGATTTACCGAGATTTCGCACAATTCCAGAATAAACGTGAAGATTTTTTCAGAGTCCGAAACCGCGCTGAACGCGTGCGGGCCGTTTGTGTCCGAAGAAGAGGAAAACGTACTCCTTGAGAGACTTGCAGAGCTTGGAGAGGACGATACGCTCGTTTTTTCGGGGAAGCTCGCGGGAGACAGCGTCGGATTTCTCGAAAAAACCCTAAGTATAAACCGAAAACCGAAGCTCGTCGTCGATATGGAGGGAGAGGACTTAAAAAAGGCGATAGAATACCGCCCGTATCTCATAAAACCGAATGAAGAAGAGCTGTGCGCGCTTTTCGGAACGGACTGCATGGACGAGGAAAAGACAGCCGCCGCCGCGTCAAAGCTTCGGCGCGAGGGCTGTGAAAACGTGCTTGTGTCCAGAGGAGAATCGGGCGCGATACTCGCAAGCGACGACGGAAATATATATAGAATAAAAGCTCCGCGCGGCAAAGTGATAAGCACGGTCGGCGCGGGGGATTCTATGCTCGCGGGATTTCTTGCGGGAATTTCGCGCGGCGCGGAGTACGCACTTGCGCTCGGAACGGCGGCGGGAAGCGCAACCGCGTTTTCCGAGGATCTTGCGGACTCGGAGACCGTCTGCCGTGTACTCTGCTCAATGTAGCAGACGAGAAAATTTTGGAAAGGCATGAAACTTTGTACAAACAGAAGTTGTCATAATAGGTGAGAAGATGTTTAAGACATTTAAGAGACCGAAATCGGATTATATGAGCCTTTTTGCGCTTATGTTCCCGATAATTCTGCAAAATATCGCTACGTCGTCTCTCGGACTTGCCGATACGCTGATGGTAGGTGTGCTGGGGCAGAACGAGCTTGCGGGACTTGCTCAGGCAAACGTGGTATTTTTTATAATTCAGCTGTTTACATTCGGAATACAGTCGGGCTGTGCCGTTCTGATAAGTCAGTACTGGGGAAAACGCGATGTTAAGACGATTAACCGCGTTATGGGGATGGGCTTTTATACATCGCTGATATTCACGGCGATTGTGTCTTCCGTAATATACTTCTTCCCGAATGCGGTAATGTCGCTTACGACAAACGATCCGAATATAATCGACTGCGCAGCGCGCTACGGAAGAATAGTTGCATATTCGTTCGTGCTGAACAGCATAACGATGGTATACCTCGGCGCACAGCGAAGCGCGGAGAACCCGAAACTCGGCATGACCGTGCTTACAACGTCAATGCTCGTCAACGTATTTTTAAACTGGGTGCTCATTTTCGGGAAGTTGGGCGCACCGAAAATGGGGCTTGAAGGCGCGGCCGTTGCGACGTTTGTTTCCCGTGTCGTCGAAATATTGATGGCGGCGGTTTATGCTTTGATTATAGATAAAAGACTCCCGCTTAACATAAAGTGCTTCTTCGCACCGGGGAGCGTCATCTGCGCGGATTATTTCAAGTATGCAACACCCGTTGTGCTCAACGAAACGCTCTGGGGGTTCGGATACTCCATGTATTCCGTAATATTCGGGCATATGGCGGGCGCTTCAAACATCGTTGCCGCGTATTCCATAACGGGCAATGTAGAAAGAATTATTCTCGTTTTGTGTCAGGCTACGGCCACCGCATCTGCCGTAATGATAGGAAAATCAATCGGTCGGGGTGATAAGAAACCCGACGTTCTAAGTCTCGGAAAGTGGCTTTTGGAGATGTCGGTTGCGTGTGGACTGTTCTCTGCACTGCTCGTTGTGGCGGTCAATGTATTTCTTATGGATTCGGTCGTGTTCCGTGTATTCTCGGTTACGCCCGAGGCAGAAAAAATTGCCTATATGATGATGACAGTCATTGCACTGCGCATGGTGTTTAAGAGCTATAACACAACATGTATCGTCGGGGTTCTGCGCGGCGGCGGGAACGTCAGGCTCGGAATGATTATCGATATCGTGTTTATGTATTTGTACTCAATCCCCGCCGGATGTCTTGCGGCATTTGCTTTCGGCGCGTCAATAACGGTTGTTTTTGCCATAGTTTCAAGCGAAGACGCGGTAAAGGCATTTGTCGGGGCATACATACTGAAAGACGGAAGTTGGGTAAGGGATATAACCCGTGAAATTGAGTAAGGAGGAAAAAAACATGAAAAAAATTCTAAGCATCATTCTTGCGGCGGTTATGACGGCTGCGCTCGCGCTCCCCGCATTTGCGGCGGAGGACAGCGGGCTTACGCAGGCGGTAATCACCGTAAAGAACCGTATCGGCATACCCGAGGACTATGAGGACTTTTCAAGTAACAAGAATGACGATAACGGAAGCGTTACTTACAACATGTTCTGGGAAAAGGGAGGAAACCAAATCAATGCATCCATACTCGACAACGGAAGAATAATAGGCTACTATAACTATGACAGTTCAATCGACTACGATACAAAGGGCATTGCAAAGTTCACGTCGAAACAGCTCGAGGAAAAGGCACGCGAGTTTGCCGTGCGCGCAAACCCGGGAATAGAAAAGGAATTGTCCGCGGAAGCCGAGGTCGGCAAGGTCGGCGTCGATTCACGGACAGCGAACGTCGTAATCCGAAGAAAAATTAACAATATTCCGGTAAGGAACAATTACATCAGCTTTTCGGTTGATAAGTTCACGGGCAAGGTTGAAACAATGTATCTGTCGTGGCAGGACCACAAGAGCGTAATGGCGGCCGAAAATGTTATAGATTCCGAAACGGCGGAAAAAGCGCTCGGAGACCTGATTGATTTTACACTTTGCTACAAGAGACCGTCGAACAGCAATACGGCAATCCCCGTATACTGTGCGAACAACCGTTATGTAATGATTAACGCGCTCACGGGAAAAGAGTTTACCGTCTCTGTCGACTATGACGACGAGGGCGGAAACGGCGGCGGCGGCGAACCCGAGCCGAGCCCGCGTCAGGAATCGATGTCGTCCGCCGACATGAAATCCCTTACAGAGGAAGAAATCAAAGAAATAAACAAGATGGACAGTCTCATCTCAAAAGCAGAGATTGAGAAGAAAATTGCGGAAATGGCGGATACCGCGCTCCCGTCGTATGAAATTATATCGGTCAGATATATGCGCCAAAAAATCAATGAAGACGAATATTCATACACCGTCGAAGTTGATTTGAGGGGCGGGAACAAAGAATACGCAAACGTACGCTTTGATGCCGAAGACGGAACACTCCTCAGCTTCTATGCCTCAACGAAATCCGACTCAAGCTCAATCCGCTATTCCTTAAAACAGAGAAAGGCGACTGCCGACAGATTTATAGGCAAGTGGGCGTCCGATATTGACGGCAAGCTCAAGGTCTATGATGAAGCAGACGAGAAATACGGATTCTTCGGATACCTCCGCACGGAAAACGATGTACGCTACGATGAGGACGGCGTCGGAATAAGGGTCGACGGCGCAACCGGTCAGGTAATATCGTTTAACAGGGATTGGAACAACAAGGTGGAATTTGCATCTGTTGACGGAATAGTCGATGCCGAAACGGCAAAGGCAAAATATTTCGCACACAAGCCCGAGCTCACATACGTTTCAAACGGAATGAAGTATTCGTACTACAACACGGCGCGCGAAGCTGCGCTCGTCTATGTAATACCCGAAGAAGCTCCCGCATATATCGACGCGGTGTCGGGAAAGGAGTACGACTGGTCGCTCGGCGTGTACGCGGAGAAGAATTATACTCTGCAAAAGGATCTTGACGGGCATTTCGCAAAAACTGCGGTGAAAACACTTGCGGATAACGGAGTTGTTTTCACCTATGAAGACGAATTCCGCCCGAACGATACGATTACGCAGAAAGAGGCGCTCCTCTTTATTCAGCAGCTCAACGGCTCGTTCAGGTACGGCGATGTTGATTATAAAATCATATTTAACATCTGCATACAGTCGGGAATCATAAGCGAAAAGGAGAAGAACCCCGACGCTGTTATAAACCGCGAAACGGCGGCGTGTTATCTCGTCCGTTCACTCGGCTACAAGAAGGCGGCGGAGATAAAGGGAATATTCAATGCGGGATTTAAGGACGCATCAGTGATTTCGGCAGACAAGGTCGGATATATCGCAATCGCGCGCGGTCTCGGCATAATGAACGGAGACAAAGCGGGCAATGTAAACCCGAAAAAGAACGTAACGCGCGGAGAATTTGCCGTAATGCTTTACAATTCGCTCAAAAAGTAGTAGAATTTTCCCAAGGGCTTTGCGCCCTTGGGAAATTATTTTCAGGGAGATAAACACAATGGCAATAGAAAAAGTACGCGAGTTTTTTAAGAAGTGCGGGATAGATGACCGCATCCGCGAGTTTGACGTTTCAAGCGCAACGGTGGCGCTTGCGGCAGAAGCACTCGGCTGTGAGCCGGGAAAGATTGCAAAAACGCTTTCGTTTAAAGTCGGAGACGAGGCAATCCTTATTGTCGCCGCGGGCGATGCGCGGGTTGATAATCACAAGTATAAGGGGACATTCGGGACAAAGGCAAAAATGCTTACGCCCGACGAGGCAGAAACGCTTATCGGACACTCTGTCGGCGGTGTATGCCCGTTTGCGGTGAACGAGGGAGTTAAGGTATACCTTGATGAGTCTCTCCGCAAGTACGATACTGTTTTCCCTGCCTGCGGAAGCTCAAACAGCGCGATTGAGCTCACGATTGAGGAGCTCGAAAGATATTCGTCGTCAAGCGCATGGGTCGATGTTACGAAGCTCCCCGAAGCGTAAAACATTGATTATCTGTCAGCGGGGCGGGGAAATTCCCGCCCCGAATTTAAAATAAGCGGTTTCAAGGAAAATTTTCCGATATTTACTTGACAAGACGTGCTTTATGTGCTAAAATCTTTAAGCTGAATGTTTTAGATGTTCGGTTTATGGGATATGCGGATGTAGTTCAATGGTAGAATTCCAGCCTTCCAAGCTGGTTACGTGGGTTCGATTCCCATCATCCGCTCCATTTTTTTTTGCAAAATTTCATAGTGCGTTTTTTGTGCGCCTGTAGCTCAGGTGGATAGAGCAACTGCCTTCTAAGCAGTGGGTCAGGGGTTCGAGTCCCTTCAGGCGCGCCATTTTCCCGATTAGCCGTGTCGAAGTTTATCATATGGTGGATATAGCTCAGTTGGCTAGAGTACCAGATTGTGGCTCTGGGGGTCGCCGGTTCGAGCCCGGCTATCCACCCCATTTTCCCGCTTGCGTTTACGTTGGGATGTAGCCAAGTCGGTAAGGCACCAGACTTTGACTCTGGCATTCGTAGGTTCGAGTCCTGCCATCCCAGCCAAATATGATCCGCTAGCTCAGGCGGTAGAGCACCTGCCTTTTAAGCAGGGTGTCCGGAGTTCGAGTCTCCGGCGGATCACCACGTCGGAACAAGTTTCGCTTGTTCCGGCTTTTTTTATTCAAAAAA
>CAKSEF010000028.1 GCA_934446465.1 uncultured Oscillospiraceae bacterium
AAAGAAAACGGAATAGTCGGAGGAATAGGCGATAATAAGTACGCACCGAGAAATACGATAACGCGCGAGGATATGATAGTAATCGTATACCGCGCACTGAAAAAACTCGGCTACGAACTTAAAGACGGAGACGTAACGGCGCCCGACTTTGATTCCGTTTCGGACTACGCAAAGGAAGCCGTAAAGGCACTTATGGCAAACGGTCTTGTAAACGGCAAAAACGGGTATATTGACCCGAAGGCGAATACAACCCGTGCCGAAGTTGCGGTTCTCGTAAAGCGCATTATGGATTACGCAAAAAAAGCATAAGAAAACAGAAAACGGGCGATATTTTCGCCCGTTTTATTTCGGAAAATGACTTGGAGGATGGATATGAAGACATTTTCGCTGTTGAGCACAGAAAGTCCGATTAAAGGAGAATATTGCTATAAAAGGGCAGGTACAAAGATAAGAATTGCCCCCGATATGGAACGCGAAAAAACAGATGCCGAAGTATACACCGCGGAAAACGGCAATCTCTGCAACAAACGCGGAATAGCATTTCTCCGCGAAACCGTTCTCGGAACAGGAGTTGATATATGCTTTTCATTTAGAAAAAACGTATATATTGACAGCGTTGAGCTCTTGGATACCGTCGAGGCAGGAAAAACCGAAGTTCTTACCGAAGAAAACGGGAAGAGAAAGAAAATCGGAGCAGGAGACGCACGCACATCGGTAAACTACATGTGTGATAACATGATACTCCGCATACACTCAACTAACGAGGATATGAAAATCGGAGGAATAAAAATTCTCGGAGCAGATCTCGAAAACTGTCTTTATCCGATGGCGGTACACAGCAGGTGGGACGGCGGTTCGGCAGATATCTCGGATATCGGCATATCGGCATTGGGTGAGGATGAGACATTCGCGGCGGGGATACTTGTCCGCGAGCTTGGCAGGAAAATGGGAAAAGAAGCGAAGATTTCCGAAAACGCCCTTATAAAACTGAAAATAAGAGATACAATTATTGACGGAAGCGGAAAAGCCGTGCACGGAGTGCGCGAGTGTTTTTCGCTTGACATATCGGAAAACGGAATTGCGATTTCGGGAACCGATAAACGCGCGCTTACATATGCGGTACACGCATTTTCGTCATTGATACATAACGGCAGAGTGCCGTGCGGATATGTGTTTGACAGGCCGTACATGGAATTTCGGGGAATGCACCTCGGAATGCCGTCAAGAAACAACATAAGTTTCTTTAAGAGCTTCATATCGGACTACATGGTGCCTCTCCGCTACAATACGCTGTTTCTTGAGCTCAACGGAGTGATGAGATTCGATTCGCATCCGGAAATAGCAGAGTGCTGGGCAGATATATGTGAAAAGTACCGCCGCGGCGAAGTCCCGAGACCGCACCACTATGATATGCTCGGCAAGGGCGAAATTTTGGAGAAGGCGGACGTTTTAGACCTTGTACGCTATGCCGAGAGCTTCGGCATCGAGGTGATTCCCGAGATACAGTCGCTCTCGCACGTACAGTATCTTACGGTGGCGCACCCCGAGATTGCGGAGAAAAACACGATCGATTCCGATGCCGAGATAGCGGGCGGAGACGATGAACCTACACCGGACGAATTTTATGACCATTGCTACTGCCCGTCAAACGAAAAAAGCTATGAAATCCTTTTCGACATCGCAGATGAGATACTTGATTTAATTAAGCCGAAACGCTTTGTCAGCATGGGACATGACGAGGTTTATCTCATAGGAACGTGCGATAAGTGCAGGAAAAAGACGCCTGCGGAGCTTTATGCAAGCGACGTAAACCGAATTTACGATTATCTGAAAAAGCGCGGACTACGCATGATGATATGGGGAGATATGCTCCACGACTGCCTGAACTATGAGACATATCCCGCGATAGATATGATACCGAAGGACATAATACTTCTCGATTTTGTCTGGTATTTCAAGACGGGCACAGATATAGAAGACAGACTCCTGTCGCACGGCTTTGAAGTGATACTCGGAAATATGTATTCGAGCCACTACCCGCGCTTTAAAACACGCGCCGAGAAAAAGGGCATAATCGGTGCGCAGATTTCAACGTGGTGCGAGATGTCGCTCTCCTGCCATACACAGGCGGGAAAAATGTTTGATACGGCATTTTCCGCAAACATGATGTGGAGCAGGGCCTATTGCGGGGATTTGCGAAATACATACACATATGCGCTTGAAAAATACGTTCTCCCCGAGCTTAAGGACAGAATGTACCGCGCCGACGGGGTCGGCGATTATTTCTTCAGCCCCGCGCAGGGAAAAGAAACCGCAGTAATGTACAACGGCCGCAACAGAGCGATTGATAAGGATTGCGCGTGCGTAAGCGGAGATTGTGCGTGCGATGATTACCCGACCGAATACACCGCATTAAAGCTTGGAAAGAAAGCCGAAAAGCTTTCGTTTATACACGGAACGGACGGAACTGTCGGAATGCTGAACAACATTGAGTGGAGTACGCCGATAGGAAAGTACGTAATAAAGTACTCGGACGGAACGACCGAGAATGTACGGCTTATATACGGCGAAAATACATATTGCAAGGAAAAATATGCGTCCGTACTGCCGTCATTCTATTATCGCCATGCAGGATACCGTGATATATTCCTTGCCGACCCGATAACGGGAAAAACACCTGAGGGGCGGGATTATACTCTGTATAAGCTCACATGGAAAAATCCGCATCCGGAAAAGAATATTGCAGAAGTGGTAATGCGCGCCGAAACGGATACTTCGGCGGTTCTTGAATTGTTTGGAATAATATGCGAATAAAAAAATGCCGAAGCAAATTTCTTTGCTTCGGCATTTTTTACAGGCTTTTTTCTATATAGTCGAGATATTCCGATACTATGTCGATGTTTTTGTGGGTCGCATAGAGCATCCGCGAGCCGACCGTATCTTCAATCTCGTTTATTACGGGGTGTCCGTTGTAGTACATTATATCTATGCCGACAAGACCAAACTCAAAAAGTTCGCACACGGAATAGATGAGCTTTTTCTCCTCATCGGTCAATTCTCTTTTACACACATCACCGCCGAGTGAAAAATTAGAGCGGAAGTCTCCCCTGCCGCGGCGCATAACGGCCGCGACTATCTTTTTGCCTATCACATACACGCGTGTGTCGGAGGAGTCCTCCGCGAGGCGCTGAATCACATATCCGCTCCTCATAGACCCTGCAAGAGAGATGTATTCGGCTTCGTTTTTTGCGAGAACGACCCCGCTGCCGCCGTGGCCGCCGCACGGCTTCAGCACGCACGGAATAAACGGCGCGGGCGGAGCGCTTTCGCCTGCCTCTGCGCTTATCCACGGTATAACGGGAATGTTATTTGTGCTCAGATAGGCATACGTCTTTGACTTGTCGTTGCAGATTTCCGAGACCTTCAAGTTGTTAAAAACGGGGACGCCCCGCGATTCAAGAAGCGCGGTAATGTCGGGCCGCATTGCCCGAACCACCGCAAAATCGGGGTTGTCCTTCCGCGAGCGTATATCATCGCACATAACAAGGGAGAATGAAATGTTTCGGCATAATCCCTCACTTTTATACATATCTATGTATTCGCGGTTTCTCTCCGCGCCGTCAGGCTCATATACAATCCATGCGTTCATGACCGCCCACGAACCTTTCCCGCAATATGTTCCATTATGAAGTCGGCAAGGTTTATGCCCGTTGCATCGTATGTGCTTTTGAAATGGGCGTTTGAATTGACCTCACACAACAGAGGACCGTCATTTCCGAAGAGTATGTCGACCCCGCCGAAATCAAGCCCCAATTTTTCGCAGGCGGACAGTGCAAGAGCACACTCCGCATCTGTCGGGGAGTAGGGGAGCATAGTTCCGCCGAGCGTGATATTTGAACGGAAATCTCCGTTTTCATTCATGCGCAGCATTGCCGCGCATATCCTGCCGCCTACAACGTTTATGCGGATATCACGGCCGAAGCTCTCCGACACGAGCTTCTGGAATATGAGCGGAACGCGTTCGTGTGATTTTGTAATCCTCTCAAGTTCCTCCATGTTGTTTGCAAGATATACCTGTGCGCCGAAAGAACCGAAGCATTCCTTTACGACAATGGGAAACGAGAGATATTCGGCGGTTCTTTTGAGAAAATCTGTATTTGTATAGCCGATATTCGGGAAAGTCATCGGAGCAACAACCGTTTTCGGAAACGGGAGCGAGGAAAGCGCATAGTGCATTTTTGCCTTGTCGTCGCAGAGCGCTATTGAACGGGACGAGTTAAACACCGGGATTTCCATACGCTCGAAAGCCTGCGCCAAAAAAACGTCCTTGTCCCAAAAGAGAACAAAGTCAGGACGGAAGGGGAGCATAAGCGGAGAGTCCGTGCTGTTTTGGAAATCGGAGTTTCTGAACAGGAGAAGCTCAATGCCCAAAACTCCCGCCGCTTCGCGCAGACGGGAGTATATGTCGTTAAACTTCTCGGATTCCAGAAAACCGTTGATTATCAGAAAACCTTTCATACGTTCACGCCCCAAACAAGCCAGATTATAACATATCCGGCAATAACGGCGCAAAGCGTAAAGGGAATGCCTATACGCATGAAATCGCTCGTTTTCGGCTCATAGCCATCGCTTCGGAGTATGCCTATTGCCGTTATATTCGCGGAAGCGCCGATGGGAGTAAGGTTTCCGCCGAGCGTTGCGCCCGTGAGAAGGCCGAAGTAGAGGAGATACGGCTCAATTCCGAGCTGAGAGGCTATCCCTGCAACGACGGGGAGCATTGTAGCAACATACGGAATGTTGTCGATGAAAGCGGAAAAAATTACGGATGCCCAAACTACAAGCGAATAGATGAGGAAAACATTGTCTCCGCTTATCTTAAGAAAGAGTTTGCTTATCTCGTCTATTACACCGGCCTCGCTGATTCCCGCGATTACGACGAAAAGCCCGGCGAGAAGCCCAAGTGTAAAGAAGTCGATTTCCTTGAAAACGCCCTTAGCGACGGATGCGTTTCCGCGCAGGAGCTCACGCGCAACCCCGATTACTAAAAGCGCCATGCAGATATAACCGTTCGTATTTGCCGGTTTGTTTTCTATAAACGATGCGCAAATCAAAAGCACAATAGTTCCGAGAAGGAGAAATGTGGGAAAAAAGTCGGTTACCTTTGTGCGCTCCATCGCCTTTATCGGCTGTGTGTCCTTCCTGAAAAGCCACATGAGAACGAATGCACTGGCTGCGGCGCCTGCCTCAACGGCCCAGAAAATGCCGGGTTTTCCGTGAAAAACAAAGAAGTCCCAGAAGCTCATGTTTGCATGACCGCCGAGGAGGATGCTTGTTGTGTCTCCTACAAGGGTTGCGGCGCCTTGAAGATTGGACGAAACGGCTATCGCAATAATCATGGAAACGGGGGAAATTCTCAGCTTCTTCGATATGCCGAGCGCTACGGGCGCAATCATGAGAACGGTTGCAACATTATCGACAAATGCCGATATGAATCCCGCAAAGAGCGAGAGCCAAATGGTCGCCCACTTTACATTCGGTGTTTTTTCTATTATGAGGTCTGCAAGGAGCGACGGCATTTTCGACTCGATAAAGAGGTAAACTATGCCCATAGTTCCCGCAATCATCATAAGAACGTTCCAGTCAATGGAGCCGAAAACCTTGTCGGCAGGGAGTATTCCGAGTATTACGAATAATGCGGCGGACGCTATTGCAATGAATGGGCGGAGCTTCGGCAGCAACAAAAGAAGGACATATGTTGCCGCGAAGATGCAGAGTGCCGTAACCATTTACATTTCTCCTTTAATTTCCAAATCAATATGTATTATAGCACAAGGTATGAAGGTTGTCTATTAAAAAGAACACACAAAAGTGATAAAAATATAACGTCAAATATTTAACAATGAAATAATGGGATTTTTTGTGAAAAACGGTTGAAAAAGGTATGAAAATATGGCATAATTATTGGCGGACATATCTTGAATTTTAGGAGGATGTTACACAATGAATTTACCCTTTAATATTGACCTTAAAAACAAGGTTGCAGTAGTTACGGGCGGCGGCGGAGTGCTGTGCGCAATGTTTGCAAAGGTCCTCTCAAAGTGCGGTGCAAAGGTTGCAATACTTGACCTTCGCGAGGATGCCGCAAAGGCAGTTGCCGATGAAATCAATGCCGAGGGCGGATGCGCTATCGGAGTGGCGGCAAACGTGCTTGAGCCTGAGAGCCTTGCCGCGGCAAGAGAAATTGTCAACCGCGAGCTCGGAACATGCGATATTCTTCTCAACGGCGCGGGCGGCAACAACCCCCGCGGAACCACAACGAAGGATTATCTCTTTAAGGAAGATATAGATAATAAGGATGTCGCCACATTCTTTGACCTTGACCCCAAGGGCGTTGAGTTTGTCTTTAACCTCAACTTTATCGGAACGCTTCTTCCCACACAGGCATTTTCAAAAGATATGCTGGATAAGAAGGACGCGGTTATCATTAACATCTCTTCAATGAACGCATTCTGCCCGCTTACGAGAATCCCCGCATACAGCGGTGCAAAGGCGGCTATTTCAAACTTTACGCAGTGGCTCGCGGTTCATATGTCCCGCGTGGGTATCCGCGTAAATGCTATCGCTCCCGGATTCTTCATTACAAATCAGAACAGAGCGATGCTTATAAAAGAAGACGGTTCGTTCTCCGAACGCGCAGAAAAAATAGTATCACAGACTCCGATGTCGAGATTCGGCGATCCCGAAGAGCTTATCGGAACGCTCCTCTGGCTTGTGGATAAAAACGCATCCGGATTTGTAAACGGCGTTGTTGTTCCGGTAGACGGCGGATTTGCCGCATATTCGGGAGTCTAAAAAAAACAGTCCGCGGCGCTTTTTCTACCGCGAACCCAGATTCTGAGTGAAAAAGCCCGCGGCAGTAATCTGCTGCGGGCTTTTGCCTTTTTACTCGGATATTGTGATTGCAAACAGTTCATTGAGCCTGTCGTATCGGCCCTTTAGGTATGTATACCCGAAAAGAGCTTCAAGTGCTGTGGCAACGTGATATGTTTCCGGGGATGCGCTTTTCGGGATTGTTTTAACCTTTGCATTTCTGCCGCGCATAAATACATCATGCTCATCCTCGGTAAGTACGGGAATGAGCTTCCTTGCAGCCGTTTCCTGAGCCGAAGCGGATACGGAAAGAACAGTTTCGCGGTGAAGCTCGCGCGCCCGTCTTAACCCCGATTTGCAAAGGTGCGCGCGAACCATAAGCTCGAACACGGCGTCTCCTATATGGGCAAGAGCAAGCATACTCATTTCATGCAATTCATTATCATCAAGTGTTTCGTGAAAAAAATCTCTCATATTTCCTCCGAATTTCGATTTGTTACTCGAATATTGTATGTCAGAATATAAAAAAAGTCAAATGTCATAATATTATAGAGTAAACATCGTTTTTGCTTAATATGAAGTTTTTCGCAAAAAGAGGTTGACTTTACGACGCAGTGTGATATAATTTATTGATGACTTTGTTAAAATAGTAACAATCTTAAATTGAAGGCGGTGAAAACATGGCTGACAATGCCGTCAAAACGGTTGCAAACGCAGAGCGTGAGGCGAACGAGATAATTCTGACCGCGAACGCGGAGGCGAAGAAAATCGTTTCAGACGCGCAAAAAGCGGGAAAGCTTCTGTATGAGGAAGCAATAGCCGCGGCGCACAAAAAGGTATCCGAGTTGCTCAAAGCCGCAGAGCTCGGAGCATCGTCCTCACAGAGCGAGATTCTCTCTGAGGCTGAGACCGAGTGTGAAAAACTCGAAACGCTGGCTCGGGGAAAAATGGAAAAAGCGGCTTCGGTCATCGCGGAAAGGGTCGTGAGGGGATAAATGTCTATTGTAAGAATGAAACATCTCCGCATGATGGCGATGACGGAGGACAGGGAAAAAATAATGCGGTTGCTTTCGCATCTCGGTGCGGTGGAGGTCCGCGAAACGGAGCTTTCGGACGACGGACTCTCCCGAACAACGGAAACGGATTCGGATAAGATACTTGAGAGTCTGGCGAAAATCCGCTCCGCACGCGAGACGATTGTTAAGCACGGGAATGTGAAACGCGGAATGTTCACTCCGCGTATACAGATAAGCAGAAGCGAGCTTCTGTCGTCAAGCAGGATTTTGCACGCAATAGACGCGGCTGACGAAATCAATTCGCGCGCGGCGGAGCTGGCGGCAAAAAATGCGGAGAAATCGAGACTTGTTGCATTCCGCGAAAACCTCGTTCCGTGGAAGGGGTTAAGATCTCCGCTTGACTGTCCGCAGGGAAAGTACTTTGAAATAAGGCTTCTGACAACTCCGTCGCAAATTCCGCGGGCGGATATAGAGCAGGCGGTGTACGCCGAGTGTGAGCTTTCGCATCTCGAGTTTATATCGGAGGACAGAGAGCTTCACTATGTTATGCTCATCTGCCACTCAAGCGAGCGGGAAAAATCATGGGATGCGCTGAAAAACTTCGGTGCGGCGGCCGTGAAGTTCCGCGGAATACAAACAACGGCTGCGGAAAAAATCCGCGAGACAGACAAAAAGATAAAAGAAATTGAATTTGCGATATCGGAGCTTGAGGAAAAATTCACATCGGATGATAAGCTGTACGATGAATTTCTGATTGCCGAGGACTCGCTGTCCGCAAGGCTTGCGTGCGAAGCGGGCGCGGAGAAGACGGCGGAAACGGAAAAGACATTCCTGCTCGAGGGCTGGTGTCCGGCGCGGGAGGAGAAAATGCTCAGCGAGTTCTTCGATGCGAACGGATGTGCGTATGAGTTCACCGAACCGACGGAGGACGACGTTCCGCCGACGCTTACGTATAATACGCGCATGATACAGCCGTTTAACGTAATTACAAACATGTACAGTCCGCCGGCATACCGCGGGATAGACCCGAACCCCATGATGGCACCGTTTTTCACATTGTTTTTCGGAATAATGCTGTCCGACGCGGGATACGGTCTCCTGCTCGCGCTTTTCGGTGCGTTCGCGCTTATAAAGCTGAAACCGCGAGGCGGATTTAAGAGCTTTATGCAGCTCGCCGTAATCTGTGGTATATCTACTGTCGTGTGGGGCGTTCTCTTCGGAGGATTCTTCGGAGATGCGATTCCGTCAATTTACAAGCTGTTTACGGGAAAAGAGCTCGGATTTGACACCGCGCTGTGGTTCAATCCGATGAACGACCCGATGAAAATGCTCATATTCTCAATGCTTCTCGGCGGAGTTCAGATAGTTGTAAGTATGGCGATAAAGGCGTATATGATGATACGCGACGGCGACATCCTCGGCGCAATATTTGATATCGGATTCTGGTGGGTGGCAATCGGCGGCGGAATTTATGCGTTCGTCGGCGATATGAAAATCGGACTGACAATCGCGCTTGCGGGTGCAGTCGGACTTATACTCACACAGGGTCGTGCAAAGAAGAATATAATAATGAAATTCTTCAGCGGTGTTTTGAGCCTTTACGATGTAACATCATATCTCTCGGATGTACTTTCGTATTCGAGACTCCTCGCACTGTCGCTCTCGACGGCGGTCGTCGCAAGCGTTATCAACACGATGGGCTCGCTCACAGGTGTTTGGATGTTCTTCCCGATATTCATTTTCGGGCATCTGTTTAACATTGCAATAAACCTTGTCGGCTCATTTGTTCACTCAGCAAGGCTTCAGTACGTCGAATTTTTCGGCAGGTTCTATGAAAGCGGAGGAGAACTGTTCTCACCGCTCTGTATAAATACAAAAAATGTTGATATCATCAAGGAGGAAAATTAAAATGGCAACGTATATCGGAACAGCAATCGCGCTCTTCGGCGCGGCATTCGTATCACTTTTCGCAGGTATAGGCTCGGCTCGCGGAGTCGGTCTCGTCGGTGAGGCCGCCGCAGGCGTTGTAACGGAAGACCCGAACAAATTCGGTCAGACGCTTCTTCTTCAGGCTCTCCCGGGAACACAGGGCATCTACGGTCTGCTTATTGCATTCCTTGTGCTTATGAAGGTCGGTATAGTCGGCGGAAGTGCTGCCGAAGTATCGCTCATGCAGGGTATATATATCTTTGCATCATGCCTCCCGATGGCATTTGTGGGATATTTTTCCGCAATCGCGCAGGGCAGAGCAGCCGCCTCGGGCATACACATTGTTGCAAAGCGCCCGGAGGAAGTTTCAAAGGCAATGATTTATGCGGCGATGGTAGAAACATACGCTGTTTTGGCACTTCTCGTTTCGTTCCTCATGCTCAACGGAGTTTCGGTAGGCTAAGGAGTTTCGTGATATGAACGGAATTGAAAACATTGTAAAAAAAATAGCTTCGGACGCATCTGCACGGGCAGATGCAATTGCGGCGCGTGCACGGGAAGAAGCTTCTAAAACGGAAGCTGAGTATAAATCCCGAGCAGATGCGGAGACTTCGGCTATAATAGAAAACGGCAGAAAAAACTCGGCGGAGCGAGAGAAGCGTCTCGGCGGGGTGGCCCGTCTTGAGGCAAAAAAGCGGGTTCTTGCAAAAAAACAGGAGCTTATCTCGGAGGCATTTGACCTTGCGGAGAAAAAGCTTGAGTCGCTTCCCGACGATGAGCGCGCAAAAACGCTCGCACAGCTTGCGCTTTCTGCGGCAGACGGGGATGGGGGCGAGATAATACTCTCGGCATCCGAACGCGGCAAAATAGGCGGAAAAATTCTTGAGTATACGGCAGAAAACAAGAAGATTACTCTTTCTGACGAAACACGCAATATTTCCGGACTTATATTGAAAAACGGCAAGACGGAGACAAATTGCACATTCTCATCTCTCGTCGGCTCAATGCGTGAGGAAATGAGCGTCGAGATTGCCGAAATACTCTTTGGATAAGAGGTATTTTGATGAAGCATAAGGATACGGATTATTTATACGCCTCAATGCGTATACGCGCAAATGAAAAGAATCTTCTGACAAAGCAGAAAACCGAACGCATGATAGACGCAAAAACACCCGAGGAAGCCGCAAAAATACTTGCGGAATCGGGCTACGGGGACGCCTCTCTCAGGAGTCTCTCCGATGTAGAGCGGGCGATATCCGCCCAGCGGTCGGAAACCATGCACCTTGTCGAAGAAATAACGGATAATAAATTTATCTTTGATGCTTTTGCGCTTAAATACGATTTTCACAATATTAAAGCAATAATAAAATCGGAGCTGACAGGCGAGAGCGCGGAAAGACTTTTGTCCGACGCGGGAACAATTAACCCGCAAAAGCTTCTCCATGCCATGCAGACGGGAGATTTGTCCTCTCTGCCGAAAGAAATGGCAGGAGCAATAAGCGATGCGCGCGAAACACTTGCCCATACGGGAGATCCGCAGCCGGCCGACTTCATACTCGACCGTGCATGTTTTGGAATGCAGCTCTCATCGGCAAGAGAAGCTCAAAGCAAGTTCCTTGAGGGATATGTAAGGCTCTCTATTGATGCCGCAAACCTCCGCACGGCAGTCCGCACAGCACGTCAGGGACGTGAGTGGGACGTTGCAAAAAAAGCTCTCATACACGGCGGAAATGTGTCGGAGGACGCGTATGCCACACCGAATTATGCGGAAATGTTTTCGGCAAGTGAGCTTTCGACCGCCGCCGAATACGGCGAAGCCGCCGCAGCGGGAAAGAGCGGACTTATGGAGTTTGAACGCGAGCTCTCAAATGCGCTCATCAGATATATACAGGGCGCGAAGTATTCGTCGTTCGATGAGCGCCCGATAGTCGCGTATATCGCGGCGAAAGAGGCGGAAGGCATTACGGTAAGAATCATCATGGCAGGAAAGTTTGAAGGTCTTTCCGCGGATGAAATACGAAGCAGATTGAGGTTGTCATATGTATAAGCTTGCAGTATTGGGCGACCGCGAGAGTATCCTCGGATACAAGACGCTCGGATTTGAGGTCTGCCCCGCTGAAAATGTAGATGTCGGAAAACGTGAACTGAAGAGGCTCGCCGAGAACGGCACGGCGATTATATATATAACCGAACAGCTCGCCTGCCGTATAGAAGACGAAATAGCGAAATATAAAGACTTGCCCATTCCCGCAATAATTCTTGTTCCGGGGAAAGAGGGCTCACTCGGCATCGGTATGAAGGGCGTTCACAGCTCGGTGGAACGCGCGGTAGGCGCCGACATTTTAGCACAGCAGTAACGACGAAGCAAATGCTTCGGGAAGGGATTTGATAGTCAATGACAAGCGGAAAGATAGTTAAAGTTTCCGGACCGCTGATTGTTGCGGAGGGACTCTCCCACGCAAATATGTTCGATGTGGTTCACGTCGGACGTGATAAGCTCATCGGTGAAATAATCGAGATGCGAGGCGACCGTGCTTCTATTCAGGTATATGAGGAGACGGCGGGAATCGGGTACGGCGACGAAGTTGTAACAACAGGCGCACCGCTCTCCGTAGAGCTCGCACCGGGACTTATAGAGAATATTTACGACGGAATCCAGCGTCCGCTCGAAAAGATACGCGAAATTGCGGGAAGCAATATAAACCGCGGGATAGAAGTTAAGTCGGTAGACAGAGACAAACTCTGGGATTTCACACCTAAGGTAAAGAAGGGCGACAGAGTCGTCTCGGGCGATATCATAGGAACTGTTCCGGAAACGGTCATAGTGGAACACAGAGTTATGGTTCCGCACGGCATAGAGGGCACAGTCGAAGAGATTCATCAGGGCTCTTACAAAGTGGAGGACGTTATATGCAAAATCCGTGATGACAAGGGAGACCTCCACGATGTCGCCATGCTTCAGAAGTGGCCTGTCCGCGTAGGACGTCCGTACAAGGAAAAGATGCCGCCTGACGTACCGATGATTACAGGGCAGCGCGTTATAGATACAATGTTCCCGATTGCCAAAGGCGGTGCCGCCGCAGTTCCGGGGCCGTTCGGAAGCGGTAAGACCGTTGTTCAGCACCAGCTTGCAAAGTGGTCGGACGTTGACATAGTAGTATACATCGGATGCGGAGAACGCGGAAACGAAATGACAGATGTTCTGCGTGAGTTCCCTGAGCTTAAAGACCCGAAAACGGGACAGTCGCTCATGAAAAGAACGGTTCTTATAGCGAATACTTCGGATATGCCTGTTGCGGCGCGTGAGGCGTCAATATACACGGGAATAACAATCGCCGAATATTACAGGGATATGGGATATGACGTTGCGGTAATAGCCGACTCGACATCGCGCTGGGCAGAAGCGCTCCGTGAAATGTCGGGACGTCTCGAGGAAATGCCGGGTGAAGAAGGATACCCCGCATACCTCGCTTCGCGTCTTGCACAGTTCTATGAACGTGCGGGAAGAGTTTACGCCTCATGTGGTGAGGAGAGAAAAGGCTCGCTTACCGCAATCGGTGCGGTTTCACCTCCGGGAGGCGATATTTCCGAACCTGTTTCGCAGGCAACGCTCAGAATAGTAAAGGTATTTTGGGGACTTGATTCAACGCTTGCATACAGACGCCACTTCCCGGCAATCAACTGGCTTAATTCATATTCGCTCTATCTCGACAGGCTCTCGGGCTGGTTTGATGAGAATGTATCGAGAAGCTTTATGGAAAACCGTTCGGGGGCGATGCACCTCCTTCAGCTTGAATCCGAGCTTCAGGAAATAGTAAGACTCGTCGGTATAGACGCGCTCTCACCCGAGGACAGACTGACGCTTGAAACGGCTCAGATTATCCGTGAGGACTTCCTCCAGCAGAACGCATTCTCCGATACCGACAGCTACACGCCTCTTGATAAGCAGGCACAGCTTATGGGACTTATACTCAAGTTCTATGAACTCGGACGCCGTGCAATCTCGGGCGGGGTATCGCAGAATGATGTGTTCGCAATAAGCGCACGCGAAAAAATCGGCCGTGCGAAGGACGCGCCGAACGACAGCTACACAAAAGTATATGCGGAAATTGATTCGCTCATGGAAAGCGAAATTGAAAAGCTTATGGCAAAGGAGGTACAATAATGCTTAAGGAATATCGTACCATCCAAGAAGTTGCAGGCCCGCTCATGCTCATAAAAAATGTCTCCGGAGTTGCATATGACGAACTCGGAGAGGTTGAACTTCCTAACGGACAGATAAGGCGCTGTAAGGTGCTTGAGGTAAACGGGAACGACGTTTTGGTACAGCTCTTTGAGAGCAGCGCGGGAATAAACCTTGCACAGAGCAAAGTCCGTTTCCTCGGACACGGTATTGAGCTGGGCGTTTCAACGGATATGCTCGGACGGGTATTTGACGGAATGGGCCGTCCCGCCGATAACGGACCCGAGATTCTCCCGGAAGAGAGAAGAAACATAAACGGTACGCCTATGAACCCGGCATCGCGCAACTACCCCGATGAATTTATTCAGACGGGCATATCAACAATAGACGGACTTAATACGCTTGTACGCGGTCAGAAGCTTCCGATATTCTCGGGCTCGGGACTTCCGCACGCACAGCTTGCCGCGCAGATAGCACGTCAGGCAAAGGTGCTGTCGGCAGATGCCAAGTTCGCCGTTGTTTTTGCGGCTATCGGAATTACGTTTGAAGAGGCGGATTTCTTCATCAGCGACTTTAAGAGAACGGGTGCAATCGACAGAACGGTTCTCTTTATAAATCTTGCAAACGACCCGGCAATCGAGCGTATATCAACACCGCGTATGGCGCTTACGGCAGCCGAGTATCTCGCGTTTGAGAAGAATATGCACGTTCTTGTAATTATGACGGATATAACGAACTACGCCGAGGCACTACGTGAGGTTTCGGCGGCGCGTAAAGAGGTTCCGGGCCGCCGCGGATATCCGGGTTATCTCTATACCGACCTTGCAACGATGTATGAGCGCGCGGGAAGAAACCTCGACAGCGAAGGCTCGATTACAATGATACCGATTCTTTCGATGCCGGAGGATGACAAGACGCATCCTATCCCCGACCTTACGGGATATATAACGGAGGGGCAGATTATTCTCTCGCGAGAGCTTTACCGCAAGAATATACTCCCACCTGTTGATGTTCTTCCTTCGCTTTCGAGACTTAAGGATAAGGGAATCGGAGCGGGAAAAACGCGCGAAGACCACGCGGGAACAATGAACCAGCTCTTTGCCGCATATGCACGCGGTAAGGAAGCCAAGGAGCTCATGACGATTCTCGGTGAGGCAGCGCTCTCCGATATCGATAAACTTTACGCAAAATTCGCAGATGAGTTTGAAAGAAAATATGTAAATCAGGGCTATAATGAAAACCGTTCGATAGAGGAAACGCTGAATCTCGGATGGAAGCTCCTCTCGATTCTTCCGAAGAGCGAGCTTAAGAGAATTAAGCCTGAATTTATAGAAAAATACCTGCCGAAAGATGAGCAGTAAGAAAGGGAAGCTTCGGATATGACCGCAATGAATGTAAATCCGACGCGCATGGAGCTCAAACGCCTGAAAACGCGCTTAACAACTGCACAGCGCGGGCATAAACTGCTCAAGGATAAGCGCGATGAGCTGATGAAGCGTTTTCTTGATATCGTGCGTGAAAACCTCGCGCTCCGACGCGAAGTGGAGTCGGCACTGATTTCGGCAAACCGCGGATTCACCGTCGCAAGCGCGGTGATGTCATCCGAAATGCTCGAGCAGTCGCTCATGTGTCCTACAAAGAGCGTTGAGGTAGACGTCTCTTACAGCAATATAATGAGCGTTGAGGTGCCCGTATATAAGTTCACGGAGAGCGACGGGAGAACGATTTATCCCTACGGCTATGCCATGACATCGGGTGAGCTCGACGACGCGGTTGACGGTATGGCATCAATCATGCCTAAGCTCCTGAAGCTCGCGGAAATGGAGAAGTCGGCACAGCTTCTTGCACAGGAGATTGAGAAGACGCGCCGCCGCGTAAATGCGCTTGAATACGTCATGATTCCGCAGCTCTCGGAGACTATACGCGAAATAACGATGAAGCTCGATGAAAATGAGCGCGGAAACTTAACCCGACTCATGAAGGTTAAGGATATGATGATAAAGGAACAGTTTCAAAAGAAATAAAAAGTCAAATGAAAGCGCCGTGTTTTCACGGCGCTTGTTGACTGTAATGTATAATACACAGTAAAAAAATAAGGGGAATCGTATTTTGGATGTTGCGATTATAAGCCTTGAACAGGTCGGAATTATGATGTTTTTTATGGCAATCGGATACCTGTTCAGAAAAAAGAACATATTTGACGAGAAGGCAAGCATAACGCTCTCACGGCTTGTTGTTAATGTTTTTCTTCCCGCAATGACGTTTCTTACGTTCGTGAATAACTTTAAAACGGAAATTATACGCGAAAAATCACAGCTTCTTCTCATGTCATTGTGCGTGCTTACCGTTACGGGAGCACTTGCGGTATTCCTTTCAAAGATTTTCTCAAAAAACAAAGCGACGCAGGCGGTGTATATTTACAGCTTCACAATACCGAATTTGGGATATATGGGTTATCCGCTTGTTAAAGCCGTTTTCGGAGAGAGCGCACTGCTCGATACAATGATATACTGTATTCCGTATAATATATACATATACACGGTCGGAACATACATACTCACCAATTCGGGCGACGGCCGCAAAATAAGCCTTAAGGCACTCTTTAACCCAACGCTTGTGGCGCTGGCACTCGGCATGGCGGCGGGACTTATGAATATAAAACTTCCGTCATTTGTCGAGCAGGTGCTCAGAGCATCCGAAAACTGTATGTCCCCGTGCGCCATGCTCCTTACCGGCGCGGTGTTTGCAAGAATCGATTTAAAGTCAATGCTTCTCGATGTGAAGTCGTATACGGCATCGGCAATCAGGCTTATCATTATCCCACTCATTTTTCTCGTGATTCTGAAAATGCTGAAGCTTCCCGATAATTGGATTTTGGCATCGGTTGCGATACTTGCAATGCCTCTCGGGCTTAATAGCGTGGTTTTCCCTGAGGCATACGGCGGCGATTCCGAGACAGGGGCAAAAGTGTGCTTTATGGCGAGTGTTCTCGGAATAATTACTATCCCCATAGTTTTCGGGCTTTTGTAAAAATTTGAAACCATTTCCTCCCTGAATCCGTCTTTAAGAGTGAGAGGGAGGTATCGGAAATGAAAAAGAGGATTATCGCGGTCGTTTTTTCTGCGTTTGTGCTTCTGTCGGCACTGCTTTTGACAAGTGCGGCAAACGCAAACGGCGGCGAGAAAGACGCATATACGGATACAGAGAAAGTCTCCGGATTAAATCAATCCGATTTTGCCGACAAAATAAATTCGGCTATGCCGTATGACAGAAACTATATGTTTTCGCCTGCGTCAATCAAATACGCACTTGCACTTGCGGCAAACGGCGCTGACGGCGAAACAAAAACCGAAATCCTAAATGCAGTCGGAATAACCGATATTGAGGCGTTTAACAGGTATGCAAAAGAAACGGAGAAGCACCTGTCTCAGGATAAAAACTCAAAAGTGAGAATCGCAAATTCAATCTGGATTAACGGCGAAAGAACAAATCAGAGGTTTACAAGACGGTACGCGGAAAAGGTGTTTGAGTTTTTCGGTGCGGTTCCCGCCCGCGTTAATAACAAAAACGCACTCAGAAAAATAAACGGCTGGGTGAAGAATAAGACCGACGGCAAAATTAAGGAGATTATAAGCTCTCCGAATTTCGATGCAATCCTTCTAAACGCAGTATACTTTAAGGGAGAATGGGCGGATGAATTTTCCGAGTCCGATACGATACTCGACACATTTACGGACAGAAACCGCAAAAAGACGGATATTGACTTTATGAATAAGATTGATAGGCTTGACTACTTAAACGCAGGCGGTGTCGAGTGTGTTTCACTCCCGTACAGAGGCGGAAATATGTCGATGTATTTAATAAAGACGGATAAAAGAATCGACGTCGAAAAATTCATATCGGCAAACAGAAACGGCTTTGTAAAGACGGAGATGAAGCTGTCCGTTCCGAAATTCAAAATTGAGTATTCGGCCGACGTGAAAAAACTGCTCGAAGGTCTTGGAATAAAACGGGCATTTACGGATAACGCACAATTTGAAAATATGTTCGACTACGGCAGCATGAAAATTGATAATGTTCTGCATAAAACATATATTGATGTCAACGAAAAGGGAACGGAGGCCGCGGCGGTTACGGCAGTTGTTATGAACTGTACAAGCGTTGCCCCGTCAGAGAAACTGACAGAGCTTAAGCTTGATTCGCCGTTTGCTTTTGCGGTGAGGGATAATGTAAGCGGAGAAATCCTGTTTATGGGCGAATACGCTTTTGCGGAATAAGAACAAAACAGCATCCGATAGGATGCTGTTTTCGTATCACTCAGTGAAGAAGGGAGCGGGCGTATGTTTTTCTGCAAAGAAAAACGGAGCAAAGCGAACTTTGAAAAAACACGCCGAGAGGCGTATAGGCCGTGAAAAGTTGGTAGAGCCGCGGAGACGTAATGCGCGCGCTTGCAAGCGCAAAGGCGAAGCAAACGGGACTTTTCACGGAAAAGGAGGAGCAAGGGAGCAGGCGTATGTTTTTCTGCAAAGAAAAACGGAGCAAAGCGAACTTTGCTCCGACGTGGTGCCGGTGGCGGGGGTCGAACCCGCACGGTGTCGCCACCGCGGGATTTTGAGTCCCGTACGTCTGCCAATTCCATCACACCGGCATATAACTCAAACATTATACAATAATTTTTTGCTTTTGGCAAGCTCAAAATGTAATAATTCTGAAATGCGTTTTCGCTTGACATAGTTTTTCTTATATGTTATAACTATTATTAGATTTCTATATTATGGAAGTTATTTCCCCGAGGAGGTGTTCCGTGTGGCAGATGATTCTGTGCGCCAGCTTGCCAAAAACCGCAAGGCATGGCATGATTATAATATCGAAAGCTCCTACGAGGCAGGAATTGAACTCTGCGGAACAGAGGTCAAGTCATTGCGGCTTGGCGCGGTAAACCTCAAGGATTCGTACTGCTCTGTGAAGAATGGGGAGCTTATAGTTAACGGAATGCACATAAGCCCGTATGAGCAGGGAAATATCTTCAACAAAGACCCGATGCGGAAAAGAAGGCTTTTGATGCACAAATCGGAAATACGCAAGCTTGAGTCCGAGTCATCGCAGAACGGGTATACGATTATTCCGCTTTCGGTGTACCTTAAAGGCTCGCTTGTCAAGGTTCAGGTAGGTCTTGCAAAGGGTAAAAAGATTTATGATAAGCGCGCCGCCGCTGCTTCCCGCGATGCAAAAAGGGAAATGGACAGAGCGATAAAAGGCGAAATGAGGTAGACGAATGATATACGAGTCAATAATGCTTAAGGACGTGTTTCCCGCAATAACCACGAATGGGAAGCTTGTTTCGTATGTGAGAAGCAATTCTAAAGAAATAAACCCGGAAATGAAGAGAAAGAGTATTCTCATCTGTCCGGGCGGAGCGTATTTCCTCACAAGTGAGCGTGAGGCCGAGCCGGTTGCGCTCGAATTTGTTGCAAAAGGGTATAATGCGTTTGTTTTGTACTATGATACGGATAACGGCAATGTGAGATATCCTAAGCATCTTCTTGAGGCAAGCGCCGCGCTTGCGTATATTCGCAGGAATGCGGAGCATTATAACGCTTGTGAGGATAAAATAGCCGTCATGGGCTTTTCCGCGGGCGGGCATCTTGCCGCAAGCCTCGGAACGCTTTGGAATGAAAAATTCATTGCCGATACGCTTGGATTAAGCAGCGGCGAAAATAAGCCGAACGGAATGATTCTCGGCTATCCCGTTATAACCTCGGGCGAGTTTGCTCACAGAGGTTCGTTCGATAACCTTATCGGTGATGATAAGCCGAAAGACCTTATGTATAAGCTCTCGCTTGAAAATTCCGTAGGTGCGCATACACCGCCGACATTCATATGGCATACCCTGAACGATGAAACAGTTCCGTCGGAAAATTCTTTCCTGTTCGCCGCGGCGCTTAAAAAGAACAACATTCCGTTCGAGCTTCATGTCTATCCCGACGGCGTGCATGGTCTTTCACTCGGAACAGAAGAAACAAAAGCGCCCGGAAGGGAAGAACATCTTAACGAGCATATAACCTCATGGATAGACCTCTGCTGTGCATGGGTAAAAAAATATCTTTAATAGGTAATAAGGGGGCGTAAAGGCTTCGACGGGGGTGTTGAAGCACGAGTAGCCGGCAGCGGTGCGGAACCGCTCTAAAATCCGCAGCTTTAGTTATAAATTAAATAACAACAATAATTTAATCGCTGCTTAATTAAAAGCGGCCGTCTGCCCCGAGAGGACCACGGCTCGGGAGCGGGCGTCATCTTGTGGTGAACGTGCCCGTGCAAAGCTTTGAGCACGGCATGAACAATGAAGCTACCTGACGCATAAGCCCGCCTGTCGGCGTTTGCGTCGGGGAATTTAAACATCAGGCTGTGCCGGGAGAAGCTTATGTGAATATGCTTTCGGACGGGGGTTCGATTCCCCCCGCCTCCACCATCGAGTCGGAACAAGTTATGCTTGTTCCGACTTTTTATTCAAAAAAACGCCCACCCGTTCGCACATTGTGTGTCCGAGGCACTGCCAACTTTCCGCGGAGAAATGCACCCGAGGACAGTTGACTTTAGGGGGTGGGTTAAATTATAATATTGTCGGAAAGGAAGAAGATTATGCTTGATTCGCTTTTTAGGAGTTTTGACAATATTAT
>CAKSEF010000029.1 GCA_934446465.1 uncultured Oscillospiraceae bacterium
TGCACCCGCGCACAGATTGTAACCTTCCTGTGGAGAATGTACGCAGGAAAGTAAGAAAAACAAATAACTTCCCTGACCGCACTGATGCGGTCGGGGAAGTTTATTTTAGTCGGCGCAGAGAAGTTTATTTTGCGTTCTTTTCAATTTCGCCCGCAGATATAAGCGCGCGTTTTGTGAGAATCGGCCCGACAAGCTCGTAGATGAGCGTCGCGCATAGGATAACGGCCTGAATCTGCGTTCCGTACTGCGGAAGCCGTGTAAGCGAGAGCTGTGCCATGCCTATGGCAACGCCCGCCTGCGGGAGAAGCGTAACGCCGAGGTACTTGCAAACGGTCGGCTCGGAATGTGTGAGCTTCGCGCCGATTGCCGCGCCCGCCCACTTGCCTATTACGCGTACAAATATGTATATGACGCCGATAAGCCCGAGCGAGGGTATTGCCGCAATATCAAGCTGTGCGCCCGATATTACGAAGAACAGCATAAACAGCGGGGGTGTCCACCCGTCAGTTACCTCAAAAACTCTGTCCGCCTTATTGCACATATTTGCAATGGTTGCGCCAATCATCATGCACAGTAGGAGCGATGAGAGGTTAAACTGCTCCGCAATTCCCACGCCGAGGAGAATTGCCGCAGCCGTTATGCAGAGGAAATTTGCCCGCGAGTGGAAAAACTTGATGAAATACGTGGCGGCAATGCCTATTACAAATCCCGCAACGAGCGACATTGCTATTTCAAAGAGCGGTTCCAGAACCGCCGCGCGGAATGTGAGGGCTTCGCCGCTTGCAAGCGCAAACGAGAGCGATGACGAGACGGCAAAAGCTATAAGGCAGACCGCGTCGTCCATTGCAACTACGGGCAGGAGCGTGCTTGTAACAGGACCTTTTGCTTTGTATTGACGCACGACCATAAGAGTCGCCGCAGGTGCGGTTGCCGCGGCAATCGCGCCGAGCATAAGCGAGAGCGGGAGAGGAAATCTCGCTATAATGAGCGCGGTATCAACGAGAAAAACCGCGCAGAGCGCTTCAAAAAGAGTTATGACCGTAATGCGCGTGCCTACATGCTTTAAGTCGGAGATTTTAAACTCGCTTCCTATTGAAAAAGCTATGAAGCCGAGCGCCGCGGTTGTAACCGTGCCGAGAATTTCGGTCGAGTTCTTCGGAATTGCCCCGAGACAGTAAGGGCCGACAACAAGGCCCGCAACGAGGTAAGCCGTAACATTCGGAAGCCCTATCTTCTTTGCGGGGCGTGTGAACAGAAGTCCTGCAAACATGGCCGCCGCAAGGCTTAGTAAAATGTGCATAGATTACTTGACCCCTTCCGCTTCGCTGACGGGGAGCACAAACATAATGCCGTTGTTCGGCTTGTCAAGCCCGCCCGAGAATTTGTGAATTGCGTCCTTTGCGGTTTTTAGTGTTTCGTCGTCAAGAACCGCAATGAGCATTTTGCCGGGTTCGTGGTCGGCGTTTATGAAACGCCTGAGGGAGCCGAAAATCGGCGGTGCGTCAACGTATGCGCCGTTCACCGCCTGAAGCATTCCGTTGCAGTCCACAACGGACGCGCCGTGTATCCCGCGTTCCATGAACTCGACGAGAATCGGGGCTATAAGCTCCGTTCGGTTTGTGATAAATACGAGTAAATTCATAAAAACACCTCTTAAAATATTTTAAAGGCCGAAGCCGCCGCCGACATTCAGAACCTCGCCCGTTATGAAGTCAGCCTCTGCGAGAAACAGCGCCGCTTTTGCGACGTCCTCGGGCTTCCCTATCCGCCCGAGCGGAGTTTCCTCGGCAAGCGCGCGCATATCGGACTCGGAAAGCGAGCTGTTCATGTCCGTGGCGATAACGCCCGGAGCAATGCAGTTCACCGTAATTCCCGAAGGGCCGAGCTCTTTTGCGAGAGCGCGTGTGAAGCCGATTATTCCCGCCTTTGACGCGGAATATGCCGATTCGCAGGACGCGCCGACAACACCCCACACGGACGAGATATTTATTATGCGCCCAAATTTATTCCGCACCATTCCGGCTGATGCAAGCCTTGAGCAGAGATAGACGGATTTGAGGTTTACGGAGAGCATTTCGTCCCAATCACTCTCGGAAATGTCGCAGAGCATGGAAAATTTTGAAATACCCGCGTTGTTTACGAGGATATCTGTATCTCCGACCTCGTCAAACATACGGCTGATGTCCTCGGAACGGCTTACGTCGCACTTAATCGGAGTAAGGTCAAAGCCTTTTGCGGAAAGCTCCGACGCCAGAGACGCAAGAGTATGCTCCGTTTTATTGAAAACCGCGGAAACGCTGTACCCGTTTTCGGCAAAGGCGCGTGCGCAGGCATAGCCTATTCCGCGCGAAGCGCCTGTGATAAGAACTTTTTTCGGCATATTTTCGCCTTCTTTCTTCGTGGAATATTTTAGCACAGGACGAACATTTTGTAAATACAAAACAGCGCCCCGTCCTATGACGGGGCGTGGGTTACGAAATTATTGTAAATGTAATGTTCGGGGATATCTCGTCGATGTCGTCGATAACCTCAATAATACGCCTGCGGTACTCGTCAAGCTCCGGCGGGAGCGAGTAAAGCCCGCAGACTTCAAGGCAGATATCGCCGTCCGTTTTGGACATGAGACTGTGCCAGACAACGCCGAGCTCCTCATCACATTCGGGAATGGCGAGAGTCGATTCAAAGGTGCTTAAAACGTCCTTCGGAGTTTTGCAGGAAGAAAAGTCAAGTACACTGTGCTTCATAAGCCGTCCTCCTTTTTGTGTTATATTCTGTGCGGTATGCGGGTTTATAATACTCCGATGCGGAAACGGATAAACCTCGGAAAGAATTTCCGAGGGCATCTTATACGTATTTTAGGTTGTATTTTTGATAAAAATATGCTAAAATACCATGTTAGTCCAAGTCTGCGTCGACGGAGACGTTTGAAATTCCGTTGCGCTCAAATTCGGATATGTAGCTTCGGATTCGCTCCGAAAGCTCGCTCTCCTCGGCTTCGCCGTCGGATATGTCGCGGTGCGCGAGCTCCTCGGCGAGAATTTCAAAGAAAACCGCGTCCTCATAATCCATAACGGCTTCTTGAATCCCGCCGTCCTCAAACGCGCGGGAGGGAACGGTTTCGCCGCCCGATACCTCGCAGAGCGAGTCCATGCCGTAGCGCGGGCACTGCGAGAAAATGTAGCTCTCAACCTTGTCGAAATCGGGGATACGGTCGTTTCCGCGTGTGGAATTTAAGACCCAATTTCCGATATACACCATGTCGAGGAGACGGCGGAACTGCTTTGACGAAAGCTCTATATTCATGGACGAAACTCCTTTAAGCCAAGATAATGCGCACGGCGAAAGGCGCCGTTTAGCGCTCGATATAATTATATGTTACACTTATGATTATACAACATATCAAAAAAATTTTCCACATATAAATGTAAAAAATAAAAGGGGAAATATATTATGAGTAAAACTAATCTGTGCGTTCTGTTCGGAGGCGCGTCGAGCGAGCATGAGGTGTCGCGCGTGTCTGCCGCAAGCGTTACGCGCGGGCTCGACAGCGAAAAGTACAGCGTTTTCCATATCGGCATAACAAAGTCGGGCGAATGGTTCTTCTGCCCCGATATTTCTCCCGACGAAATAGAGAGCGGAGAATGGGAGACGAGAAGCGAAAAATACCCCTGCACATTCTCCGTGAACCGTGCGTTTAAAGGAATTGTTCTGCTCGACCGCGCGGAGAAGTTTAAAATTGATGTTGTATTCCCCGTTCTCCACGGCGAAAACGGCGAGGACGGAAGGGTTCAGGGAATGCTTGAGCTTGCGGGCGTACCGTGCGTAGGTCCCGGCTGTCTTTCAAGCGCCGTGTGCATGGACAAATCGGTTACAAAGCTCATCGCGGCGACTGTCGGCGTGCGTCAGGCGGATTGGGTTTTGGCAACGGCTAAGAATTTTGACGAGGCAGTTAAAAAAACAGAAGAAAAGTTTAAATACCCCGTGTTTATAAAGCCCGCGGGGACAGGCTCGTCCGTCGGCGCGAGCAAGGCAAAGACAAGAGAAGAGCTTGTATCGGGAATACGCGATGCTCTTAAGTATGACAAAAAGGTTCTTGTTGAGGAATATATAAACGCGCGCGAAATAGAGACGGCAGTTCTCGGAAACTATGCTCCCGAGGTGTCCGTATGCGGAGAGATAATCCCCTCGCGCGAGTTTTATACTTACGAGTCAAAGTATATCGACAATACGTCCGAGACGATAATCCCCGCGCCGATTTCAGCGGAGACGTCCGAGAAAATCCGCGCATATGCAAAGAAAATCTACGGTGCACTCGGCTGCCGCGGACTTTCGCGCGTTGATTTCTTCGTTGAAAAAAGAACGGGAGACGTTTTGTTCAACGAGATAAACACTATTCCCGGCTTTACGAGCATAAGCATGTACGCAAAGCTGTTTGAGGCGTGCGGAATTAAATTTCCGGAGCTTCTTGACAGGCTAATCGCTTTCGCAGCGGAGGAATAATTATGGACAAACGGCCAATCGGCGTTTTTGACTCGGGACTCGGCGGTCTTACGGCCGTTGCCGAGATTATGAAAACACTTCCGAATGAGGATATAGTCTATTTCGGGGATACGGCACGCCTTCCCTACGGCACGCGCACGAAGGAGACCATTCTCCGCTACACGCGCGAGGATATAGAGTTTCTTTTGAAATTCAATACAAAAGCCGTCATTGCGGCGTGCGGAACTGCAAGCTCCGTAGCTCTCCCCTGCATAGAGGGTGAGTACGAAGTCCCGGTTATCGGCGTTGTGAAGCCTGCGGCGAAGGCGGCTGTGCGCGCATCAAAAAACGGCAGGATAGGGATAATAGGCACAAGCGCGACAATAAAAAGCCGTTCCTACGAACGGGAAATACTTGCCGTCAATCCGCGTGCGGAGATATACACACGGGCGTGTCCGCTTTTTGTTCCGCTTGTGGAGAACGGGCGCACAGACCCGAACGACGTTGTGCTGTCTGTGATGGTGGAGGAATACCTTGCCGATATAAAGCGCGCGGGGGTTGACACGCTGATTCTCGGCTGCACGCATTATCCCATAATTGAGCGCGCAATCGCGGAGTTTATGGGTGATATCGAGCTTATAAACCCGGGAAGCGAGGCGGCAAAGTATCTGGCGGGTCTCGAAAATGCCGAAAAGGACGGTTCTGCCGGGAAATACCGCTTTTTCGTGTCCGAAGACCGTGAGGGATTCATGGAACACGCATCGTCGTTCCTCGGCGGAAGGCTTTCGGGAAGCGTTGAGCTTATGACGGCGGAAAACAGATAATTTCGGAGGAAAATATGAAAAAGGATGTTATAATAACAATACGCGGTCTCAATGACTTTTCCGACGATGAGGAAAAGGACAGTATTGAGCTTGTAACGAGCGGGAGATATTACGAGAAAAACGGGAATTTCTATGTTTCGTATGAGGAGAGCGCGCTCACGGGGCTCGGCAAGACGACTACCACGCTCAAGGTCGAGAAGGACAGAATAACCGTCATGCGCTTCGGCGAAACGCAGTCGCATATGGTTTTTGAGAAAGGGCGCAAGCACCTCTCGTATTACGATATGGGCTTCGGCGGTCTCACCGTCGGCGTCAGCACGCGCAGTATAAACAACGAGCTGGGAGTTCACGGCGGGAAGCTCAAAATCGATTACGCAATGGAAATAAACAGCGCGGTTGCAAGCGAGAATGCTTTTTATATGGATGTCCGCGAAGCGAACGGAAGTATTGCAAATTAACGGAGGATAAAGATATGAAAAAGGCAGTGAGGATAACAGCGGTTTTTCTTTCCGTCTGCATGGTTTTGTCATCGATTGCATTTGCGGCGGAAACCGATTACGGCGCAAAGCTTGACGAAGCGATGGAAATCTACCGCGGATACGGTCTTTTTTCCGACAAAAACACCGACTATATCCGCGAAGCTCTGATTGAGCTGTTTAAGGAAGACGATTCGCTCTTCTACAAGCTCATGGAGAAGGTGTATTCGAGAAGCGACAGATATTCGCACTATCTCTCGCCGCAGAGCTACGACGATAAATATGAGCTCTCGGAAAGCATGGTCGGAATAGGCGTTACGGTTTCAACGAACGAGAACGGGGAAATTTACGTTGTGAGCGTCTCGCAGGGCCCCGCAAAGCGGGCGGGAATAAAGGCGGGAGACGTTATATGTGCCGTCGGCGGAACGAACATATTCGGATATCTCCCCGCAGAGGCGGGCGACCTAATCCGCGGACGCGAGGGGACGAACGTAACGCTCAAAATCCGCCGCGGAGAGGAGTGGCTCACGTTTGATGTGCGCCGTGAAAAGGTCGGCGTTTCAAGCGTGTCGTCATATAAGGTGGACGACAAAATAGGCTACATAAAGCTTACGCACTTTGACGGGGCTTCGGCGTTCCTCGATTTCATGAGCGTATACGATGATTTTGAGGAGAGCGGGATAAACACGGTCATACTCGACCTTAGAAACAATCCCGGCGGTCAGCTTGACTGCCTCATAAACCTCATGGATAACATAATCCCGAAGAAAGGCGTGCCGTACCTCATGTCGTGGCAGACGAAGCCCTTAAAGCTTAAAACATATATAACGGAGGGCTATGGCTGGGAGTTTAACAAGTTTGTTATCCTGACAAACGAGAACACGGCGAGCGCGGCGGAAATCATGGCGGGCGCGATGCGCGACCTCGGATACGCGGTAACCGTGGGAAAGACGACTCACGGAAAAGGCATGGGGCAGATTCACGCAAAGACGAGCACGGGGGACGAGGCGGTTCTCACAACGATGGAGCTGAAGCTCCCCGTGAGCGGAGGATACGACGAAATCGGAATAAAGTCCGATTATGACGTTGCGCTGAAAATAACGCCGTATACGCTTCCGTATATGAAACCGCTTGAAAAGCACAAGGCGATAAGCAAGATAAAGAAGGAAAATATAAAGGCGGTCGAACAGCGCCTTAAGGTGCTCGGGTATTTCCATGCCGAGCCGGACGACGAGTGGGACAATCATACGGTTCACGCAATAAATATGTTCTGCCGTGAAAACGAGCTCAGTACGGTGAGCATAAACTGTCCGTGGGAGCTTATAGAGAAGATAGACCACGCCGCGCACAACATGGGCTATAAATATACGGTGGAGGACACACAGCTTGCCCGCGCCGTTGAGGTCGCGAAGGAGTATTCGCAGAAGACGGAAAAGGCACAGTGTGTGGACGAATCTCTCATAGATTTCCACAGATGAGCGTCCAAAGCGTATTATTTTAAGCAAAAAAGCATATAATTTCAACAAAGTACTTGCTTTTTTTGGATATGTATGGTATACTGCGTATGTTAGTAAGGTAATTGGTTTTCGAGAGCGGGCAAATGAGTCCGCTCTCGAATTACTGTAAGGGGTGTTTTTTTGAATAAGCTTTGTGATACCGTTTTTAAACTCGCGTCGCCCGTTGCGGATAGCATGGGGCTCGAAATATGGGACGTTGAGTTCGTCAAGGAGGGCGGAGAGCATTATCTCCGCGTGTTTATCGACAAGGCGGACGGCGTTTCGATAGACGACTGCGAGAAGTTCTCCCGCGCGTTTGACAAGGTGCTTGACCGCGAGGACCCGATAGACACTTCGTATATTTTCGAGGTATCGAGCGCGGGGCTTGAGCGCAGGCTGTTCCGCGATTCCGATTTTGAGAGATATATGGGAAGCGCCGTAACTCTTAAGACGTTCGCACCGAAGGACGGGCGGAAGGAATTTGCGGGTACGCTCTCGGCGTATGACGGGGGCGACGTTACGCTGAGTCTTGACGACGGGGAAAAGACGTTTGAAAAGAAAGAAATCGCGTCAGTGAGACTGCGTGCTGAATTTTAAATAAGAAACAGAAGGGAACGATAGGAAAATGAACGCCGAATTTTTCAGCGCTGTTGAACAAATCGAAAAGGAAAAAGGAATACCGCAGGAATATATGCTCGAAAAGGTCGGGCAGGCGCTTGTCGCCGCATACAAGAGGGATAACCTCGGCGTTACGGATAATATTTTCGTAGAGCCTGACCGTGAGACGAAAGAATTTCATATGTATGTGAGAAAGACCGTTGTTGAAAACGCAGAGGATATGGCTCTCGAAATTGCGCTCGACGACGCACGCAAAATCTCCCCGAAGGCGGGAGTGGGCGATGTTATAAACATCGAAATCGAAACGAAGAAGTTCGGAAGAATCGCGGCGCAGACGGCGAAGCAGGTAATAATCCAGGGCATACGCGAGGCGGAGCGCGGAGTGGTTTTCCGCGAGTTCACGTCAAAGGAACACGAGCTTTTGACAGCGCTCGTTACGAGAACAGACCCGCGCAGCGGCGGTGCTTCGATAGAGATTATGGGTGAAAACGAAAAGACGGAGGTATATCTCTCCGCAAAAGAGCAGATTCCGGGTGAGGTAATCAGCGAAGGCGACAGGATAAAGGTCTATGTTGTCGAGGTCAAACGCTCGGAGCGCGGCCCGCAGATTATAATTTCGAGAACGCATCCGGGCCTTGTCCGCCGTCTGTTTGAGATTGAGGTTCCCGAAATCCATGACGGAACGGTGGAGGTAAAGAGCGTCGCGCGCGAGGCAGGCTCGAGAACAAAAATCGCGGTGCTTTCGCACGACGAGAACGTAGACCCGATCGGCGCGTGTGTAGGCCCGCGCGGAAACCGCGTTGCGGCGATTGTTGAGGAAATTCGCGGTGAAAAGATTGATATAGTCAAGTACTCCGAAGATGTTTCCGAGTACATTGCGGCGGCGCTTGCGCCGGCAAACGTAATTTCCGTTACGGCGGACGAGGAAGCACGTTCGTGCAGAGTAACGGTTGAGCCCGACCAGCTCTCGCTTGCGATAGGCAAGGACGGTCAGAACGCGCGCCTTGCGGCGAAGCTTACGGGATATAAAATCGATATTAAGCCCGTCGGCGCGGAAGAATAAGCCATGAGCGGGAAGAAAATCCCTCAGCGCATGTGCGTTGCGTGCAGGGAAATGAAAGATAAAAACGAGCTTATCCGCATAGTACGCCCGAAGGACGGCGCAATTTCCCCCGACTTTACGGGCAAGAGCGCGGGACGCGGAGCATATATATGCAAAAAGAGCGAATGTATTCTGAAGGCGAAAAAGAGCCGTGCGCTTGAGCGTGCGCTCGGTGCTTCGGCGGCGGAGGTATATGAAACGCTCATCGGTGAGCTCTCGGAGGCAAATAATAATGAGTGATTACCTCGGATTTCTCGGCATAGCGAGAAAGGCGGGAAAGACCGAAACGGGCGAGGAGGCGGTTGCCTCAGTTGCAGAGCTTAAGAAAATTCGGCTCGTGCTTACGGCGTCCGATTCCGCAGAGAGAACAAAAAGAAGGGCACAAAGCCTTGCGGAGCTTTCAAACGCTCCGTGCATAGAGGTAGCAGAGACACGCGGGGAGCTGGGAAACGCGCTCGGTGTGCGTCCGTGCGCCGTTGTCGGAGTTTCCGACATGGGCATTGCGGCGGCTCTCGTGAAAAAGCTTTCGGTATATAACGAAGAAGCAAAGAAGGCGCTTCAGTCCGTCGAGGAAAAGGCGGAGAGGTTTGAACGCCGGAAAAAGAAAAAACGCTTAAAATAGATTTCAAAAACGGAGGAGGAATTACTGTATGGCAACTGCACTCAAATACAGGATTCGGGACGTGGCCAAGGATTTAAATATGACGGCTAAGGCGGTAACGGAAATTCTCGCAAAATACGGAGAGGCGCCGAAGTCGAATATGCAGCAGCTTACAGACCGCGAGCTGAACATAATTTTCGACGTTGTAACGCAGAATAATGAGGTAGAGAGTTTTGAGAGCCTCATGGCAGAGGTTTACAGCGGTGAGACAGCCGAAAAAGCGCCGTCCGAAGAAAAGCCCGCAAAGAAGGAAGAAGCGGCAAAGGGCTCAGAATCAAAAAAAGAGAAAAAGGTATCCGTATCGGCACCTGAGGAGAAAAAAGAGGAAATACGGCCGAAAAAGGGCGTTCAGACTCACGTCATCGATACACGCGGCGGAAGCGTAGACCTTTCAAAATATGACGACCATGTGGATAACCTTGTCCCCGACAAGGTAAAGGACATCGGCGTTATCAAGCAGAAGATAAAGCGCTCGCCCGACAGAAAACAGCAGGCATACGGCAACAAACGCCGTCAGGAGGAGCAGGAAAAGTATAAGAAGCTCCAGCAGCAGGTGCAGAAAAAGCCTCAGGTTACGGTTACAATCGGCGACGAAATCTCCGTAGGCGAGCTTGCTTCCCGCATGAAGCGCACGGGTGCGGACGTTGTAAAACAGCTCATAAAGCTCGGCGTTATGGCCTCCGTTTCGGACGTTATTGATTACGATACCGCCGCGATAGTTGCGCTTGAAATGGGCGCAAAGGTAGAGCGCGAGGTTATAGTAACGATTGAGGACAGACTCATAGACGAAAGTGAGGACAAGGCGGAGGACCTCAAGAGACGCGACCCGGTCGTAGTAGTTATGGGGCACGTTGACCACGGTAAAACTTCGCTTCTCGACGCTGTGAGAAAGACAAACGTAGTCTCGGGCGAGGCAGGCGGAATCACACAGCACATCGGCGCTTACAGAGTCGATATAAACAACAGGAAAATTACATTCCTCGACACACCGGGACACGAGGCGTTTACATCGATGCGAGCCCGCGGAGCGCAGGTTACGGACGTTGTAATACTCGTTGTTGCGGCGGACGACGGAATAATGCCCCAGACGATTGAGGCGATAAACCACGCAAAGGCGGCAAAAGTCCCGATAGTTGTCGCAATCAACAAGATAGATAAAGAGGGCGCGAACAAGGACAGAATCATGCAGCAGCTCACGGAGTACGAACTCATTCCCGAGGAGTGGGGCGGAAGCACAATCGTATGCCCGATTTCCGCAAAGACGGGGACGGGTATCGACGAGCTTCTTGAAATGGTAATCCTTACGGCCGATATGCTTGACCTTAAGGCAAACCCCGACCGCGCCGCAAAGGGAACGGTTGTAGAGGCAAAGCTCGACCGCGGCCGCGGTCCTGTCGCAACGCTCCTCGTTTCAAACGGCACGCTCAACGCGGGCGATATAATAATAGCAGGAACGTCTGTCGGTCGCATACGCGCAATGACGGACGATAAGGGCATGAAGATGAAGAGCGCGGGCCCGTCCGTTCCTGTCGAGGTAATAGGACTTTCCGAAGTTCCGAATGCGGGCGATGTGTTCTATGCTGTAGAGGACGAGCGCATGGCGCGCGAGCTTGTCGAGCAGAGAAAGCAGACGGAAAAGGACGAAATCAACAAGGCAAGCGCGAAGAAAGTTTCGCTGGAGGATTTGTTCGACCAGATTCAGCAGGGTGAAATCAAGGAGCTTCCGATAATCGTAAAGGCGGATGTTAAGGGTTCTGCCGAAGCGGTTAAGGCATCGCTTGAAAAGCTCACGAACGACGAGGTGCGCGTCCGCGTAATCCACGCGGGAGTCGGCGCAATCAACGAGTCGGATATACTCCTTGCATCCGCTTCAAACGCTATCGTTGTAGGCTTTAACGTACGACCGGACGCAGGTGCGCGAGACAGCGCGGCGTCGTCCGGAACGGATGTACGAACCTACCGTGTAATCTATGACTGCATAGAGGAAATTGAGTCCGCGATGAAGGGACTTCTCGCTCCGAAATTCCGCGAGGAGGTTCTCGGACACGCGGAAATACGCCAGACGTTCAAAGTGTCAAAGGTCGGAACAATCGCCGGCTGCCACGTTACGGACGGCAAAATCACAAGAAACTCAAGCGTCAGAGTGGTGCGCGACGGCATAGTGGTCTTCGAGGGACTTCTTGCTTCGCTCAAGCGCTTTAAGGACGACGCAAAGGAAGTTGCGTCCGGATACGAATGCGGACTCAGCATTGAAAACTTTAACGATATTAAGGAGGGCGACGTTGTTGAAGCGTTCGCCATGGCAGAGGTAAAGGATTAGTATGGGAAGTGTCAGAATCGGCAGAGTAAACGAAGAGCTTATGCGCGTCCTGTCCGAGCTTATACGCACGGTTAAGGACCCGCGCGTTGAAGGAATGATAAGCATAACGCACGCATCGGTTGCGCCCGACTTCGGGAGCGCGCGTGTTTTCGTGAGCGTGCTCGGCTCCGAGGAAAAGAAGAAAGAGTGTATAAAAGGACTTAAGTCGGCATCGGGATACCTTCGGCGCGAGCTTGCAAAGAAAATGAAGCTCCGCCATACACCCGAGCTCACATTTGTCGCGGACAGCTCAATAACAGAGGGAAGCCATATAATGGAGCTTATAGAGAATGTGTCGCGCGAGGAAGAGAAGAAAAAGAGCCTTACTCTCTCCGAAACGGCGGAGTTTCTGAAAACACGTTCCGATGTGCTGATACTGACCCACAGAAGCCCCGACGGAGACACTGCGGGAAGCGCGGCTGCGCTCTGCATGATTCTCCGCGCAATCGGGAAAACGGCGTATATTCTCGAAAACGAGGAGCTTTCAAAGAGGCTTTTGCGCCGTGTGAAGGGCTTTTACGCACCTGAGGACTTCTGCCCGAAGAGTGTGATAACGGTCGATGTTGCGGACATAAAGCTTATCCAGCGCAACGCGGGCGATTATGCGGAAAATATCGACCTTGCAATAGACCACCACGAAACGCACGTTTCGTTCTCGCGCCGTGAATTTAACTGCGAGGATTCGGCATCGTGCGGAGAGGTAGTATTCGATATTGCAAAGGAGCTTTCGGTACGCTTCACAAAGAAGCTGTGCGAGGCGCTCTATATAGCCCTGGCAACGGACACGGGAAGATTTTTGTATGACAGCACAACGCCCGATACTCACATCAAAGCCGCGGAGCTTATATCGCACGGCATTGATTTTGCGGGGATAAACCGCGAGTTTTTCACGGCAAAATCAAGAGCACGGATAGCGGTTGAGTCGGAGGTGCTCTCCGAGATGAGAACATATTTCGGGGGGAAGGTCTCCGTTATATCGCTCTCCGACGCACAGATAGAAAAGCACAAGGCGTGTCTTGACGATATTGAGAGCATCTCCTCGCTTGCGAGAATCGCGGAGGGAACTCTTCTCGGAATATACCTGCACGAACGGGACGGAAAGATTAAGGCGTCTCTGCGCTCGGGCAGTGAGGTCAACTCGGCGGAGATATGCAGATACTTCGGCGGCGGCGGCCACAGCGGAGCCGCGGGCTGTATGCTGGACGGAGATATTGCCGAGGCGGAGAAAACGCTCATTTCATATTTGGAGAAAAAGAAGCTGTTTTAGGCTTTAGTCATCAGGCGGGGGAATTTTCTCCCGCCAAAGCTTTAGAGGTGAATAAAATTAACGGCATAATAATTGTGGACAAGCCTGAGGGCATAACCTCGCACGGAGTGGTTTCAAGGCTACGGCGGGTATTCAAAATACGAAGAATAGGACATTCGGGGACGCTTGACCCTATGGCAACGGGTGTTCTGCCGATTTTCATAGGCCGTGCAACACGCGCGTGCGAATTTACGCTTACCGACGGCAAGGCATATACCGCGCGCTTTAGGACGGGAATCGAAACCGATACGCAGGATATAACGGGAACTGTAACCGCAAGCCATGACGACGGGCACATTACAGAGTCCGATGTCCTGCGCGCGTGCAATTCCTTTGCGGGAAAAATAATGCAGACTCCGCCCATGTATTCGGCGGTAAAGGTCGGCGGTGTCCCTCTCTATAAGCTCGCGCGCGAAGGCAAAGAAGCCGAACGCCGTGCACGCGAAATTACAATCAATAGCATATCTCTGCGTGCGCTTGAGAACGGCGAATATGAAATAGACGTGGACTGCTCAAAGGGAACGTACATAAGAACGCTCATTTTCGATATAGGACGCGCGCTGGGGTGCGGTGCGACGATGACGTATTTAAGGCGCACCCGCTCAGGCATTTTCCGAATAGAAAATGCCGTAAAACTTGACGATATAACGGAGGACACACCGCTTCTTCCCGTCGATACCGTGTTTTCCGAATATGAGAAGATCACAGTATCAAAAAGCGGTGAAAAGAAGTGCAGAAACGGCGCTGACGTACCGTTTGACGGAGTGCGGGACGGCGCTTTTTACAGAGTATATTCCGGAAACGGCGAATTTCTCATGCTTGCCCGAGGCGACAGTGCGCGCGGGCTTGTAACGGAGAAAAGTTTTTTTGAGGTGTAAACGCATATGAAAAAAAGGGTGCTGGCGCTCGGGTTTTTTGACGGTGTGCACAGGGGGCATCGCGCGCTCCTTGAGCAGACGGTGAAAACGGCCCGCGAAGAGGGGCTGATAAGCTCGGCGATGACATACTCCGCGCATCCGGCGGAGTGTCTCGGAAATCGGACGGTGAAGCTCATTAACACAACCGAGGAGCGCGTGTTTTTGATGAAAGAGCTGTGCGGAATCGGGGAAGTAATCGTCCGCGGGTTCACGCGTGAGTTTTCGGAGCTTTCGTGCAGTGAATTTATAGACAGAATCGTTATCGGCGAGTGCAATGCAGAGCACGTCGTCGCGGGGTTTAACTTCCGTTTCGGGAAAAACGGGGCGGGAGACGCCGAAATGCTGAATGTTCTGTGCCGTGAGCGCGGGCTCGGGTGTACCGTGGTTCCGGAGGTGGACTATATGGGCGAGCGGGTGAGCTCATCGCTGATACGCGGATTTCTGAGAAGCGGGGACATTGCACGCGCAAACGACTTTCTCGGGCACAATCACTGCATAATATCCAAGATAGTGCACGGAGACAACATCGGCGGAAAGCTCATTGTGCCGACGATAAATCAGTATTTCGGAGAAAACATCGAGATTCCGAAGTACGGTGTGTACGCCTCGGTTACATACATCGGAGAAAAAAGGCTCATGTCGATTACGAATATAGGTGTTCGTCCGACCGTGAGCAGTTCGGGCGAGGTCCGCGCCGAAACAAATATAATAGATTTTTCGGAAAACGTTTACGGAAAAACGGCGCGCGTGGAGCTTGTCGGATATCTGCGCGGGGAGAAAAAGTTTCCGTCAGCCGCGGAACTGCGGGCACAGATAGAAAAAGACATCGAATGCGTCAGAAAGCAAAATGTATAATGTGCATATGCGGTTTTACAGAAAATTCATTGATTTTCACAAGTAAATTTGTTATTATATATAGTGTATCTAATAATGTGGAGAAGCAGCGCCCTTGTGCGCGGAAATAAGGGGAAATGATAAATGGTTTGGAGAATGCTTCAGAATACCATACTTCAGATGAAAGAGGCAACGGACAGAACTATTGGCGTTATGGATATGTCGGGCGAGGTTGTTGCCTGCACCGACCAGTCCCTCAAGGGCACGACACGCCCCGACGCGGTTTCCGCGATTGAGGAGATGCTCGGGTCATACATAGTTTTCGGTAATGACACATATAAGCCTGTCGCCGCCCCGGGCGCAAGGTTTGAATATGTCGTTTTCGCCTCGGGAGACGATGAAAACGCAAGGTGTCTTTGCGTTATGGCATCTCTTGCAGTCGGAAATGCAAAGAAATATTACGATGAGAAGTATGACAAGACTACATTCATCAAAAACATAATACTCGATAATATTCTTTCGGGAGATATATACATAAAGGCGAATGAGCTTCGCATTGCAATCGATATTCCGCGGGTGGTTTATCTTATCCGCCAGACGGAGCACGCCGATACCGCGGCGGTCGATATTGTGGCGAGTATGTTCCCCGACCGCGAGCGCGATTTTGTCGTAAGCGTAAGCGAGGACGAGATTGTACTCGTCTCCGCTCTTGCAAGAGGTGAAACCGCGGAGAAATTCATAAAAACAGGCGAGAGCATACGCGACACGCTCAAGAGCGAGCTCCTGTCAACGGTCGAAATCGGCATAGGCAAGCCCGCGCCGTCGCTTAAGGATATAGCTGTGGCGTACAAAGAGGCGCAGTCGGCAATCAATATAGGCAAGATGTTCGATACCGAGCGCGATGTCATAAGCTATGAGAGCCTCGGAATCGGAAGGCTTATTTACCAGCTTCCGACCACCGTCTGCGAGATGTTCCTCACAGAGGTATTCCGCGACAATTCGATAGACGCGCTTGACGGGGAAACACTCAACACAATTCAGAAGTTTTTTGAAAACAACCTCAACGTTTCGGAAACGTCGAGGAATTTGTTCGTGCACAGAAACACGCTTGTTTACAGGCTTGAAAAGATAAAGAAAATCACAGGGCTGGACCTCCGCGAGTTTGACCATGCGATAGTGTTCAAAGTCGCGCTCATGGTAAAGAAATATCTGTCCATGCAGAATACGGCCTTTTAGGGGTAAGGGTTTCGTTGTATAAAGAGAAGGAGTGGGAAAAGTGGTCAGGCTTTTGGATGTCTGCAAGGTGTACGAAAACGGTACGCCTGCACTGTCCGGAATAAACTTAAAGATTGATGACGGCGAGTTCGTTTTTCTTGTCGGTTCGTCCGCGTCGGGCAAATCGACAATAGTGAAAATTCTCACAAGCGAGGTGAGAATGAGCTCGGGAAGAGGCGTGGTAAACGGCTTCAACCTCAATAAGCTGAAGCAGTCGAAAGTGCCGGCACTCAGACGCACGATAGGCGTAGTGTTCCAGGATTTCCGACTTATAGATAAAAAGACGGTCTATGAAAACGTCGCGTTTGCGATGCGCGCAGTCGGCGCGCCGCCGCGCGTAATCAAGAAGCGCGTTCCGTATGTGCTTGAGCTTGTAGGGCTTTCGCATAAGATGAAATCGCTTCCGAATCAGCTTTCGGGCGGTGAACGCCAGAGAGTGGCGGTCGCCCGCGCGATTGTAAATAACCCGAGCATGATAATCGCGGACGAGCCGACGGGCAACCTCGACCCGAAAATGTCGGTCGAAATAATGAGTCTGCTTGAAAAAATAAACGAGCTCGGAACGACCGTGCTTGTCGTTACGCACGAGCGCGAGCTGGTAAACGAGTTTTCAAAGCGTGTGGTCGCAATAGACGCGGGCAGAATTATAAGCGACAGAACAGGCGGGTATTACCAAAATGAGATTATATAATATATCATATTTTTTCAGGGAAGGAATCCACAGCATATTCACGCACGGACTCATGAGCGTCGCGGCAATGAGCGTTATAACGGCATGTCTGCTCCTTATGGGAAGCTTTACGCTCGTTACGCTCAATGTGGAGAACCTGATGAGCGATGTGGAGAGCAAAAACGAGATTGTTGCCTACGTTGACGAAATGCTCGGAGACGAACAGGCGCGCGCAATAGGCGAAAAGATTAAAGAGATGCCCGAAGTGCGGGATGCGGTGTATACCACAAAGGAAGAGGCTCTTGAGAAGTTCCGCGCCGATTTCGGCGACGAGGCGGGAATACTCGACGGACTTGACGAGAGAAACCCGCTCCGCAACAGATATACCGTAACGCTTAACGATATCCGCGACACCGCGGAGATTGAGAAGAAGCTCGCGGGCGTTGAGGGCATCGCCAAGGTAAGCGCGAGAAGCGACATATCGGACAAAATCGTTCAGGTGAGAGATGTTACAACCGTTATATGCGGAGCTTTGATACTTATTTTAGTCCTCGTTTCAATATTCATCATTTCGAATACGGTAAATATAACAATGTTTAACCGGCGCGAGGAAATTGCGATAATGAAGATGATTGGCGCGACAAACGGATTCGTAAGAATCCCGTTCGTAATTGAGGGTATCCTCCTCGGCATATTCGGCGCGGGAGTGGCGCTGCTTTTGCAGTGGGGCGTATATGAGTATGTCGTTTCCGGTGCGCTCTCCTCAATAAGCTTTATTCCGACAATCCCGTTCGGGAGCATTGCCGGATATCTCGCCGCGATATTCTTCGGCGTAGGAATGCTTGTCGGAGGTCTCGGAAGCGTTATAACGCTCCGCAAGTTCCTGAAGGTTTAGTTGAAAGGGAGGTTTTTCCATTGAGCAGTAAAACAGTAAGAATTATGGCGTCCGTTATTGCGGGCGTGCTTGCCTTTGCGCTTATTTTCGGGTTTGTTGCGGAAATTGCGGTCAACAGCACCGCCGACGCGGCATCAACCGTTTCGAGTCTCAACAATAAGCTCTCAAACCTCGATGCCAAGAAGAAAAAAATCCAGAAAGAACTCAATGCAATAAAAACAAAGAAGCAGTCCACCATGACTAAAAAAGCGGCGTTGGACGAGCAGATAGACGTAACGCGCGACGAGATAAGCACAATAAACGAGCTTATAAGCGCGCTTGACGTTCAGGTTAATACGGTCAATTCCGAGCTTTCAGCCGCCGAGGCGCGCGAGAAGCAGGAGTTTGAGGACTTCCTCTCACGCGTAAGAACGATGGAGGAGGACGGAACCGCGTCCATGCTCGGCGTTATTCTCTCGGCAGACAGCTTCTCCGAGCTTATGACGAGAACCGAAATCATAGGCAGTATAGTCGAAAGCGACAAAGAGCTTATGAACAAGCTTGCAAACACACGCAAGGAAATTCAAAGCAAAAAAGCGGAGCTTGATTCGGCGCGCGCACAGCAGGCGGCGGCAAAGAGCAGCCTCCAAAGCAAGCAGAACTCGCTTACGAGCCAGTATGATGAGGCCACAAAGCTCATAAACTCACTTAATATGGAAGCGTCCGAGTATGAAAAGGCGTTCAACGAAGCCGAACGCGCGCAGGAGCAGGCAAAGGCGGAACTTAAAAAGCTCCTTGCGAAATCGGGAAGCAGTAACACCAAGTACGTCGGAGGCGATTTCCGCTGGCCGACCGCGGCAACACTCATCACGTCCAAGTACGGCTGGAGAACAGACCCTATCTCCAAAAAGCGGAATATGCACACGGGCGTTGATATCGGCGCAAAGAAGGGTGCGAGCATATATGCGGCAAACAGCGGTACGGTCATAGTGGCGGGCTGGTCGAGCAAGGGCTACGGAAACTATGTCGTAATCGACCACGGCGGCGGAAAAAGCACACTCTATGCGCACATGAGCGCAATTAAAACGAAAAAAGGCGCGAAGGTCGCAAAGGGCGATGTGATAGGCCTTGTCGGCTCGACGGGCTGGAGCACGGGACCGCACCTTCACTTTGAAATACTTATAAACGGAAACCACACGAACCCGATGAACTACTTTAACAAAGCTTAGTTCGTTCCGAGGAGGAGAGCATGAAAAAAAGATACATAACAACAACCGCGGCACTCATGCTCCTCACGGCGGCAATGACGTATTGCATAACGCTTTATTCGGCTGAGCGGGACTATAATTCAAAACTTATGGATTTGTCCGCTCGCGAGCAGGAATACGCAAAAATAGCCGAAGTGAGAAGCTATATCGACAAATACTATGTAAACGAATACAGCGAGCAGGATATAACCGACGGCGCGGTTACGGGAATGGTCTCGTTTCTGGGCGATAAATGGTCGCACTACTTAACGGCGGAGCAGTTTAAGTCGGTTCAGAATTCCATAAACAACAAGACTGTCGGAATAGGCATAAACGCAACGTATGACGAAAAGAACGGCGCAATGGTCGTGCTCAGTGTTTTTGACGGCTCTCCCGCCGAATACGCGGGAATAAAGCCGAACGACAAAATCGTATCGGTTGACGGCGTGTCCGTCTCTTCAATCGGATTTGATTCGGCGGTAAATAAGATAAAGGGTGCAGTCGGAACACCCGTTTCTGTCGGCATTCTGCACGAGGGCGCGGACAAGGCGGTAACGCTCTCAATCACAAGGCGCGAAATTGATATCGAAAGCGTACACGCGCGGATACTTGACGGAAATATAGGATATATTGAGATAACGAACTTTGACGCCAACACAGACGGCGATTTCCGCGCCGCCCTTGAGAATTTGAAAAAGGCGAACGTAAAGGGAATAATATTTGACGTGAGAAATAACCCGGGCGGGCTTTTGCAGGTTCTCGTCAATGTGCTTGACCCGCTTCTCCCCGAGGGCGTGATAATCAGCGAGGAGGATAAGAGCGGGGAAAAGAAAATGTATTCCTCGGACGCAAACGAGCTCAACCTCCCGATGGCGGTTCTCATAAACGAATATTCAATAAGCGCGGCGGAATTTTTTGCGGCGGCGCTTCAGGAATCGGGAAAAGCAACGCTTGTCGGCGAAGCGACAACGGGCAAGGGCTGTGCGCAGAGTCAGATTAAGCTGTCCGACGGCTCGGGGCTCGTGCTTTCCGTAAGCAAATACTATACGGGGCGCGGAACAAGCCTTGAGGATACGCACGGAATTAAGCCCGACCGCGAGGTTAAGTTTACCGATGATGAAAAATCACGGTTCTATCTCCTCACCGACGCTCAGGACCGCCAGCTCC
>CAKSEF010000030.1 GCA_934446465.1 uncultured Oscillospiraceae bacterium
ACTTCAACAATGAAAGATTATCTTACAAACTTAATTACAAAACCCCTGTTCAATATAGAATTGAACAGGGGTTTGAATAATTGGTGGTTTTCTCTGTCTACTTTTACTTGACAAGTTCGACGCAGCGGGTGGATATCTTTTTATGTTTATTATATGCGTGTTATATGCGTGATTCTATGTAATTTGCAACATCGCCGACCGTTTTGAACGAGTGAACGTCAGCGTCCTTGATTTCAAACTGAAATTCTTCTTCAACGGACATCATGAGCTCAACTATATCAAGAGAATCTGCCCCGAGGTCGTCGATAATATTTGTATCTTCGGTTATAGTGGCAGGGTCAATGTCGAGCTGAGCTTCGAGAATGCTTTTTAATTTGTCGAGAACCATATAAATACCTCCGAAAGTGAAAATGCTTGTTTCTTTATTCATATAATAGCAGTATAGCCGTAATTTTGCAATAGCTAATTTTGTTTTCAGACAAGTTTTTCTTCAGCGGTTTTGAGAAAAGCCGACACATCTTCCGATGTTGAAAAGCGCGAAAGACTTATCCGAACCGCACTTTTTATTTCGCGGTCGGGGACACCGAGAACGGACAGCACATAACTTTTTTTGCCCTTGCTGCACGCACTCCCCGCCGAAACATAAATTCCCTCGCTTTCGAGAATACGCATGATAACCTCACTCGGGAACTTCGGAAAAATTGCCGTGAGAATATGCGGCGCACGCGACTTCGGGAGAATGACGCGGACTCCGTCGAGCGCGGAAAGTCCGTGCTCAAGCTCAGACGAGAGCGCATACATACGCTCTGCCGCCGTCTTGAATTCGGACTCGGCGGCATTTACCGCCGCGCCGAGCGCGGCTATCTGAGATGTCGCTTCCGTTCCCGAACGCATACCTTTCTCCTGACCTCCCCCGACTACCTGCGGGGCGATGCCCGTTCCGCGCTTTGCATACAACGCGCCGATGCCTTTCGGCGCGTGAATTTTGTGCCCGCTCAGTGAAAGAAGGTCAACATCAAGCTTCTTTACGTTGAGCGGTATTTTCATAAAAGCCTGAACCGCGTCCGTGTGTATGAGAATGTCTTTGTTCTTCGTTCTCACTGCCCGTGAAATTCCGGCAATGTCCATAACAGAACCGAGCTCATTGTTTACGGCCATAACGGATACAAGAAACGTGTCATCGCATACCGCTTCCGCAATATCGACCGCATACACGGAGCCGTCGCTCCTCGGCGGAACGTATGTAACATTATAGCCCTTGGACTCGAGCTTTTTTACTGCATTAAGGACGGACGGATGCTCAAATGCGGTTGTTACAATATGTTTTTTTCTTCCGCTTCTCTCTGCCGCGCCGAATACAGAGAGATTATTGCTCTCTGTTCCGCATGAAGTGAAGAATATTTCATCGGCAGACGCGCCGAGTATACGCGCAATGTCTCCGCGGACTTCGGTTACGCGCTTTTCCGCTTCAAAACCGAGCGAGTGCAGGGATGACGGGTTGCCGAAAAAATCGGACATCATTTCAGAAGAGGCATTGACCGCTTCGGGAATAACTCTTGTTGTTGATGCGTTGTCAAAGTATATCATTTTTTCATCTCCGTTACTGAACTACATTACATTATAAAATATTTTTTGGCATAAATCCAGCATTTATTGTTGTACATATCGCGGAAAGTGTGTTATAATATCGTTTGGAAATAAAAAAGGGGGGTTTCTCATGCAGGTAAAGGTTGTCCTCGGCGCACAGTGGGGCGACGAGGGAAAAGGAAAATTTATAGACATTTTTGCGTCTGACGCCGATGTGGTCGTGCGCTCGCAGGGCGGTAACAATGCGGGGCATACGGTTATAGTCGGTGATGATGTATATAAGCTCCATCTTATTCCGTCGGGTATTCTGTATCCCCAAACAACTAATATAGTCGGGCCCGGCGTCGTTCTCGACCCGAAGGCAATTCTCGCCGAAATGGATGAAATAGGCAAGAAGGGTGCAAAATTCGATAATCTCTTCATTGACGAGCGCACGCACGTTATTATGCCGTGGCATATAGAGCAGGACGGACTTGAAGAAGCGTCGCGCGGAGCGGGAGATATCGGAACAACTAAAAAGGGCATAGGCCCGTGTTACATGGATAAGGCTGAAAGAATCGGTCTCCGTATGCACGATTTTGTTTCAAAAGAGAAATTCAGAGAAGCCGTCATGAAAATCGGTGCAATGAAGAATAAGCTCTTCACAACGTACTACGGCGGAAAAGAGCTTGACCTTGAGGCTATAATCTCCGAGTATGAAACATATGCGGAGCGCCTTAAGCCGTTCGTATGCGATACTACGGTTATGGTATACGACGCTATAAAGGCGGGAAAAAACGTCCTGTTCGAGGGCGCTCAGGGAACGCTTCTCGATATAGATATGGGAACATATCCGTATGTTACGTCCTCGCATCCGGTAGCGGGAGGCGTGTGTGTGGGCGCGGGAATCGGCCCGACGCTTATAGACGAAGTAATAGGAATATTCAAGGGTTATACAACGCGCGTCGGAAAAGGCCCGTTCCCCACGGAACTCGATGACGAGGTGGGCGAGTATATAAGAAAGGCCGGCGCAGAGTACGGAGTTACAACAGGGCGCGCAAGAAGAACGGGCTGGTTTGATGCCGTAATGGCGCGGTATGCGGTTCGTGTAAACGGTCTTACGTCCATTATTATAAACAAGATTGACCCGCTCCGCGGGCTCCCGAAAATCAAGATTTGCACGTCGTATGAAATGGACGGCAAAATCATAAACGATTTCCCCGCCAACCTTGACGACCTTGCAAAGTGCAAGCCTATATATGAGGAGTTCGACGGATTTGACGAAGATATATCCGGAATAACGGAGTATGAGAATTTCCCCGAAAGCATAAAAAAATATATCGATGCCGTCGAAAAGCTCAGCGGCTGCCGTGTGGCTGTTGTCGGCGTAGGCCCTGACAGAGAGCAGATAGTTGTAAAAAAGTAAGAAGAGGGTATTTGACATGCCAAAGATAAATGTAATCGGTCTCGGTTATATAGGACTGCCGACAGCTCTTATGTTCGCGTCGCACGGCGTAGAGGTCGTGGGAACGGACTATAATAAGGAGCTCGTTGAAACACTCAAAGCAGGGAAAACGACGTTTGAGGAAGACGGTCTTGACGAGCTTTTTGATAATGCGGTAAAGTGCGGTATCAAGTTTACCACCAAGTATATATCAACAGATGTATATATCGTCTCCGTTCCGACGCCGTATGTCAAGGAAAGCAAGAAGATTGACGCAAAATACGTCGTCGGTGCCGTGCAGAATGTTATGGATGTGTGCCCGAAGGGTGCTACGGTGGTTATAGAGTCGACGATATCCCCCGGAACGATTGACAAGTTTGTACGTCCTATAATCAGGGAACGCGGGTTTGAGATAGGAAAGGACATAAATTTAGTCCACGCGCCTGAACGCATAATCCCGGGCAACATGGTGTACGAGCTCAAACACAATTCCCGCACAATAGGCGCGGACGATAAAGAAACCGGCGAAAAAATAAAGAACATCTATTCATCGTTCTGCGAGGGTGAAATTGTCGTTACCGATATACGCACGGCAGAGATGACAAAGGTCGTTGAGAACACGTTCCGCGATATAAATATCGCATTTGCAAACGAACTCACAAAGATTTGCCGTTCGGATAATATGGACATTTACGAAATAATCAGAATAGCAAATAAGCATCCGCGCGTCAATATACTTCAGCCCGGCCCCGGAGTCGGAGGTCATTGCATTTCCGTGGACCCGTGGTTTTTGGTGGGAGATTATCCGTCCCTTGCAAATATCATCTGGACTGCCCGAAAAATAAACGATTCAATGCCGGAATTTGTTCTCGGACGAATCCGTGATATTATGGATGAGAACGGAATTGCAGATGTTTCGCGCGTCGGACTTTACGGACTGACGTATAAGGAAAACGTAGATGATATACGCGAGAGCCCATCGCTTCAGCTTCTCGACAGCATGAGAAACCATCTCGGCGGAAATATACGTGCATATGACCCGTTCGTGAAGAAGAGACTGTGCAGCGGTCAGGTGTTCGATTTCGATGAATTTCTGAATTCGGTTGATATAGTGGTCATAATGACCGCACACTCGCACATAAGGGAAAATTTAGACAGGCTGAACGGAAAAATTGTTCTTGATACAAGAAATGCCGTTCCTTCGGGCGAAAAGATTTATAAGCTTTAACAGGAAAGAAAAAAGATTCGGCTTTTGCGTGATAAGAAAGCATTGGTTTTGAAACTGTATTTTAAGTAAATACTCCATAAACAGACCGCCGTATACATCAGTATTACGGCGGTCTGTTTTCCTGTCTTCTTAAACTCCGATTTCAAAAACTGCTTTGCAGGGCAATACTGCTTTGCCGGACGGTGTTTTTTTCGGAACTTTTTGTCGTTTTATTTAGAATTTTAGTTGCATGAAGCCGTAAAAAATACTATAATAAAATAGTTCGCGGAGGTGTCTTAATGAAAGATATGTATGTTACCATAACGGGGCGAAAGGGATTCTTAAAGCAATCACCGTATAAGGTAGGGAGAATACTTCGTCTGCGCCGTGAACCCGACAATGCCTATGACCCGTTTGCAATATGCGCAGAGCTTCCGCTTATCGGAACAATAGGCTACGTTGCAAACCACGGCGATAACGTATACGAGGGAACGATGAGCGCACGCGAAATTTACTATACGATAGGCAAGTTCGCCTATGCCGAAATCAAATTTATAACACGCTCAAGCGTAATAGCTCAGATTATCGACGTCGATGAAGAAACCGAGCGCGTTTTCAACACTGTTGATATGTATTACGACAATAAGGACTAAAACTTATCGCTGAAATAGTTTTTAATTGCGCTGAACGACTTTTCGCTTATGCTGTGCTCCAATCTGCACGCATCTTCGGCGGCGGTCTCTTCGTCTACGCCGAGATTAACAAGAAGCGATGTTATGAAAGTATGGCGTTCGTATATTTTATTTGCAACATCAAGACCGCTTTCCGTGAGCTTTATAAATCCGTCGGAATCAACGGTTATGTAACCGTTGCTCTTCAAAAGCCCGACGGCACGGCTTACGCTCGGTTTGGAATATCCCATAAAATCGACAATGTCGATTGAACGTACGTTTTTACCGCTTTTTGAAAGGCGCAGAATGCTTTCAAGGTACATCTCGCCTGATTCCTGTAAATTCATAAATAGCTCCTTCCTCAAATATATATATAAGTAAGAGTAGCATAAAAACGCTGTTTTTTCAAGTAGGCAATAAATATTTAAGTTTTAATAATGCTGTGTGGAGGACTGCAAATGACGTTAGATAAATTGAAGGTGGGACAAAGCGCGATAATACGCGCCGTCGGAGGTGAAGGCGAGCTCAGGCTCAGGCTTCTTGATATGGGACTGACGCCGAAAACACGCGTAAGGCTTCAGAAAGTTGCACCGATGGGAGACCCGATAGAAATTTATATACGCGGATACGAACTTACTTTGCGTATAGAAGATGCTCGAAAAATAGAGGTTTCGGAGGAAGACAACATATGATTTTCGCACTTGCGGGAAACCAGAACTGCGGCAAGACGACGCTGTTCAATGCGCTTACGGGCTCAAACCAGCATGTAGGTAACTTCCCGGGCGTTACCGTTGATAAAAAGGTGGGCAATATCCGCGGACACCGCGCAGATGCGGTTGTCGACCTCCCGGGTATATACTCCCTGCGCCCGTATACACAGGAGGAAATAGTTGCACGCGATTTTATTATAAATGAAAAGCCGGACGGAATAATAAATATTGTAGATGCGACTAACATAGAGAGAAACCTGTATCTCACACTCCAGCTCCTTGAGCTGCGCGTGCCGATGGTGCTTGCGGTTAATATGATGGATGAAATGCGCGCCAATAACGGTTCGATTGACGTTATGAAAATGAGCGACGCACTCGGAATCCCCGTTGTTCCAATCAGTGCATCTAAGGGTGAGGGCGTGTCGGAGCTTATAGACCGTGCCATCGAGGTTGCAAAGAACAGGGAATACCCGAAACGGGTTGATTTCTGCTCGGACAAGTCTGCCGTGCACCGTTGTATACATGCGGTAGTGCACCTTATTTCCGACCACGCGGAGCGTGTGAATATCCCGCCGAGATTCTGCGCCGCAAAGCTCATTGAGGGTGATGATAAGCTGACGGAGCGCCTGTGTCTCAGCAAAAACGAGAAGGAGCTTCTCGAACACTGCATAATTGAGATGGAGTCGGATGCGGGCATGGACAGAAACGCCGCCCTCGCCGATATGCGGTATGATTTCATCGAGAAAACCGTCAAGTCGTCGGTAGTCAAGTGCCATGAAAGCCGTGAGCGTCTGCGCTCTGCACGGTTAGATAAAATATTGACGGGAAAATATACGGCAATCCCCGTTTTTCTTATAATTATGTTTGCCGTGTTCTGGCTTACATTTGATGTTATCGGCGGTGCAATGTCGGACGGATTGAGCCTCTTGATAGACAATTTCACATCAATAGTCGATACTGAACTCACACTGTACGGATTAAACCCCGTAATACAGCGGCTGATAATTGACGGAGTGTTTACGGGTGTTGGGAGCGTGCTTTCATTTCTGCCCATAATCGTTGTTTTGTTCTTCTTCCTGTCCGTGCTTGAGGATACGGGATACATGGCGCGCGTAGCATTTATCATGGACAAGCCGCTCAGAAAGCTGGGGCTCTCCGGAAGAAGCTTCGTTCCTATGCTCATAGGCTTTGGCTGCACCGTTCCCGCAATCATGTCGGCAAGAACGGTATCGTCAGACCGCGACAGAAAAATGACGGTTCTCTTAACTCCGTATATGAGCTGTTCGGCAAAAATTCCCATTTATGCCGTGTTTGCTCAGGCGTTCTTTCCGAAATACAGTGCGCTCGTCATGATATGCCTTTACATAACGGGAATACTTCTCGGAATACTTACGGCATTCGTGCTGAAAAAAACCGCATTCAAGGGAAACCCCGTTCCGTTCGTTATGGAGCTTCCGAATTATCGATTCCCGTCGGTTAAAAATACTTTTCTCCTCCTTTGGGAAAAGGCACGTGATTTCCTTGAACGCGCATTCACGGTAATACTTCTTGCTGCCGTGATAATCAGCTTCCTCCAAACATTTGATGCACGGCTCAATGTTGCGTCCGACAGCGCAGACAGTCTGCTCGGCATGATAGGAAAGCTCATCGCTCCGATTTTTGCACCTTTGGGATTCGGAGATTGGCGCGCGGCAACCTCGCTTATTTCGGGATTTACCGCAAAGGAGGCAGTTGTTTCGACATTGTCCGTTTTGCTAAATTCGGGAATATCTGAGCTCGGCGGAGTTCTGTCCCGATGCTTTACTCCGCTTACGGCAGTCAGCTTCCTCGTTTTCACACTTCTCTATACTCCGTGCGCGGCGGCAGTCGCAACATTCCGGCGCGAGCTCGGCTCAAGGCTTGCGGCGGTCGGTGTCGTTATAATGCAATGCACGGTTGCGTGGTGCACCGCATTCGTTGTTTATCAGATAGGACTGAGACTTTTCTCGTAAAAGGAGAATGTATATGGGGAATATGCGCGAAAGAGATATAGGAATTGATATCGTAAAAACAATCGCCGTTTTCGGAGTTGTCCTTATTCATGTGAGCGCGGTCAGCTTCCCCGCCGATATACTCAGCAGAGGCTGGGCGCTGAACCTGTTTTGGGCGTCCGTTTCACGCGCAAGCGTCCCGCTGTTTCTTATGTGTACGGGCGCACTCTTTCTCGGGGGAGACAGAGAGGTATCAGCTAAAAAGATATGGTCGAAAAACATGGTGCGGATAATTGTATCTCTCTTCTTTTGGGCATTCGCCTACGGACTGTTCCGCATGGCAATAAACGGTGAATCGGTAAACGGCGGAATAATGACGCTTTTGCGGAACGTCGCGTTCTTTAAGCATGAGAATCATCTGTATTATCTGCATATGGTAATTCTGATTTATGCGCTCCTGCCGATAATCTCCGTGTTTTTCAGAAACGCAGATAAAAAGCTTGTCATGTACGCGCTTGCCGTGTGGTATGTTACGGCTGTCGTATATTCGACGCTGAGGCCGTTTTATCCGCTGTCCGAGCTTTCGGGCATACCCGTGCAATGGCAGCTCAATTCTGCCTACGGATCCGTCGGTTATGTGCTTCTCGGTGCATTTCTTAAAAAGGATCCGATGAAGAAAAGCACGGCGGTATTAAGTCTTATTGCGGGATTCGCCGTTGTCTACGGAATAACGCTTTTCGCATCGCGCGCAGACGGGAAGCTGTATTCAAATTTTCTTGAAGGAATGAGCATTGGCGTGTCGCTTATGGCAGCCGGAATATATTCGCTCTGTGCAAATGCGGTCCCGAAGAAGTTTTTGCGCTTCTTCACGGCTCTTTCAAAATCGTCATTCTGCATATATCTTACGCATATGTTTGCGGTAATTGCACTTGGGGGAGCAATATCACGCCTGAACAGAATTGCATTTGTGTCTGTTCCGATTATTGCCGCTGCCGTAATGTGTTTAAGCTTCTGCGTGTATCTTGTGCTGTCGCGGATACCGATAGTGAAAAAATGGATTATATGAGAGAGCGGTGAGAAAATTTGCCTCACTGCTCTTTTCTTATTCTGTTGACAAAAGGGGAATTGTGCGATAATATAAAGTAAAAACAGGATGTTCTGGAGGTATAAGTTTATGGAAAAAATATACGAAAAACTTATATTGTCTTTGAAGGCGGTTCGCAAAAGAACAGACTTTATTCCGAAAATTGCAATAGTTCTCGGCTCGGGACTCGGCTCGCTTGCCGATGAAATTGAGCTTGCGGAAAGTATCCCGTACGGTGAAATTGAGGGCTTTCCCGTATCTACCGTGAGCGGGCATGCAGGACGTTTCGTTTTCGGATATATTGATAATGTTCCCGTCGTAATCATGCAGGGCAGGGTTCACTATTACGAGGGATATGACATGGCGGACGTCGTTATGCCTATTAGACTCATGGGGCTTATGGGTGCAAAATGTCTTTTCCTTACAAATGCCGCAGGCGGGATAAACACGAGCTTCTATCCCGGATGCCTTATGATGATACGCGACCACCTGAGCTTTGCTGTTCCGTCCCCGCTTCGGGGCGCGAATGTCGACGAATTGGGCACGCGCTTTCCCGATATGAGCGGGATTTACAGCGAAAGGATTCGAAAAATCCTTGTCGAATCGGCGGAGAAACTCGGAATCGAACTGTTTGAGGGCGTATATATCCAAACTCCGGGACCGAATTATGAAACGCCCGCGGAAATTCGCGCATACCGTACGCTCGGCGCGGACGCGGCGGGAATGAGCACCGCGTGCGAGGCAATAGCAGCGCATCATATGGGTTTGGAGGTGTGCGGGGTTAGCTGTATATCTAACCTCGCCGCAGGTATGTCCGATAAAAAGCTCGCGCATGACGAAGTTAAAGAAACGGCTGAAAGGGTCTCATCTCAGTTTAAAAAGCTCATACGCCGCGCAGTCTCGGAAGCGGGGAAGCTGGAATGATTAGGATAAATGAAAAGGTAGAGCTGAGCTACGTTTCCTCGGGACTGTTTTCGACGGAGCAGAAATGGATTCATCCACGGCGTAATATCGACAGCTATGAGTTAATTTACGTTACCGCAGGCGATGTCTATATCGAAGAAGACGGTCATGAATATCATGCGGGAAAAGGGGACACGCTTTTGCTTGTCCCGGGTGTCGAGCATATGGGAGGCCGTATGAGTGACGGACACACCGAGTTTTATTGGCTTCATTTTCTGACTGACGACATTTCGTTTTTCGGGGTGGATAAGGTCATACATACAGACGGGGATTATATTATCCTCAATCTGTTCCGCGAATTGCTCCATATCGCAAACACAGAGAATATGGCAGAATTTGCTCCGAGCCTTGTGTGCGGAAATATACTCGCTCAGCTAGGCACTCTCGGGAAAGCAGGCGAGACCTCCGCAACGTCCGCATATTCTAAAATAGTCGAATGGGTACGCATGAATATACGGCAGGACATGAAGGTACAGGACGTTGCACGGGTGTTCGGGTATAATAAAACATATATAAGCCGTCTTTTTAAAAAGTATTCGCATATGACGCTTAAAGAATATATTAACCGCGAAAGAATGAAGTGTGCAAAGGAATTGCTCCTCTCGACAGATTCGGGAATAAGGAGCATCGCGCTCGAACTTGGGTTCGGGGACGAAAACCTGTTCGTCAAGTTCTTTAAATATCACGAAAACATGTCTCCGACGCGCTACCGCAATATGTATTTTAATACTCATATGAACAATAAATAAAGGAGAAAAACAATGAATTTGAACATTATGAGAGATGAAGCGCTGACACTTTTGAAAAAGTATAACTCCGAGGAGTTTCATATACTCCACGCATTGACAACCGAGGGCGTTATGCGTTTTTTTGCAAAAGGACTCGGATATGAAAATGACGAGGATTTTTGGGGAATATGCGGACTTCTTCACGATGTGGATTTTGAAAAATATCCGAATGAACACTGCAAAAAAGCCCCCGAGCTCCTTGCCGAAATAGGCGCTTCGGAGGACATAGTACATGCCGTCTGTTCTCACGGCTACGGCTTATGCTGTGATGTTGAGCCCGAACATGAAATGGAAAAGGTTCTGTTTGCGACCGATGAGCTCACGGGACTTATCGGTGCGGCAGCGCGTATGCGTCCGTCCAAAAGCACACAGGACATGGAACTTTCGAGCCTGAAAAAGAAATTTAAGGATAAAAAGTTCGCGGCGGGCTGTTCAAGAGATGTCATAAGAAAAGGCGCGGAGATGCTTGGCTGGGAACTCGACGATTTGCTCATGAAAACAATACTTGCAATGAGAAGCTGTGAAAAATCCGTTGCAGATGAAATTTCAAAAATGTTTTAAACAAAAAAGATGCCGGGAAAATATCCCCGGCATCTTTTCAGTTTAAAGCGTCATATGAGCTTCCGGACTTAAATCCCTCTCCGAGAACCTCTTTGGAATCGTTTATCACAATAAACGCGCTTTTGTCAATCCTGCGCGCGAGGTTTATGAGTATCGGAAGCTCCTTCGGAGACACCACGCATAAGAGCATCAGCCTGTCGCTGCGTGAATACATTCCTTTGCACCGAATACCCGATACACCGCGTTCAAAACGCTCCATAACCGCGTTTGCAACTTCTTCGCTCTTATCCGAAAAAATCTGAACGCTTTTCGCGGCGTCGCCCAGTGTAACGACGGCATCGGTAGCTTTTGAGGAGAGATACAGAAGTGCTATCGAATACAGCGTGATTGTAACGCTTTTAAACACTATTCCCGCAATCAAAACGACCATGCAGTCGATAATCAGAATCAGGACCGCGATAGGAACGTGAGGAACCAAACGCTTGATTATCAGTGCGGCAAAATCGCTTCCCCCTGTGGAAGCACCGTGTCTGACAACAAGTCCGATTCCAAGCCCCATGAGAATACCGCCGGCTGCGGCCGCGAGAAGCATATCGTCAGTGTATACGGGGATAAATTCCGTAAGCTCAAGAAAGACGGATAGGAAAACTATGCCCGCCGCCGACTTGAACACCGCACCCTTGCCTAAAAGATTGTAGCCGAGTATAAACAGAATTGCGTTGGCAACGACGTTTGTAACAGAGAGTTTGATTTTAAAGCAGTAAAGAAGAATCGTTCCAAGCGATGAAACACCGCCTGCGGAAAGCTTGTTGGGGGTAAGAAATACATTCAGCGCTATTGCGAATATCAGGGTCCCGAGGGCAATGAAGAAATATTCTTTTAAGTATACTTTGATTTTCTCGGCCATTTATATGCACCCGTCGCAGGAAGTCAGCATAGAGTCGGATGCGCCCAGCCACTTTGTCTTGACTCCGCGTATAATTTCGGGCTCCAGCTCCTCGATTGTGGAAATCTCCCCGTCAAGATACCGCAGTATTGTCTCCGCGGCGTAGCGCATACGTCCGATAGTTCCGTCATAGCGGATTGAGATTCGCTCAAAGCCCTGTGCCTTGTAGTCATTAAACCATATTTTCTTGTGGATGGCGAAGAGGTTTTCAAAATCGGCAATCATTTTCGGGAGAACATTCTCGGCAAAATCGCGGAGAAAATCGCGGTCGCCCTCTTTGTATTTTTTGCGCAGTTGCGTCTGAATTATACATTTGTCCAGACAGGCGCGGAAAACCGCTTTGAAATACTCGATGTACTTAAAGTCATTGTACTTTTCAAATGTTTGAAGTCCGTTTTTGAGATACTCGATACCGCCGTCAAAGTTGATGTCAAAGCAGATAATGTTAATAAGCGGGTCACTCCACAGTACGTGCTTCCCGGCGCGTATTGCACCGTCCTCACGGAAAAAGAAATCACTTACGGCATCAGCTAACTCGCGCGTCATTCCCGTAAAGAGATTGGACATACTCCATATATCTTCTTCCGTGCAGTCTTTTCCGAGCCAGCAGTATTCCGAGAACATGGAAAGCATTGGAACGGACAGAAACTGACTTGTCTCACAGCCGTTATTCGACCAAACCGTTGCGATTACCTCGTCAATTCCGCCGTCAAGACACTCCTCGAGCGCGGGCTTCATTGTGTTATATGTGTGTGTGTAATTCGGCACAAAGCCGTCCCAAGTCCAGATACCGCCACCGAATATTGTCTTTCGGTTAAAGGATTTATGAATTTTGATATTTTCTCTGTAAAACTCGCTGTTGGTGTGATAGTAGTCCCAGAAAACCATGTCGAGACCTTCGGGCATCGCATCGATTGCGAATTGGGGGACTTCAATTCCGACCTGATATGTCTCCGCAACCAACGGCTGTGAAAATGTGAAATACATATCGCTCCAAATCATCGGATGAAAATCATATTTGCGGCAGATTTCGCAAACACGTTCAAGATGCTCGGTATAAATCTCAAAGACGTTTCTGTAACCGTTTAGATCGAGATATCTGCCTCTGCCGAGCTCGTTTGTTTCATCGCATCCGACATGAATGCGTTTTGAACGGAATGCCTTTCTCATTGTTGAAATGCACTCGTCAATGAACGCATAAGTCCGCTCATCACCTATGAGCAGAGTGCGCGCACCGTCGGAGATTTCGTAGTTTACCGAATGGTGGAGAAACTGCTCCATGTGGCCGAGAGTCTGTATGCAGGGGATAACCTCTACGCCGAGTGAATATGCGAAGTCGTCAATCTCGCGAAGCTCCGAAAGAGTGTATCTTCCGCGCTGATAGCCGAGGTATGGGTATTTCTCGACTTCGTATGTATCCTCCGTGTAGAGCATGAGCATGTTCATTCCGTGTGCGGCGAGATATTTAATATATTTTTTGACGGATTCCGCGCGCATAACTCCGCCGCGCGACATATCAAGCATCGCACCGACGGTTTTAAATGCGGGCTTCTGCGAAATTTCAAAGCTTTTGCGTCCCTCTTTGATGTTTTTTGCGAGGAGCGTGTATGCTCTGCACTTTTCGGGGATTGTGCCCCCGCCGACAACGGCATTTTTGCCGTCGTAACATACATAAACGCCGTCGGCATCCTTTTCCTCAATCCCACCGGTGAAATTGAAATCACACAGCTCGAAAACCATGTCTTTTAAGTTCATAATTTGTCTCCCTTCTCTTATATATTTGCAATATATCATTTTTTTTTGACTTATTCAAGGAAAATAAGCACACAAATGCAAAAAAACCGCAATCATAAAACACACCCCAAAACGCATTTGCCTTTTGGGGTGTGTTGCTTGCTTTCACTGCCGTTCATATGTGCACTGCTGGTATTTAAGCGGAGTAAGAAGGGTGTGCCTGTAAAAGACCTTAATAAAATAACTCGTATTCTGAAACCCGCAGCGCGCGGCGACAACATTTACCGAATACCCTCTCCGCAAAAGCTTTTTTGCGGACTCAACTCTTGTAAGCGTAAGATATTTTCCGACAGTCATTCCGACACGCTTTTTGAAATCGTTCGTGAGCTTTGTCTCACTCATAAAGAACTGCGACGCGAGGTCTGATATTTTTATGTCGTTTTCATAATGCTCGTGAATGTATTTCACAACATTGCCTATATATGTGTCCGAAAGCGAGTTCGGCGCAGAAGAACTTCCCTTTACAACATCCGTTGCAAGGAGCATCAGCTCCGATGTCAAAAGACGGTATTCCAACTGCGCGGACTTTGAATCCCTGTCATTTTCGTACCGTTCGAGCAGGGTAGACATAATCAACTCCATGCGGGAAAAGGCGGTGTCCGAAACACGCCAAATTCCCGAATTTGACATAAGCGGAGAGAGCACATCCTTGTATTCGGGGATAAAAAGAGACAGAAGATTCGGCATAAACATTATCTGATATCGCTCATATTGCTTCTGGGGATTTATATACGGGTTGTGAAGCTGGTACGCCCGGGAGAATATAAAACACTTTTCGCTGACGTTTGAAACCAGATTACCTGTTGCATACGTTATATCTCCCGAAGATATAAGGGAAAACTCATGATAAGGGTGAAAGTGCAGGGTGAGCCTGTCCTGAGGGAAACCGATACCTGTGTAATTATCTATATGAAAATCGGAATCGAGCTTTTCAAAAACATAGCTTTTCATTACATCACTGCTCCTTAACATAATTATCATATGACACGAACAGTGAAATGTCAAGACGCGGGAAACACGGTGGTGAGATAAAATAATGGATTTTTGCGGTATATTTGTATTTTTGTTGTATATTTCCTTGAATCAAAAGATAAATGCGAATATAATTATTACGAAAGAATTATTTTTAATACGCATGAGGTGAATTTAATGAAATTGCACAATTCGCATGAATACATAAGAAAACTTTCGGAAAACATCAGCCCCGAACTCAGCTTCAACGGAGACTTTTGCGGCTGGCAGAAGCGCGCGAAAAGCAAGCTTACCGAGCTTTTGAGGCTCCCTCTCGAAAAATGCGGGGACGATTTTAAGATTAACTCCGAGCGTGATTGCGGAGATTATAAACGGATTGATTTTGAGTTTCAAAGCGAGCCGGGATATTATGTTTCATCAAGCTTTCTCATTCCCGAAAATGCAAAAAAACCGTGTCCGACGGTAATTTGTATCCAAGGGCATACTTCGGGTATGCACGTGTCGCTCGGTGAGGTAACTGTGGAAGAGGACATAAAGGACATTGCGGGAGGCAGAGATTTTGCCGTCCAAGCGCTCAAAGAGGGCTTCTGCGCCGTAACCGTAGAACAGCGCTATATGGGCAGTGCGGGAAACGGGAAGGAAGGTGTTCCTGCCTGCCTTTCGGAGAATGAAGCAATGGCGGCACTCCTTATCGGGAGATGTGCGATAGGCGAGCGTGTATGGGATGTGTCATGCCTCATAGATGTGATATTTAAACATTTTTCGGAATTTGTCGATAAGGAGAAGCTCATCTGCCTCGGCTCATCCGGAGGAGGAACCACTACGTTCTACACATCATGTCTTGACGACAGGATCAAAATTTCGGTTGTGTCGGGAGCGATGTGCTCTTTTGACGATTCCATCATGGCAATGAGCCATTGCCCGTGCAATTTTGTTCCGAATATGAGAAGATACTTCGATATGGGAGACCTCGGCGGTCTGATAGCGCCGAGAAAGCTTGTAATCGTTTGCGGAACCGAAGATCCGATCTTCCCGCTGCACGGTGTCGAAAAGAGCTTCAAAACGATTTCTGAAACGTACAGAGCAGTTGGAAAAGAAAACCTCTGCCGTTTGGTAAAGGGAAACGGAGGGCATAGGTTCTATCCGGACGAAGCATGGCCGCAAATTAAGGAACTGGTCGAAATGTGAGGTATTTTGATGTCTGAACTCAAAATTATAATATGCGGAGATATTTCGGTAACATCCGAGAGTGAAGAACCGTTTAAGAAAGGCGATGCCGAAGGCGCGTTCGGAAGCATCTGCAAGCTGTTTAAAACAGCAGACAGGACGCTCGTGAATCTCGAATGTGCCGTAACGGAGCATGAAACGGGCATAAAGAAAATAGGGCCGTGCCTCAAGGGTCCGGTAAATACCGTCCTGACGCTTAAAAATGCGGGAGTAACAGATTGTATGCTCAGTAACAATCATATATTCGATTTCGGAAAGAAAGGGCTTTATGACACAATATCCGAGCTTGAAAAAAATGAACTCGGATACACCGGAATCGGAGATAATTATGACGATTCGAGAAAAAATCTGGTGATAGAAGAAAAAGGCATTAAAATTTCAGTGATAAATGTATGCGAACACGAATTTTCGTACGCTACCGATAATCGAATAGGCGCGCGTCCTTTTGATGAGTTTGAAACAATGGACGACATAAGAAAGGCAAAAGCGGTTAGCGATTATGTAATGGTTGTTTATCACGGCGGAAAGGAGTATTGCCGTTATCCGTCGCCGCGCCTCTTGAAAGCCTGCCGGGAAATGGCGCGCTGCGGGGCAAACGCCGTGCTGTGCCAGCACAGCCACATAATAGGCACATACGAGTGCTTTGAGGGCACGCATATTCTCTACGGACAGGGAAATTTCAGCTTCGTTGAAGAAGCTGAGGGGATCGATTATAACGAGGGCTTGCTTGCCGAATTTACCGTATCCAAAGAAACGGGAATATCTGTTGAGTTCATTCCCGTTTCGGCGAAAAACGGCGGAATTGATTTTGCATCACCGGAAAGAAGCCGTGAAATACTTTCGGATATGGCAAAAAGGAATGCCGAAATTTTAAACGGCAGGTGGAGGGAACACTGGCATACATTCTGCGAAAGCAGGAGAAGCGTGTATGAAGCGGTTCGGCGCGGGGATATTTCTCCCGAATGTTCCGACCCGAAGCAGATGTTTTCTCATTATCTCGACTGCGAAGCGCACCGAGATGTGTGGCAGGAACTGTTTAAGACTTGGAATTACACGAACGAGCTTGAGACATAGACAATAAATATATTAATGTTTTAGGAGGAGTAAGAAATGGGAAAGAGAAGAATTGTTTGTGCGCTGATGGCGTTGTGCATGGTACTTACGTGGCTTCCGATTGCGGCTTCAGCCGAAGTCGCGTCGGAGTCGGACGTGTACCTCTATCCGTTCTGCCAGATGGGGTTTGATGCCGACGGCGACGGAAATGGCGACGGAGTAGGTTTCAGTTATTCCGTTGCGTCTCCGAAGGATATTTCGTACGAAAACAGCGGAGATATGATTTGCTATTATACAAACACATCGGATAGCTCAAGCGGAGTCGTTTGGAACGGCTCATCCACAAATATGCGCCTGTGGGAGGGAAACTACGGAGCATTTAAGATTAAGGTTCCGAAGAAAGGCACCTATACAGTCGATTTGGTTGCAAAGGTAGGAGACGGAAGTATCGGTAACGTATACATAGTTCCGCTCTCGGAAAGCGCATCGGATTATACAGAAAGCGATGCCGCGGCTTACACCACAAGCGCGATTGCATCTGCCTCTCCCGTATTTGAAAAAATTGACTTCGGAAACGGAGAGGTGCAGGAAGTTAAAAAATTCACATCCGAATTTACCGCGAATAAGGCGGGGGAATACATCTTTGTTATAAAGCGTGTGGAAACAAGCGTGGGAATAAGCTTCCGCCCGATAACGCTCACACTTACGGGAAAAACGGCACAGATTCCCGATGACGTAAAGGTTATTTATCCGTTCTGTTACAACTGGATTGATGTGGACGTATACGGCGACGGAAATACAATGAGACTGGGCTTTTCTCCGTATGAATCTGCCGAAACATACGTCTCAAAGCCTTCGGAAATCACGTATGCCAAGAGCAATGACCTTGTAGAATACTACACGAAAAAAACAAACTATGCGGACGAAATGCGTGGCAGTATGGTTCAGTTCCAACTGACTGACAACGACTTTTTCGCATTCAAAATCCAAGTCCCGAGAAGCGGAGTTTACGAGTTTAACTACTGCGGAAAAGTTGGCATGGGAAGCATCTCCGATATGTTCATATTCCCGATAAGCACAGAAGCCGCCGCGCTGACAGAAGACGGCGCAAAGCAGGCGTACGTTGATTCCGCGCTTAAGAGCGAAAAACCCGTGCTTGAAGGCGTCGACCTCGGAAATGACGGAGTAGTGGATGATAATAAGCACTACACGGGAGAATTCACGGCGCCTGTTGCGGGTGAGTATATTTTTGCCGTGAAGAGAACCAAAGGCACAAAAGGGAGAAACGTTCAGCTTACAACCCTTGCCATTTCGAGAACAAATAAGGAGATAGTTCCGGATGCCCCGTCCGATGTCGTTTTTTGCGCCGATGCCTCAAACGGCGGCGAGATTGCGGTGCGTATTGCAGGCTCGGATTCAAGCTACACACAGGGAAGCATAGCATCGGTCGCACGCGGAACGGAAATAAATCTCATTGCAAATGAAGCCGAAGGTAAAACATTCAGATGCTGGGTGCGGGGAAGCGCCGATAACGGAATATATCTCTCAAATGAACCCGAGTACAGCATTAACGCAATGTCAAATACGCTCATAACGGCCATTTACGAAACAAATATTGAAGCGGAGAAAACGGTCGAGTTCTACAACGCAAACGGCGAGTATATAGCAACAAAGGCGGTAGGCACGGATAATTCACTCACTCTCCCCGAAAACCCGACACTTACGGGGCATGTATTCAAAAACTGGTTTGTAAACATCGGTAAAACACTTGACGTATCGGCGCTTAACGCGGGCGTAACGCGGGCGGTTGCAGGATATGACGAGAATTCTCTCGATTCGGACACAATCACGGTTGACGGAGAAGCTAAGTTCGGCGTCAAATATAACGACAGAATCGATGCGGAAAAAACAGGCGCGACCTATTGGACGCGCAACGGAAAAACTGTCGCATACGGCGAAAGCTACACATATTATGCGTGGGGAAGCGCAGAAATAGTTTCTCATACAGACGGGACGACGGTAAAACCGCTTGTGGTACTTGATGAAAAATCAATGGGCGGCGCACACATGATAGAATATGACGCAGGCGGAAAAGAAATTGCGGAAGTCGGAATACTTTTCGGCGGGAGCGCGTCTTCGGTCAAACCGACAATAGAGAGCTGCGCGTCAAAAGCAACCTCTCAGAGAGGGCTCACGCACGGCCAGTTTACGGCATCGGGCGAGGGAACAGCCCGCGGATATCTCATATACAGGGACGGAACCTCCTACAAAGTAGTTTACAGCGATTGATTTTCCTTGCTGTAATAATCATATGACGGTGATGATGCGGCTTCGATTATATTTAAATGTCGAAGTTGCAGACTGTCTGACAAAAAATGAGGTTAAGAAATATGAAAATTAAAAGAAGTGTTTCTGCGCTGCTTGCCGCACTTATTGCGGTGTCGGTTTTTCCGTCGGTCGGTTACGCCGATGATGTATACGAACCTGCGGGCGTAAAGGCGGAATATGCGTTCTGTCAAACAGGCTTTGATCTCGACGGCGACGGGAAGGGAGACGGAATCGGTTTTAATTATACTTTTGAATCCCCGAAAGACATTACGTATGAAAACAGCGGAGATATGATTTGCTATTACACAAATACGTCGGAAAGCACCAGCGGCGTAATTTGGAACGGCTCCGCCACAAATTTGCGTTTGTGGAATGGGAATTTCGGGGCATTTAAGATGAAAATTCCGAAAAAAGGTATTTATACGGTGGATTTTATCGCAAACGTATTTGACGGAAGCCCCGGAAACGTATACATTCTGTCGCTTGACGAAAGCGCGTCGAATTACACGGAAGAAGAGGCCAAAAGCCATGTCGCGAATATGATAGCGTCTGCGGAGCCCGTATTTAAAAATATAGACTTCGGAAACGGAGGAATAAAGGAACTTAAAAAGTTCTCGACAGAATTTACCGCAGAAAAAGCGGGAGAATATGTCTTTGTAATAAAACGCACGGGAAGC
>CAKSEF010000031.1 GCA_934446465.1 uncultured Oscillospiraceae bacterium
TTTGGCTTTGACCTCCGCTCTCTGAAGTGCTTTAATACTATACCACTTATTCCCTCCTTTTGTCAAGGGGTTTTTTGTCTTTTTCCCTGTTTTTTTCGGCTTTTAACAAAACTCCCAAAAAACCGGCTTGGAAAAGCGCGGTTTATTGTTCTTTTCGTCTTGATTTTCATACATTATATGGTAAAATAGATAGCGTCAACATATTTATGCACGGAGGAATCTCATGGTTTTTTCAAGCCTGACTTTTATTTTTGCTTTCTTCCCCGCGGTTCTTATATGCTACTTCATTATCCCGAAGAGATACCGCCGGGCAAGGAATGCCGTTCTTTTAATCTTCTCCCTTTTCTTTTACCTCTACGGCGAGCCGCGCGGTATATTCGTCATGCTCCTTTCGATAACGGCGAACTATCTTCTCGCTCTTGCAATCGAAAAGCTCCCGAAGCGAAAGCTTTTTCTTTTTCTTACGGCCGCGGTAAACCTCGGGGTTCTCTGCTTTTACAAATACACGGGGTTCTTTCTCGAAAACATTAACTTCATATTTAATATGAAAATAAATATACCGCAGATTATAATGCCTATCGGAATATCGTTCTTCACATTCCAGGGAATGAGTTATGTATTCGATGTGTATAACAGAGACGTACCCGCGCAGAAGAACATTTTTGCCGTCGCGCTCTACATTTCACTTTTCCCGCAGCTTGTTGCGGGTCCGATTGTGCGGTATCAGACGGTTGCGGATGAAATTGTCTCGAGAGACGAGAGCGTCCCTCTCGCATATTCGGGATTCCGCCGTTTCATAATCGGTCTTGCCAAGAAGATGTTCCTTGCAAACTCGATGGGCGTTATTGCGACGGATATTTTTGCGCGAAATCCCGCCAATCTCCCGGCCGCCTGCGCATGGCTCGGAGCCGTTGCGTATTCATTCCAGATTTTCTTTGATTTTTCGGCATATTCCGACATGGCGATTGGCATGGGGCGCATTTTCGGCTTCCACTTCCTCGAAAACTTCAACTATCCCTACATTTCAAAATCAATCACGGAGTTTTGGCGGAGGTGGCACATGTCTCTTTCCACATGGTTCCGCGACTATGTTTATATCCCGCTCGGAGGAAACAGAAAGGGCATTTTGCGCCAGCTTTTTAACATTCTCGTCGTATGGTCTCTCACGGGCTTGTGGCACGGAGCGTCCTGGAACTTCATTGCATGGGGACTTTATTTTGCCGTCATACTGATTATAGAAAAGCTCTTCCTCGGGAAGCTCCTTAAGAAAGCTCCTGCGGTCATATCCCGCGTGTATACCCTTTTGCTCATAATTCTCGGCTGGGTACTATTCAACAGCAGGGACATAAACTACGCTTTCATGTATGCACGGGCGATGTTCTCGCACATACCGCTTGACAAAACCTCGCTGAAGCAGATTTTATACTATTTAAACGAATACCGTCTTGAATTTGTGCTTTCGTTGGTTTTCTCGACTCCGATTCTGAGACGGCTCAACGAAAAATACAGAAACAACAAAATTTTTGAGTATACCGCAGCGGCGGCACTCCTTGTTATTTTTGCATTTTGCATTCTTTCCGTGGTAAGCTCCACATTCAACCCGTTTATTTACTTCAGATTTTAGGTGTATGATATGAAAAAAACTTTTATTGCAATTATCGCGGCGATACTCTTCTTTGTCCCTGCCGCAACGATTCTCGCGCCGCGCGGGAGTGTAAGCAAATTTGAAAACCGTGCGCTCGCTGCGGCTCCCGTCCTTACACGCGAAAGCTTCTTTGACGGAAAATTCTTCGCATCCTGCGACGAATACTACAAGGACCATGTTTTTATGCGGGACGGATTCCTTGCCGCAAATGCGTTTTCCGATATGTATATACTGCGCCGTCCCGTAGTCAACGGGATTACGTCTGCCGGGGAATTTTTGTTTCCGTACAGCACATACGTCGAACCTCTCGACAAGATACCCGCACGCGCAGAACAGGCGGCGGACGATGTATCGCGCCTTAATGATGCGGTCTCCGAGTACGGCGGGAAGTTCCTGTATGTGGGGATTCCGAATCAGCAATCGCTTTTTCACGAGAAATACCGCGAATACCTCGACATAAAGCAAGAGGTCTGTGAGGAGACGGCAAAGAGCTTTTTCGATGCGCTTGAAAAACGCGGAATCTCTCATATTAACATGGGTGATATTTTCTCAAAATGCGACCTTCCCTCCGAAGATTTTTACATGAAAAGCGACCACCACTACAACCTTCGCGGAGCGTATGAGACATACCGCACAATATGCGGTTTCTGCGGGGTTTTGCCCGTCGATTCGGACTTTTCCGAGCTTCCGAACCCCTTTTACGGCTCGCGCGGGAGACAGCTTTACAATCTTTCTCCCATATCCGACAGGCTTATGATTCCAAAGAACTGCCCCGACATTCCCCATACGCGCGCGGACAACGGCAATATTGTGCAGACCCCTGCCGTCGTTCTTCCGAAGGATGAAAGCGAGGCTGTTGCATATACAAACTACATGGGCGGAGACGTTGCCGAAACGGTCATCAAAACATCCCGTCCCGAGCTTCCGTCGATTCTTCTGTACGGCGATTCGTTTACAAACGGCGCTGAGGTTTTCCTCTATCGGAGCTTTGACGAGACGCGCTCCCTCGACTTGCGCCATTATTCCGAAATGGGGATTATAGAGTATGTAAAGAAGTACCGTCCCGATTTTGTTGTGTGCATACGCGACGACCTTCAATACCTGACCCGCGACGGAAACGGAAACATTAAATAGTAAGATTAGAGGCGGTGTAAATTTACACCGCCTCCGTACTGCTGTTGGATATTAGTCCTCGAAGGAGAAGATTCTGATGATTTCACCCTCGTCGAGTTCGATTATTGCGTTATAGTCGTTCTTCTTGAGTTCCTGATTTCTCGGAACCGTTACAAGGTACGAGCCTGCATAATCGTCATCGCTGATTGTGATAATCTTGTATCCGTCCTCGGAGAGGAGAATCGAGCTTATCTCATCGCTGTTGAGTCTGCCGTCAGAACCGAGAGTGTGTGCGCTCTGGGAGCTGTAGTAGTTGAATCTGCCGTTTACGATAGACGCAGCGTTTACATAGTAGAGTCCGCTCTGCTTGCCCTCAGGCGTTACCATCATGTCTGCATAATGTCCGCCGTCAGTGCTTATTGCAGTTACCTTGCCTTCGGCATTTACGGAGTATCTTGCGACCGAGCCCTGCTCGAAGTCGTCAATGTCTCCGACGTAGCCGGCAGGCTGTGAGAATATCTCATTGTTGCTGAGGTCTGTTACGTTATCGACAGAATCGACATTCATAACGCCCTCTTCGCCGATGAGCTTAAATCTTGCGAACGCGGAGCCTGTGGATACGTTGTACATCTGCTTTGCGGATACGACGTATGCGAGGCTGTCGGAGCTCTTGTAGGTGATGTTTGCAAGGTCTTCGCCGTGTGTGAGTGCGGCTGCAACGAGTACGTTGCTGTGTCCGCTCTTATCGATTACGGCGCTTCCGAGTGCGTTGGATACAAGGGCATTGTTTACCTTGAGTCCGTCAATCGGGAGAGCATCTGCCTCTGTGAGCTGCGAGAGCTTGTATGCCTTTGCCTTTACGGGCTTGTAGGTTGCAGAGGAGTAGTCTCCTTCAACATTACCGTAGAGCATGAATACTATTGCGGAGTTGTCGCCGTAGTAGCGCTTTCCGTCAACGGATACCGACTTATCGACTATCTTAAACGTTTTTGAGCTTGTCGGAGTGCGGAGCGTTCCGTCACTTTCAATCGTCTTGAAGTCCTGATAAGAGAGGTCTACCGTTCCGTCCGTGCGGATTGCATATTCTACAACCCAACCGAAGCGTGCGTTGTTTGCATAGTCCTGAGCACGGTCGTTTGCCGCGTTATTCGGCTGAGATGCGTACTTCGTGTAGAACTTTCCTACCTTGTACGTTCCCTCTGTATTATCGGCAAAGCCGAGCTTTACATAAGCAACGTCGAGCTTTTCATCGTAGCTTGAGTTGAGAACAACCGCATAATTTTCTGCGTTTGCAATCTCATCGGAAGCCTCGATATCAAGTATTACGTTGTTGTATACGCGGTACTTTGTACCCTTGTTCATTGCGCCCTTGTTGTTCGTGTAGTACTCGGAGAGTGAGTCATACGACTGCATCTGTGAGCAGAGGTTCATATCTGCCGAGTAGTTTACGCCGCCGATTGTAACTGTGCCGTCGTCGTTTACATTCTCAAGTGCGCCTGTGATTTCAGTTGTTTTTCTGATGTTTACCTTGCCGTTCTCGTAGAAGTAGATTACATAATCGTCCTTCTTGATGCCCTCGTCCATGATTACATCGTCAAAGTCGAGAGTTCCGAGCTTCGGGAGTGTAATTGTCTTTTTTGTTTCGCTTATGCCGGAAACGCTTCCGAACTCAACGGAGTTTGCCGCGTTCTGCATTTTGAAGATATAAGAGTAGGTCTTTCCGCCGTCAACGGACACGAAGCGGTACTCTGAAACGCTTCCGTCGCCCATTGTCTTAAAGAAGTTGTTATCTCCCTTAGGCTGAATGAGGTCGCCGCCATCCTTGAATGTTGCTGTTGAAGCGTAGGATATATCGGTGAAGTCATTTGCCTGGTTTGTTCCGAAGAGTGTGTTGTAATCAACGTTCTTCGCAACCTTTTTCGCGTTTGCGGACGCCTTTACCTGATATTCCTTATCCTCAACCTTGAACGAGACATAAGGTGTGATGAGTGCGGAGCTTGTGGATTTTCCGTCCGGCATCATCTTAACGTCTGCCGCGGGAACGCTGTACATCTTTGTGTCGGAGTTGACAATTACGTTGCCTATAACTTTGACGTTCGTGTAAGCGAGGTTTGCGGAGTTGGTGTCTGCCTTAAAGTAGACATCTACCTTTGCGCCGAGAAGGTTATCGGATACCGCACGGTCAATCTTAATAGATGCGCCGTACTTTGTTCCGTTCGTGTTCTGAGCCTCATAGTAGATAATGCTCGACTCGGAGTCCTTGCCCGTTGCCTGAATTGCGGGGCCGGTTGTTACGTCGAATGTTTCACCGTCGGCGTCGGTCGAGATCGCATAGTTTTCGTTTGCGGCAACAAGTCCCGTTACATGGCGGAGGTCCATTACCTGCTCGCCGAGAGTCTGGTTCTTTGTGCCGTCAAGGGCGTTGTACTGAGAACCGATACCTGTTATCGGGCTGTAGATATAAACGGGAGCGAATACCGCGTTTCTCATGAGCTTTGCAACGAGCTGGCGTGTAGCCGCGCTTGTCGGGTCGCCCTTCCAGCCGTCATAGAGACCGAGCTCCATTGCCTTTGCAACCGTGTTTGATACCCAGTTGGTGCCCTTGAAGCCTTCCTTGTCTGCATTGCAGCCGAGGATTACGAGAAGCATTTTGCTTGCTTCGGCAACCGTTACGTTGCCCTGCGGGTTATACTTATTGTTTCCTACACCGGAAACGATACCCTGATTTGCACAGTAGTTAATATAACCCTTTGCCCAAGCGACGTTTGCGTCTCCCTCAACGTCCTTGAACTGGCTCTTCTGGTTAGAGAAAAGCTCCCCTTTGTCGTCTGCGCCGTATTTTAAGACGTATGCCATCTTGGCAAACTCAGCGCGAGTGATTTTTCCTTCGGGCTTAAATGAGCCGTCCGGATAACCGCTCAAAATTCCGAGTTCAACGAGCATATTTACATCATCTGCATAATTATCGTCAATGTCCTTTGCGTCGGTGAACCCTACCGCGCTCGCGAAAAGTGAAAGCGTAAGAGCAAACACCATTACAAGCGCAAGAACTTTTTTCAAGCTCTTCATTTAGAATTCCTCCTTCTTTTTTCAGGCTTTCTGCCTGTTGTGTGAACATGATAACGCATCCCGGTGCAAAGGTCAATGCTTTTCGACCTTCTGTAAATCATGTGAAAACGCTTTGTCAAAAACAGTCCAAAGATTAGTTAAAAAACGCATAAAAAAAGAAAAAAATCCCAAAAATGGGATTTTTTTCCGAAGATTTATCTTGGATAATGCGGGACGTTCACCCACGAGCGAGTCTCCGCCGATTTATATATTGTAAGAACGAGGTCTACCGACCGCCTTGCGTCCCGCGCGGGCGCGAAGATCTCGGTGCCGTTCAGTATCCCGTCAAAGAAGTTCGACACAAGCGCAAAGTGCGCCGTCATATCGATATCCTCCGGATTTGCCCCGAACGACTGCTCCACATGGCTTAGGTGGATTTCCTCCGTTTTCAGCTCATCGTCCGACAGACTCTTATAGAGAATCGTCTTTCCGTCGGCGTACACGATTGTTCCGCCCTCAAACTCTATTCTCACGCGCTCGCACTCGGAGTTTTTCTCCGGGAAATAGGATAGAACCGTTCCCATAAGCGTTCCGTGCGCCCCGCTCTCAAATTCCAGAAGCGCGCACGCGGAGTCCTCCACCTCAATCTTTCTTCCCATGGTGTCGGTAACGGCGCAGACGCTTTTTACGTCGCCCGCGAGATAGAGGAGTGCGTCAATGCCGTGAATCCCCTGATTTATCAGGCATCCGCCGCCGTCTATGCTCTTGCGTCCTTTCCAATAGGACGACGAATAGTAGCTGTGGCTTCTGTAACCGCGGTACTGAAACTCGACCAGACGCATACTTCCGAGTTCTCCCGAATCGATAATTTCCTTTGCGCGCCGAAGTCCCTCCTGCGCACGGTTCGGGAACACGCACCCGAGAAGCACGCCGTTTTTTTCCGCCGCGTCTATCATTCCGCTTATTTTCTCCGCCGTAACATCAAGGGGTTTTTCGCACAGAACGTGGATGCCCGCATTTGCGAAGGCTTTCGCGCAGTCGGCGTGGAATGCGCTCGGCGTACATATAATAACCGCGTCGGCATGGCATTTTTCTATTATTTCATTATAATCATTCGTAGCGAACGGTATATTGAATTTTTCCGCAAATTTCCTGCCTTTTTCGGCATTTCTGCCGTATGCAAGTGCGCACAGCTCGGCGCGCGGGTCGTTGATTACCGCCTCTGCATGGCCGTGGCCTATCATTCCGCAGCCTACGAGAGCGATTTGAAGCTTTCCGTCTTTCATATTACCCTCCGCAAAATTATTTCTGATTAGATTATATCACACTTTTCCTTTTTCTCATATAAAAATATTGCGTAAAATATGACTTATGTTGCGGAAAACACAATTCTGTGTTAAAATGTAGGGCAGATTATACGGGGGACTTATATCGTGGACATAAAAGAGCTTTTTAAAAACAGAATACCGCTTGCGCTTGCGCCCATGGCGGGCGTTACGGACGCAGCATTCCGCTCGGTCTGCCGTTCGTGCGGAGCCGACATAACATATTCGGAGATGGTAAGCTCCCGCGCGCTTGTTTATCAGGATTCAAAGACAGGCTCGCTTCTTATGCGGAATGATTCCGACCGTCCGTTTGCCGTCCAGCTTTTCGGGTGTGAGCCGAGTGTTATGGCGCAGGCCGCGCGCATTGCGCTCGAGCGAACGAACGCCGAGTTCATTGACATTAACATGGGCTGTCCCACGCCGAAAATAGTTTCAAACGGCGACGGGAGCGCGCTCATGAAAAATCCCGCACTCGCCTCCGAAATTGTACGGGCGGTGAAGGACGCCGTGTCCGTTCCCGTTACCGTCAAATTCCGAAAGGGCTGGGACGGCGGAAGCGTCAATGCCGTTGAGTTTGCGAAGGTGCTCGAGAATGCGGGTGCGGACGCGCTTGCGATACACGGCAGAACCCGTGCGTCCATGTATTCGGGACGCGCCGACTGGGACATAATACGCGAGGTGAAAAAGAGCATCTCCGTTCCGCTCATTGCAAACGGCGATGTTTTTGAAGCGGTTGACGCAAAGCGGATTGTCGACTACACAGGAGCAGACGGTGTAATGATTGGGCGTGCGTCGTTTGGAAATCCGTGGATTTTCACGGGTGCGCGCGAGTGTCTCGACGGAAGGAAGATTTCCCCGCTTCCCCCGCTCTCCGAGCGCCTTGAAACCGCGTTTTTGCAGATATGCTCCGCTTCCGAGCAGAAGGGCGAGCGGTGCGCGGTGCTTGAGTCGAGACGGCACATAGCTTGGTATCTGCGCGGCGTACGCGGCGGCAATTTCTACAAAACGCGCGTTACAAATGTTTCCTCGCTTTCCGAGCTTCGAAAACTGATTGACGAAATGAAACGAACTCTGATATAAAAACCGCCGTATAACGGCGGTTTTTATTATAATTATTCTTCCTTTTTTAAGAGCTGCTGTCCCATTATTACACCCATGACCGATGCCATCATGAGTCCGCGCGTCCACCCGCTCGAATCGCCGAGGCAGTGGAGGCCCGAGATGCTCGTATTAAGGTTTTTATCCATCTTTACGCGGTTGCTGTAAAACTTAAGCTCGGGCGAATACAGGAGCGTTTCCGCCGACGCAAAGCCCGGAACGACCATATCCATTGCGGCGATAAAGTTAATTATGCTTATCATTGCGCGGTACGGCATTGCGGCGGTTATATCGCCCGCAACGGCATCGGGAAGCGTCGGCTTTACGTTTGACTGTGCAAGCTCCTTCGACCATGTGCGCTTTCCGTCGAGGATATCTCCGTAACGCTGGACGAGGATATGCCCCGCGCCGAGCATATTGGTAAGCTCGCCGACCTTCTGCGCATAAAGAATCGGCTGATTAAACGGCTCGTTAAAGTTATGCGAGCAGAGTATTGCGAGGTTTGTATTGTCGCTTTTGAGTTCCTTGTATGAATGGCCGTTTACCACCGCAAGGTCATTGTCATAATTTTCCTGACTTACGAATCCGCCGGGGTTCTGGCAGAATGTGCGTACCTTGTTCTTGAACGGCTTCGGATACCCGATGAGCTTTGACTCATACAGGACTTCGTTTACCTTTTCCATGACCTCGTTTCGGCACTCGACGCGGACGCCGATATCAACCGTTCCCGGCTGATGTGCTATATCGTGGTCGGCGCACACGCTCTCAAGCCAGCTTGCACCGCGGCGGCCCGTGGCGACTACTGTGTGGTCGGCAAATATTTCGCGGTTTTCGCCGTTTTTCTCGATATACGCGCCGAGGCATCTGCTGTCCTCTATTATAATATCGGTACACTGCCACCCGAACATTATTTCAACGCCCGAATCCTTTAAGTAATTCTCAATGGCGAGATAGAGCTTCTGCGCCTTTTCCGTTCCGAGGTGGCGTATCGGGCAGTCCACAAGGCGGAGTCCCGCCTGGATTGCCTTAAGGCGAATTTTCTTTACCTCTCCGCTCTGACCTATACCCTCGACATGTGTGTCGGCGCCGAACTCAAGATATATCTTGTCCGTATAGTTAATCATCTCGGCCGCATAGTCGTATCCTATAAGCTCGGGGAGCATTCCGCCGACCTCGGGACTTAGGGAGAGTTTGCCGTCGGAAAACGCGCCCGCGCCAGAAAAGCCCGTAGTTATATTGCAGTAGGGCTTGCAGTTTACGCACTCGCGCGTTTTCGTCTTGGGGCATTTGCGCTCCTTTATAGAGCGTCCTTTTTCGACTATTACGATTTTCTTCTTACTTCCCCGGCGCACAAGCTCAAGCGCGGTGAATATTCCCGCCGGGCCTGCACCGATTATTGCCAAATCATATTTCAAAGTGATAACCTCCAGTGGATTTCTTCTGTATAAGCATAAGGACAATTATCCCTATTGCCGCACCGCACGAGTCTATCATGACATCGGACACGGCGGAGCCGCGCCCGGGGACGAACATCTGGTGGAACTCGTCCGCCGCCGCGCTGAACACCGTTGTAAACAGTGCGGAATACGGCATTTTTTTGTTTTTGAGCGACTTTATGAGCATGAAAACCAGAACGGCAAGGACAGCGAACTCTGCCATATGCGCGCATTTGCGTATTATGTGTGATATGAAGAGCAGTGTTTCCTCAACGTCTGACGGTTTTCCCGACAGAAACTCGGCCACGTTGCACAGTACTTGTGCAACGGCACGGCTTCTTGATCCCGACGCGCTTCCCGTTTCTGCGGAAAACGCGAATATCTGGTATTCCCAAAAGAGCGACATCAGCCCGTATGCCCGGGTTTTTCTATTTTGCACCATTTATCATACCTGAATACTTTTTATAATATTCGCGGACGCGCTTTATTTCGTCTGACGAGAAGCGCGAATATGCGAGCTTCTTTGCGGAAGCCTTCTCCTCTGCGGTGAGTCCGCCCTTTAAAAGCCCCGAAAGGTAGCGCACGTCGTCCGCCGAGAGACGCGAAAGGACAAAGCGCATCATCTCGTCCTTTTCACTGCGCGGAATAGTTTTTTCTATCTTTTCCGCCGCTTTCTCTATCGTTTTTTTGCGCGAGACAGGTTTTGACGGTGTATCCTTTTTTGTGTCTGTTTCGTTTTTTCCGTCGTTTGCCGGTTTGCTCCCGTCCGTGATATTTTCGTCCGTATTTTCAGGCGTTTCGCCCGTATTTATCGAATCCGCTATGTTTTCGACGTCTTCAAGCGTGATTTCACCGCTGTCTAGCATATCGTCAATCTCGGTTTCGATAACCTCTCGCATGGCCTTGTCGCCTACGCGGTCCAGCACAAGGCGGTACACGCCGAAGCCCGCAATGATGAGAACTATTACGGCGGCGAGGATAATAAGAACTATCTTTTTTACTTTCTTTTCCATGACTTACCCCAATCAGCAATATACAAGCGTCCGCACAAAACGGACGCCTGTATGTAACATTAAAAGGCGGAGAATTTTCCCCTATTAAACTTTGTCCGTTTTTAGAACTGCGGAATTACCATGCGGAAAGACATGTCTGCGCTTCCGACATAACCCTTAAACGTTGCGTCAAGCGCGCTCGTAACGGTGATTCCGCGCTCGGTGAAGAGGTCTGTCCAGCCGGCGTCGCATCTGTCCTTTGCCAAATCCATCTTGTCGGCGAGGTTTGCAAGCGTTTTTGCCTCGTTTTCTTCTATCGGAATCATGGCGCCGCTCCAATTATAGTGTGAACGGAGCTGGTCAAGAAGATTCTCAAGCGCAACTTCTTCGTTGGTTTTGAACGAAATGCCGAGTCCGTCATAACGGCAGTGCGCGACTTCATTTGTCTCGACATAGATTTTGTCGAATGTTATGTTTTTTGTTCCGACCGAATCGGAGAGCTTTTTGAAATCGAACTTAACCGTGTTGTTGCTTACATCGGCATAGAACCTATTATATGTTGTTCCGTTCGTTGTGTATGTGATATATGTGCCGTTCTTTACGACTGCCTTCGGGCCTGACGGACGGCCTGTCGCCACGTCGGGCGTATTGTCGTCGGGCTTCGGCGCGGGTTTCTCCTCCGTATTATCCACGACGGCCGTGCCTTCTGTTTCAACCTTTGAGCCGCTGCCGTTTATTGTTGCTTTTTTAAGACTGCCGCCGCCCCTGATTGTATTGTTCCGGCCGTTAATTTCCGCGTTTTCCGCTCCCGCGTCTTTATCAATTATGATTGTGTTCTTTTCGGCGAACTCGTTGATGCGGATTTCGGAAAAATTGCTTTTAATCGTAATCGTATTGGCCGAACCGTTAACATCGAGCATTCCTTTTATACCGTTCATAATTTCGGCGTTGATTCCGTCTGCGTTGACAATTACATTATCAGCATTTACATCGGCTTTTACGTTTGCGCTTCTCTCTCCGACTTCAAGGCTTCCCGTCTTGAAGTTTTCGTCTCCCGTAATCGTGATTTCACGAATCGGGCTTGCAGCGACAACAGCATCGGCCTTTGTTCCGTTTCCGAGCTTTACGTTACCGCTTCTGATAACGATTCTGCCGTTTACGGTTACATTTGAAAGGTCAATGTCCGCAAGTCCCACCGCATCGGAGATGATGAGGTCGCCGTTAATAACCGTGTCCTTGAGAATTACGCTTGCGTCGGTAATGATGACGCTTCCGTCAATCGTTTTGCCAGTGTAATCCTCGCCTGCCTTCGTATAGTTGCGGAGCAGACGGTAGAGCATGATGGCAAACTCGGAGCGGGTTACGTTATCACCCGGGCGAATCTTGTTGTTTGAGTCGCCGATTATTACCTTTGCTTCAATAAGCGCGTTTATATAGTCCTCAGACCAGCTTGAAACGCTTCCCGCATCGGCAAAGGCGTTCTTTGCGCTTTTGTCCTTTGCGGAGAGTGCGAATGTGCGTGCAAGGATTGAAAATGCCTGTTCACGCGTGATTGACTCATCCGGGTAAAGATGTCCGAAAGTGCCTTCAATAATCCTGACGGCGACTCCCGACTGAAGCGCTTCATAATACCACTTACCCTCAAGCATACCGCCGTATCCCGAAAGGTCGGCCTTATCTCCGAAAGCCTTCAGCACTCTCACAACCATTGCCGTGAGCTCGGCGCGTGTTATGTAATCGTCAGGACGGATTTTACCGTTATGTCCGTTCATTACATCGTTTGCAACGGCACAGTTGAGGCCCGGATAGTCCCATTTATCGGCTGACGGTGCATCCGCAAATTTCTCAAGCGCATTGAAGTCCACGCGCTCAATTACCGTGTCGGACGCCGTTTCGTTGGCTGCAAAGGCCGTCGCACCGAGTGAGAAAACGAGGGCGATTGCAAGGATTATGCTTATTGTTCTTTTCATTTTAGACACCTTCCCTTTAAAAATTTATCTTTATATTGCAATTTCTAACGTATACGTTCCGATGAGGACAAAATCCTCTGTGCATTGTTCATCATAACATCGGAAAGCCCGCCGAGCTTCTTTACGGCAGAGTCAAAATCGCTGTATGAGAGCTTGCCGTCGCCGTGCGTATCGCTTCCGAGAATGTGAACGGAATCATCGTTTATCAGGTGTATATATTCTTTTCTGTGCTTCCTCGACTCGAAGAATGCCGATGCGTTAATCTGAACGTCCACGGCAAGCTTCAGTATCTTTTCCCTGCCGAAAGCCGAATATCTGTCGATATGGGCGATAATCGGACGGAGACGGCGCTCGCGCGCTATTGCGTAAACGGAGTCGTATATCCAATACGGCCACGGCTCGGGCGGAAATTCGAGCAGAATGTATTTCGTATCCCCCACGCAGAGCCTCTCAAGGCCTTCAAGCTCGGAGATCCCCGTATAGATCTGAACCTCTGCGGCTTTTACGATTTTCACGCCGTAATCGTTTGCTTCTTCAAGTTCGCGGTATGCCCTTTCGCGGCGTCCGAGAAATTCATCGACCGTATCCTCCCACATATAGAAGTGCGGGGTGGCTACGATTGTTCCGACGCCCGCCTCTTTTGCGTACCTAATCTGAGAAAGGGACGTTTCCAGGCTGTCGGAGCCGTGGTCGGCACGCGGCAGAACGTGAGAATGAAAATCTATATACATAAATTCATCCCCGCCTATTTTTCTTTGGACGGCAGGCTGTATCCGTAAGTATAGCCGTAGCGCGGTCTGTACTTTCTCCTGTATTTGTACTGGCTGAAAACACTGTCTCCCTCGGACGCATTGAGTATGAACCCGAGAACCTTTGCGCCTACGCGCTCAAGATTTAAAAGCGACTGCTTAACCATTTCAAGCGGGACTGCCTTTTCTCTGACGACGAATATAATTCCGTCGAGGAAATCGGAAACTATCGCAACGTCCGTAACGACGTGAATCGGCGGTGTATCGAGGAATATATAATCATATTTCTCTTTAAGCTCGTTCAGAACCTTTCCGAACGTGTCCGACATAAGGAGTTCGGGCGGGCTCGGCGGAATAGTTCCGACAGGCAGAACGTCGAGGTTTTCATACTGCGTCTTTGTTATGGGTATTTCCTTTGTGAAATTTCCGAGTCTGTCGGAAAGTCCCGGAGATGACGGAATTTCAAAATACCTGTGTATTCGCGGTTTTCTCATATCCATATCTATTACAAGCGTTTTTGAGCCTGTCTGCGCAAAGGCTATTGCCGAGTTTAAGCATGTGGTCGTTTTGCCCTCGCCCGCCATGGACGATGTGAAGGCAATCACTTTCTTATCGCCCTGAAGCATGAAAATCAGGTTTGTACGCATTGACTTATACGCTTCGGTTATAATAAACGGGCTGTCGTCCGTAAGGAGCGCGCTTTTAACATAAGAAGATGCGCCGCTTTTTTTCTTTTTAAAAAGACTCATCTATCCTGCCCTCCCCGACAATTTCTTTTTTCTTTTCTTTCCCGTTTTGGACTCCGCAAGCTCAAACGACGGGATTATGCCGATAATCGGAAGGTCGAAGTTCTCAACAAGCTCAAATTCGGATTTGACTCTCGTATCGAATACATAAATTACCACTATTGCAAGTGCTGCGAGAAAACCGCCGAAAAGGATTCCCATGACCGTGTTTTTCGGGATATTCGGGCTTGAGGGAGACAGCGGAAGCGTCGCATAGTCGATGACCGAGACGGCGCCCGCATTCATAACGCGCTTTATCTCGCCCGGGGCAACCTTGAGGATAGTATCCGCGATAATCTGCGCCTCAACAGGATTGCTGTGGGTAACCTTAATCTGGAAAATTTCCGTTGATGAAACGGCGTTTGCCGAAATCATTGATTTTATCTGAGATGCCGAGTAATCAAGCCCCGACTGCTCCGCGACCTTATCAAGCACCGTTCGGCTGTTCAGAATTACGATACACGTATTAACAAGCTCTTTTGAAACGGAAACGTCGCTCGTGGTAACGATTGAGCTTTTGCGCTCGGAGACGTTTGAAACGTACAGAATTGCCTGAGAAGTGTACATTGGCGTTACGAAAAACGCATTTACGACAAAGAATATCACTCCGCTCGAAATTGCCGCAACCACTATTATCCACAGCTTCGCCGCGAGAATCGACACGGTTTTCTTCAAATCAAGCTCCATTCGGCTTTGTCCTTTCTTGAGTAAAACTTTGGAAAGCGAAATATCCAATAACAGGTATAGTATATCACAAATCGCTTAAAAATCAATCGAAAATTCGCTTATTTAACAAACTCCTCCAAATTTGCGCCGCGGCGCACCGATTCCTTATAGTCTATGGAAATCATATCAAAAAGCGCATCGCGCAGGGTGCTTTCCGCAGTTTCGCCCCTAAGGAGTTCCGCCATGTTTTCGATGTCGTTATCGACGCGCTCGTCCACGGCCTCGGGGTGCATGATGAAAATTCTGTCGTGGTCGGTTTTATCGACGCTTTCCGAGTCGAGAGACAGCTCCTCAAACATTTTTTCGCCGGGGCGAAGTCCCGTTATCTTGATATCTATATCGCGTCCGACTCTGAGACCCGAGAGCGTTATCATTTCCACGGCGAGGTCGTATATATTCACAGGCTCGCCCATATCGAGAACGAACAGTTCTCCGCCCTTGGCGCGCACGCCCGCATTGAGAACGAGCGAAACGGCTTCGGGAATCGTCATGAAATAGCGTTTTATATCGCGGTGCGTAACCGTAACCGGCCCGCCCTCTTCAATCTGCTTTTTGAAAATCGGGATAACGCTTCCGTTTGAGCCGAGGACATTGCCGAAGCGCACCGCCGCAAGCTCGCATCCGCGCCCGTTATAGCGCGAAACCAAAAGCTCCGCGGCGCGTTTTGTCGCGCCCATGACATTTGTCGGATTTACGGCCTTGTCGGTCGAAATGAGCACAAACCGCGAAACGCCGTTTTCTATACAGCACTCGATGACGTTCTTTGTTCCGAAGATATTGTTCTTGACAGCTTCAAAAGCGTTTTCCTCCATAATCGGAACGTGCTTATGCGCCGCCGCATGGAACACGATATCGAACTTATGACGGCGGAACAGATTTTGCATGCGGAGCTTATCCCTTACGCTTCCGACCCTTGCGCAGAAGCGGTCGGCGGGATACTCCGCGGCGAGTTCGTTTTTGAGGAAGAACAGGCCGTTTTCGTTTATATCCATTATCACGAGACGGCGGCAGCCGCACTTTAGAACCTGACGGCATATTTCAGAGCCTATGCTCCCCGCGCCTCCCGTAACGAGCACGCTCTTGCCCTTGAGGTATTCCTCAACCTGGTGCATATCGGTTGAAATCTGATCTCTGAACAGCAAATCCTCGACGGAGATATTGCGCAGCTTACCCTTTGTACCCGACATATACGCCTTGAAATCGGTGAGGCTTCCGAACGTCTTAACGGGGACGTTTGCCTCCCTGCACTCGTTGAACATCCTTTTGAGCGTTTCCGCCGAAGCGGACGGGATTGCGATAATTATTTCATCGGCGCGGAGCTTTTCCTTCCAGCGCTTTGCTTCATTCACTTTTCCGAGCACGGAAACTCCGGAAATATTCATGCCGTGCTTTTTTCGGTTGTCATCGAGAATGCCGACGGGGAGTGTTTCATTGTCTCCGCGCGTTGTGAGCATATGTATGAGCATACTTCCCGCATAACCCGCGCCGACGATAATCGCACGCTTCTTATTCTCGCCGTATCTGTTGGACATAAGTGTTTTGCATATTGTCTCATACCCTCTCATAACGGTCGATAAAATGAAGAAGAAAATCGCGAACATAACCGTTATCGAGCCCGAGAACGTAACAGTGTCCTCCGAAATTATAAATTTAGCAATGAAGAGAACCGCGGCCGCAAAAGCGGACACTGCGAGTTGGCGAAGTATATCATGCGTGCCTATGCTCGAATACAGCGTCTTGTACGAGTTCAGAATTATTCCGAACATCACAACGCACACACACGCCGCTGCGGTGTAAAGAGCGTTACTTGCAAAAAATCTTGCCGCAACGGAAAAATCAAATTCGCTTTTCAGTATCTCGGCGACAATAACCGCGAGAACACAGCAGATTATATCACCCAAAATATAGAATATTGCTTTTTTTGAAAGCCTCACAGGCATCAAACCCTCTCCTGTTTTTCGGTAATATTGTGTTAAAAATGCTTTTTATTTAAATAATTATACTATAAATTAAAACTATTGTAAATAGTTGCAGGCTTTTTTATGTCCTGTAAAAAATGCGGCAAATGCCAAAAAACGGACAGTACACAGTCTGTCCGTTTCCCTTCTTCGGCGATTGGTTATAAGACGCTGTTTAAAAAGTCGCGCGTTCTTGCCTCTTTCGGGTTCGTAAATATTTCCGCCGGTGTGCCCTCTTCGATTATTGAGCCGTCCGACATAAACAGGACTCTGTCGGCGACATCGCGCGCAAAACCCATTTCGTGCGTTACGACTACCATTGTCATGCCTTCCTCGGCGAGCTTCTTCATTATGGCAAGGACTTCTCCGACCATTTCGGGGTCGAGCGCGCTCGTCGGCTCGTCAAAGAGCATGATATCGGGGTTCATCGCAAGTGCGCGTGCTATTGCTATGCGCTGCTGCTGTCCGCCCGAGAGCTGGTGCGGGTACGAATCCGCCTTATCGGAAAGCCCGACTCTTGCGAGAAGCTCTATTGCGCGGGATTCGGCCTCCGCTTTCGTCATCTTCTTCCTGTCCACAGGCGCCATCATTATATTCTTCTTTACCGTGAGGTGCGGGAACAGGTTGAACTGCTGGAACACCATTCCGATGTTTTCGCGCACCTTTGATATATTTATCGATTTGTCGGAAATCTCGTTTCCGTCAACGACAATCTCACCCGATGTCGATTCCTCAAGTCTGTTGAGGCAGCGCAGGAGCGTGGATTTACCCGAGCCCGACGGCCCGATAAGCACGACTACCTCACCCTCCTCGACCGTGAGATTTATGTCCTTAAGAACCTCAAGGGAGCCGAACGACTTATAGAGATTTCTTACTCTAACCTTTTCTGCCATAATCCAGCTTCCTTTCAATTACATTCAAAATCTTCGTAAGTATCGAGATGATTATAAGATACACTATGCCGATTAGCACATATGTAAAGAACGACTGCATCGTCCTTCCGACATAGATTTTCCCCTGATAAACAATTTCCGCCATGCCTATTACCTGTGCAAGCGACGAATCTTTAAGCGTTATTATGAATTGGTTTCCGATAGACGGTATGCTTATTCTAATCGCCTGCGGTAGAATTATTTTCATCATGGCATTTGCGCGCGGAAGCCCGAGGCTCTGCGCCGCTTCCATCTGACCGCGGTTTACCGCCTGTATTCCTCCGCGGAATATCTCGGACAGGTACGCGCCCGCGTTTAAGCTGAGCGTGATAACGCCCGACTGAAACGAAGAAAGGCGGAATCCCTCAACGCCGAGCATGCTCATAAGCTGGGGTATTCCGAAGTGTATTATAAACAACTGGACGATAAAAGGCGTTCCTCTTATTATCCAAACGTAAAACTTTGACAGGTATTTAAGCGGTGTTTTGGAAATGCCCATAAGGCACATCAAAAGCCCGAGAACGCAGGCTATGGCGAGCGACAGGAGCGTTGCCTGAACGGTTACGCCGAGTCCCTGCATGAGAAGCGGTGTCGCCTCTCTCACGACTTTAAAAAACGCCGTGTTCCATAAATTCAGAAAAAAGTCCATTTACTTTCCCTCGAAAATCTTCTGTGCGGCAAGGCGCATAGCCCCGCCGCACAGAGAATCATTTTAAAAATTACTCAGCCTTAATGTACTTTGCGAGAATTTCGTTGTAGCGGCCGCTTGCCTTTATGTTCTCAAGTCCCTTATTGAACTTTTCAAGAAGCTCTGCGTTCTTGCCCTTAACGACCGCGAAGCCGTAGGAAGAACCCTGAACCTTGTCGCCGACCATTTTAAGGCCGTTGCCCTGTGCAATTCCGTAGCCCATAACGGGGTAATCCTCCGCACATGCCGCGGCTCCGCCCGTTTTGACTTCCTGATACATAAGCGGGGATTCGTCGAAATACTTGAGCGTAAGGCTGTATTCGTCCTTGATGCTCTCGGCGAATGCCGCGCCCTCAGTGCCTGTCTTGACCGCGATTGTCTTGCCCTTTAAATCCTCATATGACTTGATATCGCTGTCTGACTTTACTGCGAGCGTAACGCCGGAATCGTAATAGGCTTCGGAGAAGTCGTATTTGTTCTTTCTCTCTTCCGTGATGCTCATTCCCGCGATAACGCCGTCTACCTGCTGAGACTCAAGAGCCGCGCAGGCAGCGTCGAATCCGAGAGGCTGGAGCTCATATTCAAAGTCTTGGTCCTCCGCGATTGCGGCGAGAATGTCGATATCGACTCCGACATACTTGCCCGTCTCGTCCTGAAACTCGAAGGGAGCGAAGGTTGTATCCGTTGCTATTAAGTACTTGCCTTTTTCCGCAGGTGCTCCGCAGGATGCGAATGCGGCAAGCATCACAACCGCAAGAGCGAGTGCTAAAATCTTCTTCATGCTGTATTCCCCCAAAAAATGTGTCCG
>CAKSEF010000032.1 GCA_934446465.1 uncultured Oscillospiraceae bacterium
TATGGGTGTAAGCAAATAAATTATTCAGCCGTCGATATATGTTACCGAGACTCCGTTTTTGACGGCATAATCCACCGTGTTTTTCGTCCCGCTCTTTTCGCCGTTGTAAACGGCTATAACCGACGATGCGCGGTCAACCATCCACTTATTCCGCTTTTTGAAGCTGGGGTAGCTGAACTTCGGGCATATGTATTTTACTAAATCGGCGGATTCGAGAATGTCGGCGTACTGTTTCTTCCAGCTCTCCGACCACTTGTTTTCAAAGCCCACATACGGGCTTGCGCATATGAGCTTTACGTCGTGTCCCTCGTCTTTGAGCTTCAGAACTATCTGAGCCGCCCAGATATCCACACCGCGCGCCATACCGCTTATGAACACGTTCATTCCGTCTGACACTTTCAGGCGGATTTCTTTTTCCAAATCTTTTTTTATATCTTCTTCGGGCCGTGTGAGCTTTTCGGGACGGTGCCCCGTGAAGCAGACCCGATGCTGTCTCTTCTCTTCTTCTGTCATTAAAAATCCCCCACAAAAACATCTTCCTTGTATAGTTTAACATAACGGGAAGTAAATTACAAGTAAATTGTACAATACTTTTTATGTTAAGGGTAAAATAATTACAAAGAAGGTGGTGCTATGGATACTCACGCAAGGCTTCGTCAGCTATTGCACGAAAGGAAATGGACGGAATACAGGCTTGCAAAGAACTGCGGGCTTTCTGAATCGACTATTGCCAACATTTTCAGAAGAAATACAGTTCCGTCAATAGCGACTCTCGAGACCGTGTGCCGTGGGTTTGGCATCACTATGTCTCAGTTTTTCGCCGAGGGTGAAATGGTCGAGCTTACGCCGGAGCTGAAAGAAATTTTCGATAACTGGGTAACACTCACTCCCGAGCAGAAAGGTGCGCTGAGCCATATGCTCCGCGTGATGAACAACAAAACCGAGGACGAAGAATAAACCGGCGGTGCTTTTGCACCGCCGTATCAATTATTTTTCGTTCATTTCCGCCGAAGCCGTTCTGAGTGTTTTTCTGAGGAAAAACGAACTCATGATGAGCGAGGCGGTCTCCGCAATGGGGAACGCAAGCCACACAAGCTCGAGTCTGCCCGTCCTCGAAAGGAGCCATGCGGCGGGGAGGAGGACGACGAGCTGACGGCATATGGAGATTATGAGCGAGTGGAACGGGTTTCCGATTGCCTGACAGACCGAGCCCGCGATTATGCAGAATCCCGCAATTACGAAATGGGTTGCGATTATGCGGAGGGCGGGTACTCCGACACGGAGCATTTCCGAATCGGCATCGAAAAAGCCGAGGAGCGTTTCGGGGAACAGCTCAAAGGTGAGTGCGCCGAGCGCCATTATACACACGGCAGTAATTATTGTGAGGAAAATCGTCTTTTTAACGCGCTTTTCCTGTTTTGCGCCGTAGTTATAGGCGACAATGGGAACCATTCCGTTATTGAGTCCGAAAACGGGCATAAATATAAAGCTCTGGAGCTTGAAATACGCTCCGAAAACGAGCGTCGCCGTTTTTGTGAACGAGAGGAGTATCTGATTTAAGGTAAACGTCATAACCGAGCCGACCGACTGCATAAGCATGGACGGAAACCCGACCTTGAAGATACGCATCGCGACCTCGCCGTCCCAGCGTATTTTGGAAAGCGAGAGCTTAATCTCGTGATTTTTCTTTATATTCATAATCACGGCGACAGCCGCCGCGACAATCTGCCCCGCAATCGTTGCAATCGCCGCGCCCGCAACCTCGAGGCGGGGGAAGCCGAACAGCCCGAAAATGAGTATCGGGTCAAAGATTATATTTATTACCGCACCGATAACCTGCGTTATCATGGCGAGGTGGGTTTTGCCCGTCGACTGGAGCATTCTCTCGAAGCAGAACTGCGAGAAGATGCCGACCGAGCCGACAAGGCAGATAGTCGCATACTGCGTGCCGTACTCGACAAGCTGTGTTTCCTTTGTCTGCGCGAGGAAGAACGGGCGCGAGAGAAACGCGCCTATCAACATAAACACTGCCGTAATAATAAGCGTGAGGAACACGGCGGTATTTGCCGAGCGGTTTGCCATGTCGTAATTTTTCTCGCCGAGCGAGCGTGAGAGGAGCGCGTTCATACCGACGGCGATTCCGCCGCCGAACGCTATCATCAGGTTCTGAAGCGGAAACGCGAGCGAGACGGCGTTGAGCGCGTCCTGCGAAACGCGGGCGACGAATACGCTGTCCACCACGTTATAAAATGCCTGAGCAAGCATTGAGAACATCATGGGTATCGCCATTCCGGCAAGGAGTCTGCCCTCGGGGAGGACTCCCATTTTGTTTTCCTTTAAGTTTTCTCTGTCCATATTTTTTCCTTTCGTCTTTGAGCAATGCTATTATTCTATATGGAAAAAAATTTATTGTCAAGCAATTTAACACAAACGAAAAAATCACCGAACAGCCCTTTCGGTGATTTCTTTTCGTATATTTGCACTAAAATTATACTGTATGTTTACAAAACTTTGCCTAAAAACGACTTCAGGCGGGGGCTTTTGGGGTTGCCGAATATTTCGTCGGGCGTACCCTGTTCTGCGATTACGCCCTCATCCATAAACATGACGCGGGTTGCGACCTCGCGTGCAAAGCCCATTTCGTGTGTTACGACAACCATTGTCATTCCGTCCTCGGCGAGCTCCTTCATTATTTCGAGAACCTCGCCGACCATTTCGGGGTCGAGTGCGCTTGTCGGCTCGTCAAAGAGCATGACATCGGGGTTCATTGCGAGCGCGCGGGCGATTGCGATACGCTGCTGCTGTCCGCCCGAGAGCTGACCGGGGTATGCGTCCGCCTTTTCGGGGAGACCCACGCGCTTAAGGAGCGCGTCGGCGCGGGCGTCGGCTTCGGCGTCGCTCATCATTTTAAGCTTGACGGGCGCGAGTTTTATATTTTCCTTGACCGTCATATGCGGGAAGAGGTTAAACTGCTGGAAAACCATTCCCATTTTACGGCGGAGCATATTTATATCGTTGTTCGGGTCGGTGATATCCGTTCCCTCAAAGAGAATCTGCCCGCCTGTCGGCACCTCGAGGAGATTAAGACAGCGCAGGAACGTGCTTTTGCCCGAGCCCGACGCTCCGATAATTACTATTTTTTCGCCTTTTGCTATATGTTCGTCGATGCCTTTTAGCACTTCATGGCCGCCGAACGCTTTTTTTAGTCCCTTAACGTTTATCACTTGCACGCAGCCTCCTCTCAAGTATACCGAGAAGCTTTGTAAGAATCATAACGAGTATTAGGTAGATAAGCGCAAGGCTTACATACGGAATCGTCGCCGTATAGGTTTTGCTGACGATTATCTGCGCCGCCTTTGTTACGTCGGTAAGCGCGATAACGGTTACAAGCGACGTATCCTTAAGGAGCGTTATCATCTCGTTTCCGAGTGCGGGGAGAATATTCTTAAAAGCCTGGGGGATTATTATATAGCGCATGGTCTGGGCATAGTTAAGACCGAGCGAGCGGCCCGCCTCCATTTGCCCCGCGCTTATGGACATGATGCCCGAGCGCGCGATTTCCGCAACGTATGCGCCGGAGTTGATTCCGAGAGTTACAACGGCACAGAGGATTGTCTGAAAATCCGATTTCGGAATCATGATAACGAAACCCATGATAAGGAGCTGTACCATCATCGGGGTTCCGCGTATGACGGTGAGGTAGACCTTGCACACGCCGTTTAAGATACGGAGAATTACGGACGGTTTATCGCGCGAGCTGTCGTGAGTCGAGCGGATAATCGCAACCAACATTCCGAGGACTACTCCCAGGAGAAGTGCGCCGACCGTAACTATGAGCGTTATTTTGAGACCGTTTGTGAAAAAGGTCCAGCGGTTATTATATACAAATGTTTGATAAAAGCGGAAACATATTTCCTGAAGCCCCGACGGAAGCGACTTAATGAAGCTCGGAGCGGACAGCAGCCAATCTGCCAGCGTTAAAACGTCCACTTATCTTCCTCCTAACTAACCGAATTGGGGGTCGGCGTCCGCCGGCCCCCGAATTTCTGTAAATTACTCAGCCTTGATGTATTTTCCGACGATTTCGTCTATCTTGCCTTCTGCCTTAAGCTCTGCGATTGCGCCGTTGAGCTTTTCGAGAAGCTCTGTGTTGTCCTTTGCGACTGCCGCGGCGTAATCTTCCTCTGTGTATGCGGTGTCGAGAATCTTAAGACCCGAGTTCTGCTTTACGAACTGCTTTGCGGGTTCGTTATCGATTACAACGCAGTCAACCTGACCGTTTGCAAGAGCCTGTACGGCAACGGCGCCGTTATCGAACTTGGAAACCTTATCCTCGCCGAAGTCGTCCGAGCAGTATGTGTCGCCCGTTGTGCCGGACTGTACGCCGATTTTCTTAGCGTTCTTAAGGTCGTCCGCCGATGCGATTGCGCTGCCCTCGGGAACGATGATTGACTGAACGCCCTTAGCGTAGGAATCCGTGAAGTTTACCGACTGCTTTCTCTCTTCCGTAACAGTCATGCCTGCAAGAACCATATCAATCGAGCCGCTGCTTACTGCCGTGATGAGTGAATCAAAAGCCATGTCTTTGATTTCGAGCTTCATGCCGAGCTTGTCTGCAATCGCTTCCGCGATTTCGGCGTCGATACCGACGATTTTGCCCGAGTCGTCTACAAACTCATACGGAGCGAATGCCGCGTTTGTTCCCATTGTAAGGGTGGTCTTTGCGCTGCCTGTGTTGCTGCCATCATTTGCCGGGTCCTGTGCCGGTTTTCCGCAAGCCGCAAAAGCGAAAAGCATAAGAGCGGCGAGCGCGAGTGCTAAAACTTTCTTCATCATTTTTATTACCTCCAAAAAATTTCTTCATGTAAGTTTTATTCACTTGACGAGTATAATTATACCACGCCTTTTGTGTTTGTCAACCCCTTTTTGAAAAAATATTCAGTTTTTTTGAAAAATTTTTCTCCGCCCCGATTTTTTATGCACAAAATACGGGACGGAGTGAATATTTATGGAGATATGTTATATATGAATATTTATTTATTGTAAAGGCGTTTCGTCTGGCGGCGCGGTTCGCAGGTGAGGTTTATGCCGAGCTTGCGGTACACATCGAGGTCAACCTGCGAGAGGATGACTGTTGAATGTGCCTCGCAGTGGCGGAGCTTTTTGAGCTGTTTTGTCGCAAGAGCGGCTTCGTCATTCTGCGACGCGCCCATAGAGAGCGCGATAAGCGCTTCGTCGGAGTGAAGGCGCGGGTTATGGTTTCCGAGTATTTCTGTTTTCAGCCTCTGGATAGGCTCAATGACGGACGGGGGAATGAGATGGTGCGAATCGTCGATACCGCCGAGAACCTTAACGGCGTTAAGCAGTGCGGAGCTTGACGGGCCGAGGAGCTTTGTATTGCGCCCCGTAACTATTCTGCCGTCGGGGAGCTCGATTGCGATTGCGGGCTCATCTCCCGACACTCTCGATTTATTGAGCGCGGCGGCGACGACTGCGCGGTCTTCAACGGTAACGCCCGCCTGTTCCATAAGAAGTTCAATCTTTGTGATTGCGCTGTCCGTTCCGCGGCCGAGCTTTTTATCGCAGAGCACCGCGAAGTATCTTCTTATTATTTCGTCGCGCGAGGCGCTCTTTGTCGCCTCATCGTCCGTTATGCAGTAGCCTGCCATATTCACGCCCATATCGGTCGGTGATTTATACGGGCTTTCGCCGAGAATTTTTTCAAACATTGCGCGCAGAACGGGGAACACCTCAACATCGCGGTTATAGTTGACGGTGGTTTTTCCGTACGCCTCGAGGTGGTACGGGTCTATCATATTGACGTCGTTCAAGTCCGCCGTTGCCGCCTCATAGGCGAGGTTTACGGGGTGCTTAAGCGGTATATTCCAAATCGGGAATGTTTCAAACTTTGCGTATCCCGCGCGGATTCCGCGCGTATATTCATGGTAGAGCTGGGAGAGGCAGGTGGCCATTTTTCCGCTTCCCGGGCCGGGTGCGGTTATAACGACGAGCGGGCGCGTGGTTTCGATATAGTCGTTCTTCCCGAATCCGTCCTCGGATACGATATGCGAAATGTTGGTCGGGTAGCCGTCTATCGTATAATGGAGATATACCTTCATGTTGAGGGATTCGAGTTTTTTCTTGAACGCGACCGAGCTCGGCTGCTCCTTAAAGCGCGATATGACGACGCTTCCGACATAGAGTCCGATAGAGCGGAACGCGTCAATCAGGCGGAGAACGTCGCTGTCGTACGTTATACCGAGGTCGTTGCGGACCTTATTCTTCTCGATATCGGACGCGCTGATTACGATAACTATTTCCGCGTCTTCGCCGAGGTTTTTAAGCATCATTACCTTACTGTCGGGCTTAAAGCCGGGCAACACGCGCGAGGCGTGGTAGTCGTCAAACAGCTTGCCCCCGAATTCGAGATAGAGCTTACCGCCGAACTCGCGGATACGCTCGCGTATCTGCTCCGACTGTCTTTTAATATATGCGTCGTTGTCAAATCCTACCTTCCACATTTCCCTTTACCCCTTCTTTATTTCTAATTCGATATTATAACACAATACAAAAGTTTTTGAAATAGTGTTTGGGAATATTTTTCTTTCGCATGTTATAAGAACAAATTTATATTGAAATATGAAAAAAATGTGATATAATGTTTTTGTCTGTAAAAAATTTGTTTCAGGGGTGTTTTTTTGATGATTAGAGTAGGTCTTATCGGATGCGGAAAAATAAGTGTTGCACACCTTGACGCATTCGACCATATAGACAAAGAAAGAGCGCAGATTGTCGCCGCGTGCGACCTTTCCGAGCACAATCTCAAGGCAGTTACGGACCATACGGGTGCCGCCGGATATGCGGATTACAAGAAGATGGTGGAAGAGGTTCCGCTCGACCTCGTTATAATCACGCTTCCGCACGGGCTGCATTCGGAAGCCACATGCTTCTGTGCCGAGCACAAGCTCGATGTTTTCCTCGAAAAGCCGATGGGCATAAGCTCGGATGACTGCCAAAAGATGATTGACTGCTGCAAAAAGAACGGCGTTATGTTCTGGGTGGGACATCTTCAGCGTTATCTCCCGCAGAACATGCTTGCAAAGCACATTATGGAGACAGAAGACCTCGGTGAGCTCGTAAGCTTCACGGAAATCCGCGCCGTCAACTATTTCTCGGAAGACCGTCCGCGCTGGTTCACGACGCGCAAAATGTCGGGCGGCGGCATGATGATTAACCTCGGCGCCCATGCGCTTGACAAGCTCAAGTTCTTCACCGGCGGCGCAGACATTAAGGACATTCACGGCAAGGTACATATGCACGAAGGCTCCGACTGTGAGGACAGCGCGCAGTGCTTCGTTGAAATGAGCAACGGCGTTACGGCTACGCTCAACATGATAGGTCATATCCCCGCGCATTTCAACCGCTGGATTCTCTACTTCACAAAGGGCGAAATCAGAATCGACTCGAGCGAGAGCGTTTCGTACTGCGGAGAGGACGGCGTATTCAAGACGGTAACGCCCGAACACATACCGGGAATGCGCACGCAGATTGCGGAGCTTATAGACGTTATGGAGGGCGATAAGAAACCCGTCGTTGACGGTGAGTACGGGCTCGACATTATTCACGCAATCAAGCGTCTTTACGGAGAAGAAAAATAAATTCAAAAAAAATTTGCGCCCGTTATGCTGTGCATAACGGGCGCATTTTTTAAACTGCGGCCTGCTGCTTAAGCTCAAGGTTGAGCTTATCGGCAATCATTGCAATAAATTCGGAGTTTGTCGGCTTGCCTTTGGTGTTCGACACGGTATATCCGAAAAATCTGTTGAGCGTGTCAAGGTCTCCGCGGTTCCATGCCGTTTCAATGGCATGGCGTATCGCGCGTTCAACGCGGGACGGTGTTGTTCCGAATTTCTTTGCCACGGTCGGATACAATACTTTGGTAATCGCGTTTATGATTTCAATATCGTTTACGGCAAGAATTATTGCTTCACGGAGGTAGTGATAGCCTTTTATGTGTGCGGGAACTCCTATTTCGTGTATTATGGAGGTTACCATGAGTTCTATGCTCTCGGCCGATGCGGCGGGCATATCGCTTCTCCTCGAAACTCCGCTCTTTCCCGCAAACATTTTTATTCTCTCGGCAAGCGTGTCTGCGGAAAACGGTTTCACCATGAAGTAGGTAACGCCAAGCTCTGCCGTAACCCGCGCAAGTCTCTCGTTCGGCGCGTCCGCCGTCATGAATATCACGGGGTGTTTCTTCTTTAAGCTGTTTATTGCCTCCACTACGCCGAGTCCGTCAAGTCCTTTCAGCACGCTTCCGATTATCATCACGTCGGGCAAATATTTCTTAAAGAGGCTTATCGCCTCGTTTCCGTCGTTTGTCTTCCCCGCAATCTCAAATACTCCGCACGCCTCAAGCGCGGACGCCGTGTCCTGTCTGAGTGCGTCGCTTTCCTCTGCCATTACAATTTTTATCTTTCCCATTTCTGTTCCTCCGTTGTTTTTTATTTCTTATCTATAATTTACCATATTTTGGCAAATATTGCAATAGCAAAATGGGAAATATTGGATATTTTTCTTCGACACTGTTCGACAGGGCGGGGGAGGGGGACTTTTTTATTTTAAAATGTGTATGTTATTGCATTTTGGATTTCAGGTGTCATTATTAACCTCACTGAACCGAATTTTCTTTTAAGTAAACAAAGAATCTGAGACAACCTCGTTTTATAGAAGTCAATCACTGTTTTATTCAATCCGTTTGGGAAATAGTCAACAGCAACAAAAATATTTCTGTTCATCTTATATTTTTTTAAAAAATCTGACAAATCATTGGAATAATTAAGCGAAAAAAACGCACTTAATAAAACCGTTTGCGAGCCGGTCAATATGCAATTTGAGATAATTGCGTTATTCACATACTCCGACAAATTTACTTTTGCATCTGTTCTATCCCAGACCAGTCCCAGCAGCTTATAAGTCGATTTCATAATTCTATAACAACCCCCGTCTTACATTCTGTCGCAATACGCACATAGTCTGCCAGTATCGATAACACTTTCTGCAAATGTGCACCGTTTTCTCCTCGTACCGCATTTTCCAGCCACGTCCGAAGCGCAAAAAGCTTTTCCCCCGAAAAATAATCGACATCACCATCGTCTAATACCGCCCCGCACTCACTGTTCAGGTCGTCTACTATGTTTAGGAAGCTCTGAGCTTCCTCCTTAGAAAGATGATATATTTCAACGGTTGAGTCTATGGGCTCCGGAAGCTCGGGAATATCTCCGTAATAGTCCTTTACACTTTTAAAAGATTTATATACCTCAAACTGCATATAATTCACATCTCCTCTCTCTTTTTTATTTTAAAATGTGTGTCTCCTCTTTTTGTGCTCGGTGTCCCGTCGGTTTTCCAAAAGCATCTATAACCCTTCTGTTTAAACGCTTTAAATACGCCAACGAAAAATACGGAATTTTCGTTCTTTCTTGATTAATCAGTGCCTGACTAAAACAGCCACACATCGTCCTCGGATATGCTTTCCCACATTTCCAATACACTCACACCGTCGCGCGTTACAGACAGGAGTTCGTCAGCGGTTGCTGCCTCTGTTGATTCCCGGTAAAATTCACAGAAAGATATAACGTCTCTTCCTCTGTATTCGCCGTAAGTTACAGAGTATTTCTTTCCCTTATACCGAAACTCTATTTCTCTGCCTTGGTCAATATAATCCAATAAACTTCTTTTTGTCATCTTCTTATATCCCGTCCTTTCTTTTCTCTTTTTATACGCCCGTTTACAATTTCAATGTCGTGTTCATGCGGGACAAAGGGGTGCATTTTGGGAATATATCTGCATTATATCATATTAGTTTTTACTTGTCGTCTGCATTTTGTTTTTTATTTTAAAATTTAAATCCGCGCCCGCCGAGAGTCGGCGGACGCGGGATTTCCTATTGTTCCTTCAGCATATTTTCTATAAAGACTGCGTATCCCTTTTGCGGGTCATTGATTAAAACGTGCGTTACTGCGCCTACGAGCTTACCGTCCTGAATTATCGGGCTTCCGCTCATACCGCGGACAATACCGCCGGTCTTTTCTATAAGACGCGGGTCTGTTGCGCGGATAAGCATATTTTTTGTGTTTTCGCCGTCGAGATAAATCGCGGTTATCTCGATTTCGTATTCTTCTACGTCCGTTCCGTTGAGGTTAGACAAAATTTTTGCCTTACCGCGTTTTATCTCTTCTTTCTTCGCGGCGGGGTAGCATTTCAGTCCTTCAAAAGCTTTGCCGTCCTTAAAAGTACCGAAAATACCGCTGTCGCAGTTTTTTATAATGTCGGCCGTATCGTGAGAGAGGTCATATTCTCCGACGAGTTCTCCCGGGCTTCCCGCTTTTCCCTTATTAACGCCCTCTACCGATGAGTTCATGAGCGCACCGTGCGAGACGGGAATAAGCGTTCCTGCTTCCGAATCGCATATTCCGTGGCCGAGTGCGCCGTATTTTCCGCTTTTCGGGTCATAATAAGTTATGGTTCCGATACCGGCTATGCTGTCTCTTATCCAGACTCCTATGCAGACCTCGCCTTTTTCGTTTTTTACGGGTTTTACCTTTGCGGTCCTTTCGCTTCCGTTTCGCTCATATACAATTTCCATTTCCTTTTCGCCGTTTTTTTCGATTGCTTTTTTCAAATCCGCATTTGAATATATCTTTTTGCCGTTTGCGGACTTAATGGTATCGCCGACGCTTATTCCCGCCTGCGACGCGGGGTTGTTTGCGATATCGTCGCAGATTTTTATGACGACCGCGCCGTCGGCATACAGCTTAATTCCCGTTGTTCGTCCGACGGGGGCAAGCATTTCCGCCGCCGCGGCGGAGAGCGAAACAGAAACGGCAAGTATGAGCGCAATAAAAATTTTAATCGGAATTTTTTTCCTAATCATTTCACACCTCCTTTCATAAATATAATTTTCCCCGATTTCGGGCGCATATTTTTCCGTGCAATGTTAATTATATGTTGTGCTTCCTTGTAAAAAAATGCGGTGCGCGATAAATACGCGCACCGCAGAATTTTCCTGTTAAATTTTTAAATTACTTTTTTGTTCAGCCATTTTCCGCTTCGGAATCGGATAATATTGCATATTGAACGCGCAGTCCAATCGAGGAACATTCCTATCCATATACTGAGCTGACCGAGATGGAACACACCCTCGATGATGTACGCTCCCGCAACGCGGAACGTAAACATCGAAGCGACGGCAAGAATGACCGCGTACTTCGCGTCTCCTGCCGCGCGGAACGCCGCAACGGGGAGAAATGACATTGAATAGTACGATGCAAGCGTAGCGACACAGCCCACTCCGACATAATATGATGCAATCCCGAGCGTCTCGGGCGAGACGTGATAAATCGAAACTATCTGATGCCGAAGCAGGAACACTCCCCCGAACATGGCAAGGGAGATGAAGCTTGCCGTCCGCGTTACTCTCCTTGTATAATACTTTGCCTGCTCCTTTTCGCCCGCGCCCATACACTGTCCGACGACCGTGAGAAGCACGTTTCCGAACGAGCCGACAATCGTCCAGCCGATATTTGACACATTGTTTGCGATTGAGTATGCGGCGATAGACGCAGTTCCAAGCGTTGCGAGAAGGCTCGAAACAAAGAGCTTTCCTATTTGGAAGAGTCCGTTTTCCAAGCCGTTCGGGATTCCTATGGCGAGCACTCGCCGCAGCATATCCCTGTCGGGTCTTATTTTAAAAAGTTTTTCAAAATGTACGGGGAGATTCTTGTCGGAAACCATAATAACTCCGATGACCGCCCACACGATGCGCGAGAACGTCGTCGCCATGGCGGCGCCCGCCGCGCCGAGTTTGAATCCGTTAATGAGTATGGCATTTCCCGCAACGTTTATCAGATTCGCGCCGAGCACGAGGAAAAACGACGCTCTGCTCTTTGTCATCGTCCGAAGAAGCGCACAGCAGGAGTTTCCCGCCGCGAGGAACGGATATCCGAGGAGGGTCCAGAAGAAATACTTCTCCGCTTCCGCAAATACATCGGGCGCGATATCGCTGTACAGAACGCGCAGAACCTGTGTTCGGAGCAGGACGAGCACGAGCATGAACACCGCAGCCATTGCAACCGAAAACCAAAAGAGCTGGCGCGCGGAATTTTTTGCCTGTTCAAAATCCTTTTTTCCTATATACTGCGCCGTTACAACCACTCCGCCCGTTGTAAGCGCGAAGAAAATGCAGATAAAAAGGATGTTCACGGAATCGACAAGGGAAACGGCGCTTACCGCCGTATCACCCGCGGAGGAGACCATTACGGAGTCCACCATTCCCGTTATTATGGACAGTACACTCTCAAGAACCATCGGAATGGCGAGCGCAATAAGCGCACGCCGGGAAAACAACATTCTGCCTGACTCTGTTTTTTCCATGGAAGTCACCCCGTAAAATAACTACATAATCGACGGAACCTCTGTCGCGAGCAGGGAAAGGAGAAGCACGAGAACATCACGCACAAGCTCCGTAAGCGCAAGCCACGACGCACGGACGTCCTCGTCCGCATTGGACAAAATTTTATTTTCGGAATAGAAACGGCTGAACGCCCCCGCTATGTCGAACATAGTTTCGCACACCGTGCTCGGCGCTTTCTCCTCATATGCGCGGAGAAGCGAATCCCCGACAGAGAAGAGCTTCATATATATATCGCGCTCGGAGTCGTTTATCGGCGCGGTTATCGGGCCTATTTTCATGCCCTTTTCGCGCGCCTTTGCAAGCAGTGATGTAATCCGTACGACCGTATACTGCAAGTAGGGTCCCGTTTTCCCCTCGGAGGCGAGGAACCTGTCAAGGTCGAATATATAATCACGCGTGCGGTGGTTTACAAGGTCTCCGAATTTGAGCGCGGCTATCCCTACCTTCTCGGCGATTTCGTCGCGTTCCTCCTCGCTTATCTCTTCTGCCGCCACGGAAGTTTTGAGCTTTTCCTTTGCCGCGTCATGCGCCGAGTCTATGAGCACGGAAAGGCTCATAACTCCGCCCTCGCGCGTTTTATAGGGTTTTCCGTCCCTGCCGTTCATCGTGCCGAAGCCGATGTGGCAGAGCTTTGTGTCTTCTCCCACAAGTTCCGCCTTTTTGGCAAGCCTGAAAACCTGCTTAAAGTGCATCGACTGACGGTTATCAACCACATACCATATCTCGTCCGGCGCAAAATCGCGCATTCTCTGCATGATTGTCGCAAGGTCGGTTGTGGCGTAGAGCTGACTCCCGTCACTCTTGCTTATTATAATCGGGGGAACGGGCTCCTCGTCCTCGGGGAGCGCAACGTCGGCAATAAGCGCGCCGTCGCTTATATATGTCAGTTTTTTTTCGTCAAGCACACGCAAAAGCTCATCGACATATTTTGCCGAATCGCTCTCGCCGAGCCACACGTCGAAGTCCACGCCGAGACGCGCATAACTCTTCTTGAGGTCGGATACCGATATCTCAAGAAATCGCTTCCAAAGCGCGACGTAACCGCGCCTGCCGTTCTGGAGGTCGTGAGTTGCGCTCATTGCGAGGGCGCGGAACTCCTCATCGGTTTTCGAGCGCGCGCTCGCCTCGGGATAGAGCCTTGAGAGGTCTTCAAGCGTAACGGGCGCTTCCGAGGGGTACTCGCCCGTGTAGCTCTCGTCAAAATATGGAAGCTCCGGCTTTATCCGCTCAAGCTCGGAGATTATAAGCCCCATTTGGAGCCCCCAATCGCCGAGGTGGATGTCGCCCACGACGTCGTTTCCGAGAAATCTCGCAATCCGCTTGACGGATTCGCCGATTATCGCGGTGCGCAAATGCCCGACGTGGAGCGGTTTTGCAACGTTCGGCCCGCCGTAGTCGATGACTATTTTCTTTTTTTCCGTTTCGGGGAGGTTAAAGCGCGAATCCCCGCGCATGGCGCGTGCCTCCTCCGCCATGAACCCGTCGGAGAGCGTCATGTTGATAAAGCCGGGCGGTGCGATTTTTACTTCCTTGAAAATCGCATTGTCCGAAAGCTTTGCAAGAACGTCGTTTGCTATTATCATCGGGCTTTTCCTGTGTATTTTCGCGCCTGTCAGCGCGCCGTTGCACTGGAATTGACAGAGGTCGGGGCGGTCGGAAAAAGTTACGTTCCCGAGCTTTGCGTCATATCCGCAGGATGAAAAAGCGTCGCCGAGTACCTCTGAAAGCCTTGCTCTTAATGTCTGCATACGAAAACTCCTCGTGAAAAATTAGTAGGCAACGCCCCAGTAAATCATTGTCTTTGCCGGCTTGCCGCATATGGGGCAGACGTCCGAGATATGCTCCTGCTCAAACGGCATACAGCGTGAAGAAAGTCCGGCTTCCTCCTTTACCTTGAGCTCACATTCCTCATCTCCGCACCACATCGTCTTTATAAAGCCCGTGTTTTCTCTTGCAAGTGTGCGCATCTCGTCGAGCGTGTGCGCCGTATATGTATGCTCCTCGCGGTTACGGAGAGCTTTTTCATAGAGCGCATCGTGTACCTCGCGGAATGCGTTCTTAACTTCCTCAACGATATTTTCGAGCTTTACCGTCTTTTTCTCGCGCGTTACGCGTGAGACGATTACGCACTGATCCGCCTCGATGTCGCGCGGGCCGAGCTCGATTCTTACGGGAACACCCTTCATCTCGTATTCCGCGAATTTCCAGCCTGCCGAGTTGTCGGAATTGTCGCACTTTGCGCGGACTCCCGCGTCCAAGAGCGTATGGCAGAGCTTATTCGCAGCTTCCGAAACGCCCGCCTTATGCGAGGCTATCGGGATTACCACCGCCTGAACAGGTGCGACGGCAGGCGGAAGAACAAGACCGTTGTTGTCGCCGTGCGTCATAATCAGCGCGCCGATTAAGCGGGTAGAGCTTCCCCACGACGTCTGGAACGGATACTGAAGCTTATTGTCCCTGCCCGTGAATGTAACGTTGTACGCGCGGGAAAATTTGTCGCCGAAGAAGTGGGATGTTCCGCTCTGAAGGGCTTTTCCGTCGTGCATCATCGCTTCTATCGTATATGTCGCTTCCGCGCCCGCAAATTTTTCCTTGTCCGTCTTTCTGCCCTTGACAACGGGTATTGCGAGGAAGTTTTTGCATACGTCGGCGTAGCAGTCGAGCTGCTGTCTCGTTTCTGCCATTGCTTCCTCGGCGGTTTCGTGAATGGTGTGGCCCTCCTGCCACCAGAACTCGCGCGAACGGAGGAACGGGCGCGTCGTTTTTTCCCAGCGGATAACCGAGCACCACTGGTTGTAGAGCATCGGGAGCTGTCTGTATGTCTCGAGTACATGCTCCCAATGGTCGCAGAACATAGTCTCCGACGTGGGGCGGAACGCAAGGCGTTCCTCAAGCTTTTCGCTCCCGCCGTGCGTTATCCACGCTACCTCGGGGGCAAAGCCCTCAACAAGCTCGCCTTCCTTCTTCAGAAGGCTCTCGGGGATAAGAACGGGCATTGCGACGTTCACATGGCCCGTTTTCTTAAATTCGCCGTCCATGAGGTGCTGAATGTTCTCCCAAATCGCGTAGCCGTAGGGGCGCAGAACCATGAAGCCCTTTACGCTTGAATATTCTATAAGCTCCGCCTTACGGCAGACATCGGTATACCATTTTGCGAAGTCCTCGTCCATTGAGGTTATCGCGTCCACCATTTTCTTATCGTTTGCCATTTTATTTTTCTTCCTTTCCGATGAACCTTCCCATAAGGTTATATGCAAAGGCTTCGTGTTTTCCTGTTTTTTCTGCGTCCTTTTCGGAGTAGGGGAGTCCGCTCTTTTCGTTTATGCCCGCGCCGTATATGACGTACGGGACGGGGGCTATAACGTGCGTTCTCGCCTCAATCGGCGTCGGGTGATCGGGCATAAGAAGTATTCTGTAATCCTCGCCGCAGCCGTCGAGGTATTCCTTGACGGGCGCAAGTATCTCGGCGTCAATTTTTTCGATAGACTTAACCTTAAGTTCGCAGTCGCCGTCATGCCCGCATTCATCGGGGGCTTCAACATGAGTGAAAACGAAGTCCGCGCCGTTTTTGAACGCGGAGACGGTCGCCTCGCCCTTGCCCTTGTAATTCGTGTAATAGTCGCCCGTCGCGCCCTCTGCGCTTACAGGCTCAAGCCCGATTCCGAGCGCAAGCCCCGCGATAAGGGGAACAGCCGTTACGACCGCGCCGGAAATTCCGTATTTCTCGGTAAAGCTCGAAAGCCGGGGACGCGTGCCCTCGCCCCAGAGCCACATGCAGTTTGCAGGCTTCAGCCCGCGCTCCATGCGCGAGATGTTTACCGGGTGATTCATGAGTATATCATAGCTTTCCTTCATCATGGAAAGGACTTCCGCGCCGTATTTGCCGCCGGGGAGATATTTGCCGATTTTCTTCTCGAGAATGTCGTGCGGCGGCATCATCGTATAACCGTAATCGATTCCGCTCCATATCATTATGTGGCGGTAGCTTACGCCTCTGTAAAATTTTCTCGTATCCGTCCCGAATCTCTCCTCAAGCGCGGAAAGAAGTTCATACGCTTCCTCGTTCGTTATTTTGTCCGAGCTGTGGTCGAGCATTATCTTTTCCTCGAACGGATCGTCGGTCGATATGCTGACGAGGTTCAGGCGAAAAACCGTGTCGTCGTCCGTAAGCGGGATTCTGAGTCCGAGCGCCTCAATCGGCGAACGTCCCGTGTAATATTTTTTCGGGTCATACCCGAAAACGCAGAGGTTTGCAATGTCGCTTCCCGTCGGCATACCTTCAAAGAGCGTATTTGCAAGCCCGAGCTCGCCGTTTTCCGATATATAATCCATCGTCGGCTTTTTCGCCGCCTCAAGCGGTGTTTTATCCCCAAGCTCGGGAATGGAGCGGTCTGCCATTCCGTCGCCGAGCATAACAAAATATTTCATAAGTACCTCCTTACGATTGTGCAGGGCACAACTTTCCATCATAACTACATATTATAGCATTGCATATTTTAAAAAGCAATGTTTTTCGTCTTTTTTGCGCGCGTGTTCTTTACAAATTCGCCGTAAAGTGATAAAATATTGAAAAATATGAGAAGGACTTCAGAGGTGTAAGTATGCTGATTATTATGTCTGGAAGCGCGGGCGTCGGGAAGAATACGATTATAAACAGGCTCCTTGAGGAATATAACAATTTGACGCTGATGCCGACTGTCTCAACACGCAATATGCGCGAGGGCGAGCGTCAGGGGTTTCCGTACATATTCGTTTCAAATGAAGAATTTAATTCAATGATTGAGCGCGGGGAAATGCTTGAGTATTGCCTGATTCACGGCAATCTTTACGGCACGAGCCGTAAGGTAGCCGAGGAAAAAACGCGCGAGGGAAAGGTTCTCATAAAGGACATTGACGTTGAGGGAACGCTCAAGCTCCGCGAGCTTCTTGACGATGTTGTCGCGGTCTATCTGAAGCCGAAGAGCAAGGAACAGCTCCGCGAACGCCTTATCGGGCGCGGGGAGAAGGATATTGAGCTTCGGCTCAAGCGGTATGAGTACGAAGAGGCGATGTCAAAGAATTATGACTATGTTCTCATAAATAACGAGATTGAAGAAACGCTTACCGCCCTCCGCGAAATCCTCGAGCGCGAGGCAAAGGAGCGCGGAAAAAAACTCTCGGTCTGAAAAAATATCCGAAATATCCTATATTTCTTTTAACGGTACGGAACTGCCTTTCCTTTACTTGAGATTTTTATGAACAGTGCCGGCAAAAAGCCCGCACA
>CAKSEF010000033.1 GCA_934446465.1 uncultured Oscillospiraceae bacterium
TCAAATTCGCGCTCAAAGTCTGCCATGTCTATGACTCGATGCTCAATACGCGATTTTTCGGCTGCAAAGGTTGCGGCGTGGTTTTCGGCGGAGATGCCTATTTCACTGAGCATATCGCCGTTATAGTCCTCAACAATATACTTGTATAATGTATTAACTATTCCTGAGTCGCCGCCGCCGTGTCCGCCTGTAATATCACCGCTGAGTTTCTTATCAAGCGGGTTTATTATGGTATGTTCACGGGTTTTGAAATCGTAGTAGTCTATCATGTTTTCTTCCATATCGCCGTAAATCTCGCCGTCTGTTCCCATAACGCGTATGTATCTTCCGCCCTTGTTAAATGCGCACATATTAAATGAGGCGACAGCGCCGTTTTCGTATTCAAAATTGACGACCTGGTGGTCAACTACGTCATTATCGCATTTAAACACGCATTTTCCGTACTGCGTGGTACGGAGGACTTTTTCCACATCCTCGTTGCTCGGCTTTACCTTCTTTGTCGCGGCATTGCGGAACCAATCGTTCTTCTCGTCCTCAAGATAGAGCTTAACTGCGTTGTAATAGCACTCGTCGCCGTGCGGACAGCCCTCGATGCAATAGTCGGGAGCGTCTGCCGGAGCATTTTCGCGCTTGAAGTATGTAAGTGAGCCGAAAGATGATACACTCTTGCACTTACTGCCGATGAGCCACTGCATTATGTCGACGTCATGGCACGATTTTGCAAGAAGCATACAAGAGCTTCTCTCCTTATTGCACCAATTTCCGCGAACGTAGCTGTGGCTTTGATGAACATTGCCGACACACTCGCTGTGATGAACAGAGATTACGCGGCCAACCTTGTTATCGTTTATCAAATCTTTGATTTTTCTGAAGAATGCGGTATAACGCAGGACATGGCAAATGAGGATTTTAACGCCCTTTTTCTTTGCGGCGTCCGCAATGTCGCGGCACTCGCGGTATGTCGGGGCAATGGGCTTTTCGAGCAGCAGGTTGTACCCCTTTTCAATAGCCTGCATAGCGGGAGCATAGTGCATATCGTCGCATGTTGTTATAACGGCAACATCGGCAAATTTGTCGAGTGAGAGGAGCTCATTCCAACTGTCAAAGCACCTTTCGTCGGGTATATTGTGGAGCTTCTGAATATAGTCGCGCTCTTGCTTCACAGGCTCTGCAACCGCAACTACACGGAAACGGTCGTCCGTCATAAGGTCCGTGTATATTCTGCCGCGGCTTCCCGCACCTATAAGAACCACATCTAAAGTTTTCATATTACCTCAACCTTACCTTATTATTTTTTTAAATAAACACCCGCTGCTTTCGATTTCAAGGACATTTATTTCGACACCGGTATATTACATACAGTCCCAAGATGCAAGATATTTTAATGAAAAATATATACAATAATTCGAGATATCGCATGTAACCTACTTGTGCAATATGCTGATGATTTCGCAATGTGCGGGGCGGATGCAAACGGAGTTTCCCGCACTGATTAGGGCTGTGTCCGAAGCTTTGGCATTAATTCAAGCATTACCTTGTCAGGCTTAGATTTCAAACTCGTATACGCATCCGAGATTGTCGCGGACACCGACTGCAAGGCGCTTTCCGTCGGGAGAAACTGCCACGCAGCAGGGCTCGCAGCTTACGCCTGTGCGCTCGCGGCTTGCGCCGTTCATAAAATGTACCGCACCGCCGATTTCGACACCGCGCTCGGTATCAAACGAGAACACAACTCCGAGACTGTCGCGGTCTCCGGCAACACCGAATGCTCTTTTTCCGTCCGAACTTACCGCAATTTCATGAACTGCACCGTCGTTGCACACTGCACCGAGCGAGAAAACACTGTTGCCGTCCACGATTGCAAGCATACCATCCTTTGTGCCGACGAGAAATCTTCCGTCGGAAAGCTCTCCGAATGCCGTCGGAACTGCCAGATACTGTCTTCCGGGATGCGACGGAAGCTTTACATTGTCAAATGGAAAATCAGGGGCTGACTGTTTCTCCCTTTTGAAATCCTCGGTTTTCAGTATCTCTCCGTCCCGTACCGTGAAGCGCTTTCCGTTTTCGGTATGGGCAAGCACGTTTCCGTTCTCGTCATAAGCGACCTTATATACCTGAGAACCGAGTACTCCTGTCTTTTTCCAAAGCTTGCAGACAAATCGCTTGCCCTTACCGAAGTTGTACGGGTTTTCACTTAAGTATTTTGAGTCGCGCTTTGTTTGATTGTTGAATTCAATAATGCGTTTTCCGTCCTCCGCAAGATTGCCTTTGTATAAATCTGCGTTTTCAAATTCGTTGTCTCTTGTAATATACAGAAGTTCGTCTTGGCAGATTATTCTGTCAGAGTCTGTGTTTTTGCGCACTTCTTCGAGGTCAACAGATACAATTCCGGGAGCGTCAGGACCGTGGTTTGCATCCGACATATACAAAACATCATCACGTATGAAAATGTTCTCAACGCAGTCATGACAGCGTTTTTCCGTTCCGATAAGACCGTAGGATACAGGCTTGGCGTTCGGGTCGGTTATGTCGAGACTGCACAGATGAAGCTTGTTTGTGTGGCTTGCATACCAAAGCTTCCCGTATTTATCGAAAACCATACCGAAAACCATGGCATCCGGATAATCCTCGCGCATTTCTTCAGGTACCGTATACCCGAGCTTCTCGAGAGTGTTTGTTTTCGGGTCATATGCAAAGAAGTGCCTGCCTATGTGCATTGTAAAGTATAAGCGCCCGTCTGCACCCGTTACGCCGTATGTAAAGACGTTTCTGGAACGGCACGCGGGGGTATTCTCTCTCGGAATTTCTATGCCGGTGAATTCAACATCTTTTTTTGAAACGTTAAAACGCCACAAATCCCCGCTTCGGGACGAAAAATAAATGTTTCCGTCAGAGGCGCGTTTAAGAAGATACGAGCCGAACTCGGTGCATTGACCGAAATCCGTTGTTGAACGGTCCTCCAAATTAAAGAGATAGGCGTGTCCGCGCGTGTATGTAATAAAAAAGAGCGAATTTATTTCGGGAATATATCTTGCGCCGTAAATCGAATCTCTGGGGACGGGGATTCCGAGGTCTTCGACCGTTCCCGTTTCGGGGTCATAAATAATTACATTTGAGCCCATGAACCCTTCCCACATATGCGTGTAATATGCCTCCGGCATCCAGCACGGATGCGTCGGCGCACTCGCTGTTGTGTGAGTCGTCATAATGAGCTTTCCGTCAGGCATCGGATTTATGGAAGTGTGGAATTTGCTCGGACGTATCGTTCGCGGATATACGGTTATAGTGTCTTCAAGATTAAAGAGAAGCTTCATTTCGTTCGTGTCGGGCAAATACTCATAGAGCTTTACATATTCGGGAAAAGTTCCCTCGGCACAGCACGGAATGTAGTGCTTTCCCTCGGGTGTTACGCAGTAATCCCATGCCGCATTGTATCCGGGCGCGTCGATAAAGCACTGCTTCACGGAACTTTGAGGAATCATTTGAAAATATTGCTCTCTCGTATACTTTTTCATGGCAATCTTCCTTTCTGTATTACCGTAAGTTGCGGAAGGCAGGGCTTCCGAGCTTGCGAAGGTCTCGTACATCTAAATTAAATTCTTCGGGTTTTACGGTATTTACGTAGCTCTCTATGTCCGCGAATAACTGCATGAATATGCTCTGGTTACGCAAATGGCTCGGAATGAGAAACTCCTCCTTTACGCTCTGGATGCGGGACATAAGCATCAGCCGTGCCGTTTTGCGCTTTTCGGCAATCTCAGCTATGAGTTTTTCCTTTTCGCAAACATCTTCATCGGCTATCCGCTGAATTTCAAAGAGCGCAAGGTAATCCTCGGCAAGACAAAGATAATTGTTGACCTCGCACGCGAAGCGCTTTGCAAGGCTTGCGTTCACATCTACATTCTCGGAAAGCTTTTCAAAAATGCCGAGAGCCTCTTTTGACATGCAAGCAATCTCGGAGAGCTGATTCATGTACATTTCACGGCTTTCCAAAAACTTTTTCATTGTATCGCCGGGGAAGTTTTGCGGATAGTCCTTGCCGGCTCTTACATAGGCGAAGAAGTAGTACGCCAAATCACCCTGGAGAAGGGTTCCGTTCCCGACACTCTGCAAATTTTCCTTCAAGTCGCCGTATTTAGTATAGCTGTCTTCCTCGGAAGTTATTTTGTCAATTAGCTCAAGCGCGTGTTTTGCAGAGCTGAAGTCTGCTCCGAACTCACGCTGTGCATAACGGTCACGATACTGCTCAACGGTTCCTGTTCCCTCAAAGTTCCAACTGTAATCTGCCATGCTCATGTGGTTTCTGTCGCAGCTCTTGTCCCATGCGCAGTATGAAAGCAGCCCCTCGGCATTGCTCTCGCGGTGCGCCATCTCCGAGAGGTGGTAGACGTTCGGAACAGTGTCAAAGGTCATACTCCAATGTGAATAGGAATTCCACGGCTTTACCACGGAGCGTATTCCGAGCTCGGGATACATCGTGTCAAACATGAGCCCTTCTTTATTATTTGCATATGACCACCAGTCGATAACGGTAACGTCAAGGAGATTGTTTTCTTCAAGAATTTTTTTGAAGAGGGCAGGGTCTACTATTTTTCTCATCATATCGGAATAGATGTAGACACTTTTCATTCCCCGTGATTTAAGATAACTTATGAGTTTTACTGCGTGATTTATGAACTTTTCTTCGTTGGTGTATTTTTTGCACTCATCGCATTCACACCACGGAGAATGTTTTTTGTATATATCCGACATGTCCGTGGCAAGCTCATCACGCACTTCATCCAAGCCTATGTGGAATGACGTTACGCCGTTAGGCTTTAGATAATCGTCAATTATACTGTCGTAAATTGCAAAAAGCATATCGTATGTTTCTTTGCAGGAAATGCACAGCCCATGCCCCGACGGTTTACCGTCAATCCGTGCGCTGACCTCGGGGTACATTCTCGGTATGAGCGTATTATGCCCGTAACTGTTCCAGAGCGGGAACACCTCGATTCCGCGTTCCCTTCCGTAAGCAACAAGTTCGCCGAAAAAGTCCTCATCAGCCATGGGAACGGGTACCGTATCATCTACCCATTCTCTTTTTTGCGGAGAATAGTAGCGTTTAATTACATCGCTTTTGAGCTTTGGGTATCTCTTTAGCGGAATATATATGTATTCGCTTATTATACCGTCGTACTGAATAGTCCAGCATCCGTAGAGAGCAACGGCAAGCCGGTTCAGCTTCATTTGGCTCATGTCGTCGATAAGGGACTTCCAATCATCAAGCGTCATGAGGTTGCTCCCGAAACGGCATTCCATGAAATGCCCGCGTGTGCAGAGGTCGGGCCAATCGAGAATTGACATCTCGGGCACAAAAATAATGTTGTTTTCGACGGAAACACATTGTATCAGTGTTGTAACCGCATAATAAAGTCCGGCTTCCCCGTAGCCTGTAAGAAGTATCTCATTTCCGTGAGCCTCTATGCTGTATGCCTGGCTTTCGTGCTTTTTAATCTCCGCGGGAACAGCGTGCGACACCGACGCCCTTATAATCGTTCCGGATTCTTTCCTCAGACATCCGCCGCCAATAGCAAGAAGCTTTTTTTTCAAAACAGCGAGTGCGTTTTGAGAAAGCCTCCCGTTGCAGTTATCTGCAACTATGCGGAAATCGGGACTGCCGGATTCGCCGAGAAAAACCTTTCCGCTTCCCTGAAATACCCTTTGCGGGACAGGCTTTATTCGTGATAATATGTCCATAAACAACGCTCCTTTTGCAGCCGTTTCGGCACATGGGTTTTATCGGAAGCACATTTCGGTACCCCGATACACCATGAAGTATACAAAAGGTGCGGCAGGTTATCAAGTTGATATTTCGGCAAATTTCAGGTTTTTAAAAGAAGATGCGCTTCGGGTAAAATCGGTCGGCTTTTTCCCCGTTACCTTTTCAAATGCCTTGTAAAAGTTAGAGGAGCTTAAAAAACCGCATCTGTCGGCGATTTCAAGCTTTGTAAGCGATGTTGTGCGAAGAAGAAAAACGGCTTTTTCAACACGCTTTATCGTAATATATTCCCATGGCGAAATTCCGTTGTATTTCTTAAATACCGATGAGAAATAGTTCTGCGACATAAACGCCGTTTTTGCTATGTCTGACAACGTAAGCCGATTTTCGATGTTATTATCAATATAATCAATAGCAAAACGCAGTTTTTCGAGTATTGCGCCGTTTGTTGCCAGGCTTGAGTCGGGAATAGTATAGTCGTAGCTCTTTAGAATATGAGAAAGAGCGAGAAGGAGAAAACAGCGTGCGGACACACTGTACGCCGGAGCTTTTTGCGAAAGCTCATTTGCCGCGGAAAGAACTGTCTCACGGAGCTTTTTGTCCGACGCTTCAAGCCTGTTGCTGAAACGCTCACTGCGTGAAAAGAACAGGGAAAGAAGCTCAATGTTTTCTGCGTGCGCCCAAAGAAGACGCGGTTCAAACTGGATGTTGAGGAGGTCAAGCGGTTCGTCAACATTCGTTATGCAGTGAGCCTCGTTGCTTCCGAAAAGAAACATGTCGCCTTGCGAAAAAGTGTAGCTTCTCCCGTCAACGCGGTATACTCCGCGCCCTTTGATTAAGAGCGAAAGCTCACATTCCGTGTGGTGGTGTTCCCTGAATCCGCGGTTTCCCGCCTCAACCGTTGAATGGAAGGATTTCATGATTGTTTTACCCGTAGAGTCAAGCAATAAGTTTTCGTCAAAACGCATGGTTTTCACTCACTTTCGTAAAATAGCGGAGAGTTTTCTTAATATATCGGTGGTTTAAAATATCGACAGAGAGTACAATTACGGTAGTGTATAAAAATATACTACTAAAAATTCAAATAGTCAAGGAGGATAATAATGGAGATTAACGTGAATCGTTGCTCAGAGCCGTCTGAGCTCAAAATCACAGATATACGCGTGTGCAACATCAACGGCGCTCCGAAACACTGTCCGCTTATTAAAATTTATACCAATCAGGGAATTGTCGGATACGGCGAGGTTCGCGACGCATCGAGTGCTACATACGCACTTATGCTCAAGTCGAGGCTTGTCGGAGAAAATCCGTGCAATGTAGACAAGCTTTTCCGCCGCATTAAGCAGTTCGGGGGTCATTCGCGCCGAGGCGGCGGCGTTTCGGGGATCGAAATCGCGCTTTGGGACATTGCGGGTAAGGCATGGGGAGTACCGCTGTGGCAGATGCTTGGGGGCAAGTTCCGCGATAAGGTGAGAGTATACTGCGACACCGATGTTGACGGAAAGCACACGGGAACGGATATGGGTAAGGCTTTGAAAAAGAGAATGGAACAGGGCTTTACTTTCCTCAAAATGGACCTCGGCATTGAATTGATGCTCGATGAACCGGGATGTCTCAATGCACCGATTGGATTCCTTGAGGATATAAAGAAATATTCGATGAAAGCAATAAATCATCAAAAGGGCTCAATAGATATGGACATGATGCTCGGCAAAAATTACGAGGTTTTCACCATTCCGCATCATGCAACGGGTATCCACCTCACTCAAAAGGGAATGGACTATCTGGAAAACTATGTAAAGGAAGTCCGCAATGTAATAGGATATGAAGTTCCGCTTGCAATCGACCATTTCGGCCATATTGCGATTGAGGATTGCATCATGTTTGCAAGACGCCTTGAAAAGTATAATATCGCATGGATTGAAGATATAGCGCCGTGGCATTATACGGAGCATTATGTGAAAATCGCAAACTCGTGCAATGTTCCGATATGCACGGGTGAGGATATCTGGCTTGCGGAGAATTTTGAACCGCTCATGTCGCGCAGAGGCGTTTCCGTTGTACATCCCGATATGCTCACAATCGGCGGTGCGCTCGAAATGAAGAAGCTCGGAAATATGTGTGATAAATACGGCGTTGCAATGGCAATACATATGGCGGAAAGCCCGATAGCCTGCATGGCGGCAATTCATGCGGCGGCCGCAGTGCAGAATATCCTTGCGGTAGAGTTCCATTCGGTAGATGTTCCGTGGTGGAACGACCTCGCAATAGGAATCGACAACCCGCTGTTCAAGGACGGATTTGTAAACGTTCCGAACAAGCCGGGTCTCGGAATAGACGAACTGAACGAAGAACTCATCGCACAGCACATTCACGACAAATATCCGGGTCAGTGGGAAGAAACCTCACAGTGGGATAATGAATGGGCGAACGACAGAGAATGGAGCTGATAAAATGTCAGAGCTTACGATTCGCTGGATAGGGCAGAGCGGATACATTCTTTCCGATGGGAAAAATACAATTTGCATAGACCCATATCTTTCGGATATTGTAAAAAAGACACGCCTTGTAAAAGCTCCGATAAAGCCGGAAGAGCTTTCATGCGACGCTGTTATATGCACGCATAATCACCTCGACCATGTCGATACGGGGGCAATTCCGTATATGAACCGCAACATTGCCTTTTTTGCACCGACAGACGCAAAAGAGACCTTGCTCGGCTGCGGAGTTCAAAAATATACCCCGTTCGACGAGGGACAGAGCTTTGCACTCGGCGATTTCTGCATCACCGCGGTATACGCAAAACACACGGTTCCCACCGTTGGCGTTATCGTAAAACACGGGAAAACTACGCTCTATTTTTCGGGCGATACATATTACGATAAGAAGCTGTCCGAAGTCAGGAATTTCGGCATCGATATTGTGTTCATCTGCATAAACGGAAGACTCGGAAATATGAACGCCGAGGAAGCGGTTGCCCTTACAAAGGAGATTGCTCCGAAGGTCGGAATACCTAATCATTACGGACTGTTTGCGGAGAACACCGAAGACCCGAAAAAGTACACGTCACGGCTTGAGTGTGCATATGAACTTCAGTTTGACAGAGTATACGGCATTGAAGAAATACTGAAAGCAAGGAGATGAGGCTATGTTTGATTTGACGGGAAAAACCGCGCTGGTTACGGGCTCCACCCAGGGTATCGGTTTTGAAATTGCGGCTTGCCTCGCGGATTACGGCGCAAAGGTGTTTGTTCACGGTGCGACAAGCATTGAAAAATCAAAGGCAGCGGCGGAGAAAATAAAAAATGCCGAGGCAATCTGCGTAAATTTAAACTCACCCGACGCGGCTGAAAAGCTTTATGCCGAAACCGGGGATGTCGATATCCTTGTCCTTAATGCGTCGGTTCAGTACAGAACGGCATGGGAGGAAATAGACGATGTGGAGTTTGACAGCCAGATAAATATTAACCTGCGAAGCTCACTCCACGCCATGCAGGTTTACGCAAAACCAATGAAGAAAAAGGGCTGGGGAAGAATCGTAACCGTCGGAAGCGTTCAGCAGTACAGACCGCATAAGGATATGGCGGTTTATGCGGCTACGAAGTGCGCGCTTATGAGTATAGTGCAGAATACCGCAAAACAGCTTGCGCCGTTTGGTATAACCGTAAACAATATTTCTCCGGGAGCTATTGCGACACCGAGGAATTTTGAGGCACTAAAAGACAATGAATATAAAAATAATGTTGTTTTGGGGATTCCGCTCGGGAGAATAGGAGATGCAAAGGACATTGCGGGTGCGGCGCTTCTCTTATGCTCGGATGCGGGAAGCTATATCACCGGAACGGATTTAACGGTTGACGGAGGAATGAAGTTATGATGAAATTTAATGACAGGGACGAAATTATTGAATTAACCCCGCTGTGGAAAGGCGAGCGTTTCCCGGACGGCCGTCCGAAGGTTGCGGATAAATATCTTGACGCGCTTCAAAAAATGACGCTGGAAGAGGTATGGAAACCGATATTTGTTCTCGGATATGAGAATCAGTTTGTGGGCGGCGGAGAAAACCCGCTTTATCCCCTCCACGACGACGGCAGGAAGCTCATTGGGCGGGCGGTAACATGCAGCTTCTGCCCGACAAGACCCGACCTTCACGAGGTTATGTTCGCGCGCGGCGCAAAAGAAAACAGAAACGGAAATTACAATCAGTGGGTAATAGATTCGCTTGTCGAGCGCGATGTTGTCGTTGTCGATATGTACGACAAAATATATAAGGGAACATTCCTCGGCGGAAACCTTACAACAGCGATTAAAACCCGAACAAAAAACGGCGGCGCGGTCGTTTGGGGAGGCGTCAGGGACGTTGAGCAGATGAAGCAGGTTCCCGGTGTTCAGGTATATTACAGAGGAATTGACCCAACGCCGATACGCGAGTTTATTATGAAAAGCTTCAACAGCGTTACGAACTTCGGCGGCGCGGTATGTCTCCCCGGCGATGTCGTTTTCGGAGCGGGAGGAGGAGTTCTGTTCATTCCGAGTCATCTCGTTGCCGATGTCGTTGAAGGCGCGGCAAAAACGCACGTCAAGGACGATTTCGGTTTTGAAATGATTTCGCAGAACAAGTTTACCACCGCACAGATAGACAGAAATACGTGGACGGTGGAAATGCTTGATATGCTCATGGATTGGATAAAAACAGACCCGCGCGGTGAGGAATACCGCGACCTTGACTGGTCTAAGGAATATGACCTTGCAATCAACGGAGACCCGAACGACACTCAGACAGCGCTCTAAGACAAATAAAAAATACACCCTGACGGGTGTATTTTTTATTTGTGTGAAAGCCATTCATACTCGCGGAGCTCTTGAGCGATTACATACTCCTCGTTCTTTTCTTTCCACTCGAGAAAATCGCTCCGCCAAGCGGTCGGAGTAACTCCGAAATAGGACTTAAAGAGCTTGATAAAATGGGTTCGGTCGTAAAAACCGCACTCGGCCGATATTTCGTCAAGCGATTTATTTGTGCGCTTTAGAAGGGTAACCGCATTGTTCATTCTCGCCGCTATTACATAGCTGTGGCAGGTCTTACCTATTATTTCCGTGAATGCGGATGTGAAGCTTCTCTGCGACATCATCGCCTCACGGCTGATATTTTCAAGAGTAATCGGTTTTTCCAAGTTGTCGGATATATACGACACCGCATTATTCACACATTCAAATTTCTGCTTTGCGCTGAGTATCTCCTTTTTGGAAAGAGTTTCCTTCGTTAGCACCGAACAAATTTCAAAGAAGGAAGATACATAAGAATAGAGCTTTTTCAAATTCATATCATAGTGCCTGCGAAATTCATCCAGCATATCACAAAAAAGCTTATCAACGGCTTTTTTGCTTTCGCCCGAAAAACTGAACGATGTCGAAATAGGAAAAAAATCGAACGACGAGCGGGTATATGTATGTGCTAAAAAGGGAATGTTTTCGTCTGTGAACGAGTTTTGTGGGAGTGAAACGGAAATAACATTCAGTTCGCCAAGGTTTGACTCCCGGCTGTCTATTTGATGAATAGAGTACGGAAGAATGATTGCCGCAGAACCGGCAGACTGATTAAACTTCACTCCGTTAATCATATGCTTGTATTCGCCGGAAACGGTATACCATATCTGCGTTCCCGAATGGAAGTGAGCGTCATTTATGCGCTTGTCTGCAAGGGGCTTTACCCTAATCGGCCACGTCGAAAAGGCAAGATTATCGGTTTTTTCGGATGACGAAATAAAACTGTACTTCGACATATACCCGGCAAATTGACTGTTCATTTTCCCACCTCCTTTATATGTAATATGATACATTAGATGGGAAACGTTTGCAAGCACAAATTTCATGATTTTTTGCCAAAATATACACTTACTTATAAGACGCAAATATATTATAATTGTATTACAAAATATATTACTTTGGAGGAATGTATTGTGAGGAAAGTTTTGTCTTTGATTCTTGCAGCTGCGCTCGTCGTAACTCTTCTGCCGTCTGTTTTTGCGGCGGATGCAGAGAGTGTTACATACAGCTTTCTAAGTACGGCGATTGACGGCTCAAACAAAGTAAACACAGCCACGGCTACCTACGAAAACACGGCAGAGTACGGCTCGGCACCGTGGGCATATGTAAATGCGCTCTATGCCAATAACAACACGTCATATAACTATGAGAAGTGTTATAATTGGTACGGTACGGAAACGTATAAAGAACCCGAGCAGGGCGACGGCGGTTATGTGTTTAAGCTCAAGGTCGAAAATTCGGGCTGGTATTCCGCAGTGCTCAATCACATAGAGCAGAAAACAAGCGTAAATGCGAAGATATACTTGGTGCCCGTATCAGCGGGGATTGACCTTGCGTCTGCGAGTACACTGTCTCAAAACATTAAAAGTCTCTCGGACGATTATTACCTCGGCTATGCCGAAGGATATGCGGCAAAGAGAGCTGTAAAGGCGACCGCGCTTAAGTATGGATACATAGACGCGGGAGAGTATTATCTCGTTGTCGCTCCGCACGGAGTGGATGCAAATTACAGCGAAGCAAACGCCTTGCAGTCAAACGGAAAATACCTCTATGTATTTTCAATTTACTCATTAGTACTCAATCCGACAGCACCGGGCGCTGTAAGTATTTCGGCTTCCGCCGCGGCAATAAATGTAGGCGAAAGCACACAGGCAAAGGTGCAACTTACGGTCGGCGAAGATGTAATTGAAACCTCAGAGGGAATTACATGGAGCAGTGAAAACAAGTATGCGTCCGTAGACGAAAACGGTAAAATCACAGGTCTCAAAGAAGGCGTCGCAAAAATCAAAGCAACGGTCGACGGGGTTGAGAGCGAAGCCGTTTCGGTGGCAATAGTCAATCCGAACAAGGATTCGTATGAATATGTAATGGGCGGACGTGTGCTTAATACCGTTTCGGATACGACAGCAAGCGGAAGCAAGGTAAATTTCCCGACCGAATTACATAATGTAGAGCCGTCAGTATCAGCTCCGTGGAGACTGGTAAGGATAAAGAATATAAACTCGCATCAGCTCTACTATGCAAAGACCGCCGACACAACTTACTACGGCGTTGTCAATTCATCTGTCGCAAAGGCAAATGTAAACAGCTCATTTTTTGCCTACGGCATATATGTTCCTAAGGCGGGTACATACGACCTTACGGTAAATTCGATTAAAAATGCCAATTACGGAAAAGCAAAAATCTATTTCGCAAAATATGATGATGCAATAAATACCGCCGACGTTCCGTCGGAGTCAGGGCCGATAAAAGAGAGCAGCCTCGTATCGGAAATCGCAATCTCAGATACGGCAGATAAGAATAAGGAAATCGGCGAGGTCGCTGTCGCGGAGGCGGGCGAGTATCTTCTCGTTATAGCTCCGTCAGACGCGAACGAAAAGGACAAGCCGTTTTATAATTATTACGGATTCAAGCTCACGCCTGCGGCGGAGGACGCAGACATAAGCGATGCGTTTAAAACCGAAGACCCGGTAGATACAATATATAATCCGTCGGTGTCAAGCGCAGGGTATAACGCAAGCGAGGGAACGAGCGCGGTTGAAGGAATCACAAAAGAACTTCAGGCAGATGGCTCGTATAAAATGTACGCACCGCAGACAAGCGGAGACGCACACTTCCTCTACTGGGCAAAGGGACTCAGCCTTAATAAAAAAATTGTTTCCTACACAAATGAGTTCCGTTACACTCCCGCAGGCGGAGACAATAATATCCTTATCGCCGTTTACGATAATTCGGACAGCTCTGTAAATAAAGCGGAGTTTTACAACGCAAACGGTCAGCTCATCAAAATCATAGAGGATACAAGCTCCGATAAAACGGTTCCCACACTTCCGTCAATGGCGGGCTACGGCGACGCATCCGCATGGAAACAGTACAACGGCGAAACAATCGCGGCCGAAGGTGCGGAATTAATTCCGACAGGAACAATGATTTTCGTCGCACAGTACGCGCTTGAAAATCCGATTGACGTAACGGTAAGCGTAGTTGACGGCAACGGCACTGCAACCGTTCCTTACGGCGAAAAGGTTGCATGCACTGCCGATTCGTCAAAAGGCATATTCAAGTGGTGGACAAAGGAAGTAAACGGCGCGCAGGAAATTGTAAGCCTTGACGAAGAATACAGCTTCCTTGCGTGGGAGGACTGCACCGTAACGGCGGTATACGATACAAAGAAGCCGATATATACAGGTAATACAATGAAGATTGTCATGGACAGATTCTTCGCGGGAAAAACACCTGCGGTTATGGCCGAGTTTATCGGATTTGGCAGCAACACCGTTGAAAAGGGCATTATGTTCAACGAAACAAAAATTGCAATGACACGCCCCGGAAATCAGTTCACCGTAACGGGTGAGGTCGGTGATACGTTTAAGGGCTATGCAATAATTAAAGACGGCAACGGCTACAAGCTGATAGTCGACGGGGAAGTAACTATCTCAGACAGATAGCGGTTATCCATAGCGGAGAGCCTGCCTCTCCGCTATGATTTACGGCACATGAAGTCCGTTTTGCAGAGGAAAGTAAAGGAGAAAAAGAATGAAAAGAGTACTAAGCTTAATGCTTGCGTTTTGCCTTGTGGTCGGAATACTTCCGGCAATACACATCGGGGCGGAATCCGAAGTCATCACATACAGCTTTCTGAGTACGGCGATTGACGGCTCAAACAAAGTAAACACTGCCACGGCTACTTATGAAAACACGGCGGAGCACGGCTCGGCACCGTGGGCATATGTGAATGCGCTCTATGCCAATAATAATATGTCGTATAACTACGAGAAGTGCTATAATTGGTACGGCACGGAAACGTATAAGGAACCCGAGCAGGGCGATGGCGGCTATGTGCTTAAGCTTAAGGTTGAAAATTCGGGATATTACTCTGTAATACTCAGCCACATAGCGCAGAAAATGAGCGTAAATGCGAGGATATACTTAGTGCCCGTATCAGCGGGGATTGACTTTGTGTCTACGGGTAGTACACTGTCTCAAAATATTAAAAATCTCTCGGATGATTATTACCTCGGCTATGCCGAAAGCTATGCGACAAAGCGTGCGATAAAGAAAACATCCCTCAGAAGCAGGCAGATAGAAGCGGGCTACTATTATCTTGTTATTGCTCCGCATGGAATAGATGATAACTGCCCGACATCAAATCTTTTGCAGTCAAACGGAAAGTATCTCTATACGTTTTCGATTTACTCGTTAGAGCTCGACTCGGCATATATGCCGACAATAGAGGCTTCTGCCGGGTGCGGAGCAATGAACGTCGGAGAAAGCTTAAAAGCAGACGTAACGGTCAAAAACGGCGGAACGATAACTGATGATGTACCCGTCTTTGCATCTCTTACACCCGAAATCGCGGAAATAGCAGATGACGGAACAATAACGGCAAATGCTGTCGGCAATGCAAGGTTTACAGCAGCCGTCGTGCAGACGACACAGGAGTTTTCCGTCGCCGTAGTAAACCCCGATAAGACGGTTTTTGAGTATTATATCGGCGGTCGCGCGGTAGTCGGGACGGAAGATTACAAACAGGGACAGCTGACGACTCCTCCGTCGAGGCTAAACGGTATCCGCACGGATATATCCACTCCGTGGACATCTGTTTTTAATAAGAATCCGTCTCAGTTCCAAATATACTACGCAAAAACGCCGGAGTCGTATATCGGTGTAACGCTCTCAGCGGTAAAGGCTGAAAACATCGGCAGTTCATTCTTTGCATATACGTTATATCTTCCAAAGGCCGGATATTACGGGTTTGAGGTTATGAAGCGTTCAAACACGCTCGGAGGACGTGCCGATTTCTATTTTGCGGATGTCGCAAGACTCGGGGAGAAGGATAACATTCCCTCGGAAAGCGGTCCTGTAACGGCAGAAGACTATATCGGAACCCTCGATTTTTCGGGGACAAAAAATAATGTCGACACAATAGAGCCTATCGGCGTAGTCTATGCACCTTCGGCAGGCGAATATATGATGGTTATTGTACCTGCCGATTCAAAAGGCAATGCAAAGCCCGTATTTAACTACCTCGGATTCCGCATGGACAGTGAAAATGCGCTCCGCTCACTTGAGCTTTCGGGATATAAGACAGAGCTCGAATACCTCGAGGAGTCAAAAATCGATGCAGTGGCAAAGCGTCTTGACGGATACGTATTCGGTGAAGACGAGGTTGAAATCTCATTCACATCGTCAAATGAAGATGTTGTTTCCGTAGGCAACGACGGACGTCTCCGCGCGGCAGGCGACGGCACCGCAACAATAACCGTTACCGCATCGGACGGCATTAAGACGATAAAAAAAGATATTAAGATAACTTCAACGGATAATTCAGATACTGTCGGTTGTGTATTAGACATAAGCCAAACGCTTTATCTTCGCGAAAAGAAAGAAATCAAACTGCTTGTTTTGAAAAGCAGCGGAAACAAGGTTGCAGTTCCGTTTGCGGATATTTCCTATACGGCTGAACCGAGCAATGCCGTTAAAACAGAAAAAGGATATATAACCGCGCTCAAAGAAGGAGAAGTAAGAATCTCCGCAAGTGCGGAGTTTCGCGGAGAGCAGGTATCGGCAGAAAAGAATGTTACAATAACCAGACACGACGGAAAGACAGAACCGACAATCTACACATATGAAAAAAGAGAAAATGCCAAGGCGAATGTAAAAAAATATCAGTGGGCGAAAACCGAAGCTGATAAGTACACAATTAAAGCCGACAAGATTGTAGATAAGCTGGATAACTACTACAATATCATCCCGGGCGAAGGAGTTCCGCGCGGACGTCAGGTCGGCACTCCGAACGACCCCGATTATAACCGCTGCCGTTATTGCGGAGAGAATATAATCGCAAAATACGGCGGAACGGGATGGGACATCAACATGGTAACCAGACCGTGGAAAGTACAGTGCCCCGATTGTAGACGTATTTTCCCGACCAACAACTTTGAAAAGTTCTACGAACTCGGACGCGACGAGCAGGGATATTTTGACGTAAACCGTGCGCGCAAGGCACACCACGAAAAATTTGTCTGCGAAAGCGTTAAAAACGGCGAA